>JAGVGO010000104.1 GCA_020057085.1 Planctomycetota bacterium | reverse complement strand
CGCCAGCGCCTCTCGGCGCTGACGACCTCTCCCGCCAGGGGAGAGGTTATACTCTACCCATAATTTTTCTATCCCCCCGAAGTGTTAGATACGCCCGTGAAAGAGTTTCGCGCATATCTGGATCGCATGTACCGAAAGGGCATCGAAAAGGCACTGAGCGATGTAAGAAACATTGAGCGGACATCTGCGGCATTGGAAAAGTGGTTGATCGCGCATCCTGATATATTTTTAGTGACGCGAGACCGGTTTTATATCGGTGGCTGAAGAAGCCTAAAACCGTGGTGGTGGATTTATTGCGCGCAACGTCTGGAAGATACTCTGTCTCCAAATGACTCGTCGAAGCCACTCTGGCAGAAATTTGCGCAGTAGCAATAGCGAATAGCTCCGAACGGTAGAATTCTCTCCAAGCAAAGGTGGTAGTGGCATGCTCACTGGGAGGGTTCACCAAAAATGGCGAAGAACCCAAAGTAGTACCATGATTGGTTTGGCTAAAAGTAGGGGTTTGGCGAACATGGGAACTCCTTAGCTGATCAGCCCCTGCCGCTCTCTTTTATGGAAATCGAGGATGAGAAGATAGTAGCCGATCATGCCGACGATGTAGATGGCAGCGGTGATGAAAAAAATATTGGCATAACAGAAGCCGCTTTGTCGCAGATACCGGAAAATCTGCGAACTGACATACCAGCTTCCCGACCAGATCGCCGTATTGAGGGCGCTGGCCATTTCGTAATTCCGTTTGCCGACGTAGTTCATCACGAGGTACGAAGTCATCGGGCCGGCCATATTCATGAGCGGTTGGCGCAGCATGAAAAAGAAAGCTGCCAGGTAGGGCGCCAGCACGTAATTTTTGTAAAATTCGGTCGTCGCCAGCAGGACGAGGGCCACAATGGCCAGCGATTGGCTCATGGTGATGGCTACCTTGAAACCGTACTGGCGATTGATCTGCGGCACGATTACCGAGCCGAAACTCACCAATATTGCGCTAAAGGAATTGAGGATAGCGAAGCGGTCCGAGTCCAGATGATGGACCGAATAAAAAAAGAGGTTGAGAAACGGAATGGTGAGGCCGGCCCCGACGGCAATGATAAAGGGTGGCACCAGTGCCCTGGCGATCAATCCCCAGTCGAAATCGTTGATAGCCAGCTTATCTTTACCGAGTACAGGAATAACTTCGACGACCTCGATCCGGGAAACAAAATAGACGCTACTAAATCCAAGGTAACAGAAAATTTGCAAAATAGCCTTTTCGTCAAACAAAGCCGGCAGACTCTGCAGCAGGAAAATCAAGAGTCCGCTGGCCACGGTCCCGATCGCCCAGACAGCAGCGCTCAGAGCGATCGCTTCCGTTTGCGTTTCTTTCATAGCATTACGAATGATGAACGGTAACAGGGCGATTTCAAGACTGGTAGTGGCGATGCCGAGCAGACCCATACTCAGACGCAGCAGACCAGCACAATGGTGTTCCGCGCACACGACCACAGCCAGATAAAGTAACGGAGCCGCCAGCGTGCCTGCATAAAAGAGCGGCTTGATTTTTCTCGTGCGGATAAACAGGCCAAGCGGTAAGGCAATACCCAGGACGCCGAGAAAACGGTAAGACCCCAGTTCGGCGACTTCATAATCCAGATAGCCGATCTTGACCATGTAAATGTTGAGAATCAGGCTGAACGAAGTGTTGACGAACTGCACGAAAAAATCGGCAACGATCACGAACAAGATATGCCGTTCGAGCTTTTTGTAGTTGGCAAGCAAGGTGTGTAACATGGTTTCGCCTTCTTAAGAGGATAGTGAAGGGCTACCCGAAAAGAAGGCAATTTTACCACGCCAAACCAGCATTTACAAGCTAAAAGTTTACCGCAGATAACGCATCACTTCGGCCGCCACCAGTTCTTCGAGTTGCCACCCGCTACTCAATTTTTCTGCACTTACCGACACCATCATGGCGCCTACTTGTCTGGTGGCGCGGTGCCAGTATTCTTGATGGCGCGCCAGCGCCTGGCGATAACGGGTTTCAGCCATGGTATCGAAAAAAATTTCGCTCCGTTGCTGATTTTCATAGTCCCACAGTTCGATATTGCCGTGTTGCGGTGGTTCGATATCCGCTTCGGCAAGAACCTGCACCACGATCACAGCCGAGGCGTTCTCCCTGAAATAGGCAAGCGTCGTCAAAGGATCGCCGAGCCACAAAAGATCGCTCAGCAACACCCGAATACCTTGCGCACGCCAGCGCGGTGGAAGTCGTGCCAGGGAAACGGGAAGTTCTCCGGCGTAGTCGAAAGAAATGCCCTGCCACATGGAAGGCCGTTCGTTACTGTTTTCAATGCGCGCACACGCTTCCTTGACCAGCCAAGCGCAGTGTGTGTAGCCGCAATTGGCAGCGGCCATGGCAAATATTGCTGCGAGTCCCAGAGTGGCTTTGGCCTTGGCGCTATCGGGCAGCGACATGGAACGCGAGCCGTCAATCACAATGTCAACATGGGGGCTGATCTCTTCGCGGTAGAGTTTTATGGAAAGTTTGTCGCTGCGGGCAAAGGCGCTCCAGTCAATGCGGCGCAAATCGTCGCCCAACTGGTATTCGCGGTGTTCCTTGAATTCGAGCGAACTGCCGGCACGATTGCCGATCTGCGTGCCGGCAATGCCCATGGGCACGTAGCGCGGACCGGCCAGGCCATAATGGATGCCGGCCTGCTCGCCTTCCTGGAGAAATTGGTGATATTGTTCCTGCATGCTGTTCTGTCCTTATCTGGCGATTTTGTGCAGGAAGTTGCTATCGAGCAGGGTGCTGCGCACCCAAGGCAAAATTTCGCCCTGCAAGACTTCGTTGTGCAAGATAGTAGAGAATTTCTTTTCTGCGGCAGCGACCAGCCGCGAGAACCTGTCTTGATAGGTGGCTTTGATTTGCACTTGCAGACGCAGCACGATGGCGAGATTGGCGAAGTTGCTCTTGTTCTGATCGTACGGATAAGCCAGCTCCTCGATAGCCTTGATTTCATCCTGCAGGCGCTGTACGAGTGTGTCCGTGATATCTGAAGCCAGGCGGGTCGGCTGGCATATATCGAGGAGCGGCAATGCTTCCGGTATATTGCCGGCCTTGTCGACAGAAATGAGCTTTCGCAACTGCGTTACCATTGTCTGGTAGCCGGCATGGTTCTCCAGTCGCCGCAGGCTGTAGATAACCGCTTTGCCGATATTATCCATGGTCTGCCGGAGAAGCGTATCGGCAGTTGTACGAAAGGATTCATTGAAATCGGCAAAGCTGCTGGGAGCCTGGACTTTTTTGCGAATGCCGCTATAACGGTCGAATGCTTTGCCTTGCTGCTTGCTCTGATCCGGCTGCTGGCCCATCAAAGCGCCCCATTCAGGCCAACGCAGCACTTCCGCGGCAATCTGACCTTCCAGCCATTGCCATAACGACACATCCTCGTCTTGCTGTTTGATCTTGAGTTTTTGGTACTCGCTTTTGCCACCCGGCAACGTATCCGCTACTGCCATCGTCATCGTCCGCTGGAACTCCTGGATCGCAGAGGCGAGAGCGGGTGACATGCTTCTTTCCTTTTGCATGATTTCTCTCCATTCAGATGTTCTTTTCGCTGATTTCAAAGATAGTGTCTAACAAGGAAAGGACTTCTTTGGCTTTCTCATCGTTCTCTAATACTTTAATGCCGTCTTTAGGATAAATGACGAACTGGTTATCCTGAAGTTTTCCGAATTGCCATTCATCGCCAGTAGTTACCGCTCCATAAATGGTAATATCCTTAGATATTTTGTTTTTATTCATTAATTGTGCACCTTTCATGCTTGCCAAAGCCTGTCCCCACCCGGCACTAAAATCTTCCTGCTTCGCTTCCACAATAACGAAATAAGGCGGTTTTGGCGTGAAATCTTCCTTAGAGATAGAGTAGTCGGGTTCGCCTGTCAAATCTTGAGAAGCATCTGCATCAATAGACACAGCTTCCCAAACTCTAAGTTTAGGGTGGTGCCGTTCTGTTTCTAAAAGAAAAGGCCATATCAGACGAGTTTTACGCATTTCTTCTAAGCGTTTTGCACTTTGCCAGTAGATTGTTTTCCCATAGTTGAACAATTCATAAAAAGTAGCTGTAGGCGAAACTAGATGCTCTTGGCAGAATTCTTGGGTTAGATTTTTATATAGATCTAGGTTTTTAGTATGCACTACCCACATAATGTTTAACCTGTTCAATGCCAAACCGAGATCGGTAAAACTTTTATAACTCATTTTATCCTCCTTTTTAAAAGAGCTGCTACTATCTTTTTTTTCCTTCCCCATAAGCATAACAGCAATTGCTATTTTTGTCAAACTTAAGGGCGTATCTACAGCAACGACGAATGAAAATTTTTCGCACAAGACGCCGCAGCAATAGCAAGAGATTCGATATGGAATGAACCCGTAGCCGCGGGTCTGCAGCGGCTTTTAGACGCAAAGCCCGCGATGCCATCGGCGCAGGTTTTGACGCTAAAGCGCCTGCGGCCTGCGGCTACAAGATTTTTGAACTTTCCGTGTTCAACATCACGTTGACCATTACAAAAAATCAAATATCGGATACGCGCGTGAGTTGTTTGCTAGGTGAAATATAGCCCACTATAGTTTCTTCAAAATTTCCACCATGTGAGCAGCCACTTTTTTAGCATACTCTGGATTTAAGAAGTGTTTATATAAGTCTAAGCTCTTTTTTTCCAAAAACTCTTTGCTGATATTTTTCGGTTTTATGACAACCTCTCGCAGCGAATAGCGTGAAAGATCGTGCGTCAGAATTCTTCCCTCTTTTTCTAAACGCTCATGATAAGGAGTGCCTGGATAAGGAATAGGAAAATTACACGTTCTACCGAATTTTGTGGTAATGGAAATATCAATATAGCAAACTGTTGAGAAAAACTGTAGAATGGTTATCTCAGTCCATTTGATTAAATTT
>JAGVGO010000116.1 GCA_020057085.1 Planctomycetota bacterium | reverse complement strand
TTTTAGCCAATTCTTATCTCTAATTTTAATAATATGTTATCGCATGAAAACTGTGAGTCAAAGATGTGGGTACAAAACAGCCCGCCAGGGGAGAGGTGAGTTATCTTTTGTATTGCAATCGGTTAATAAAAAACATCTCTTTGCACGGATGAGCGATGGGCGAGGTCAGAGCACGGGGATTATAGCACCGTGCTCTGTACGGGGAAATTTCAGTGCAGACCGCAGAATGGGTCGTAGTTGTAGTCAAGTTTTTGCGCTTCGTACTGAATCTCGGCCCAGATCGTGATTTCGAACAGACACTTGGTCATTACGATAAGGCGTCCGTCCTGATCGCATACCAGGGTGAGTTCGTCGGTCGTATCTTCATCAATCTCGAACTCGGCAATGATGTTGCGATCTTCTTCTTTTTTCGGTGCATTGGGGTCGCTATCAGCATCTTCCAGGCAAAATTCGAGATGGTGTCGGATGTGCATGGCGTTGCTGATGCAACATGCCTTGGTGGTGCCGTCCGGATACTGGATTTTGTAGCGCAACACTTCGCCGGCGCGGATCATCGGGATGTCTTCAAGGATTTCCTTGACGGTGATGGTGCGATTCATCACATAGGTCGGTCCGCTTTCTTCCTCTCCGGATTCCTTGGGCCGAGGCTTCGGAGTCTTACCATCTTGCGGCTTGACCGGTGTCTTGGCAGAGGTGTCCGCTTTGGTCGGCTGTTTTTCCGCAGCCTTTTCACCTTCCACTTCGGCAGGCTCTTCACCTTCAATCTCTTCCGGTTCGGCAGGCTCCTCGCCTTCCGGTTCTTCATCATCCTGAGGCTTTGCTTTTGTCTTGTCGACTGCACGCGACAGATTGGCACTTTCCGTCTGGCTAACAATCTCAGGGTGCGGTTCGCCGCTTAACGGATCAGCGAAATCTTTGGCGACAATCAGATTTTGTCCTTTGGGCAGGAAGAAAGCACGTACCAGCAGTTCGGCATCCGCCTCAAATCCTACCATGTATTCTTCACGGAACTTGCGGAATTCCTGGATATCGTTGTCGAAAGCCAGCCTTTCGGCATTGATGAGACCAAGATATTGCGGTTCGGCACCCGGGAAATCTATGCGGTAGACCCAGAATTTTTCCTGTACCGGGCGCAGGTCCTTGAACGAGGTTCTTGCCACAATGTGTTGGTCCCAATACGATTTTACGTTCAGTTCCTGGCCTTGCTCGAAGATCGGTACCATGGCGACCAGAGAGTCGTAGGCGATGCGGCACGGCAGATAGCTGAACAGGTTCTCGATGACCAGCTCGATCTGGTCGTAACCATCACGCAGCATCTGACGGGTTTTTTCGTTGAAAGGATCAATGCGCACTGATTCCATGTAGCGACCGATGCATGCACCCATGGCCACCGAAGTCTTTGCCGAATTGCGGTCGAAACGTACATTGGCCGGGTCGTAATCGAACACACCGTCGCTCTCGCGGAATACCTTCTGCGCCACGTCCTGCACTACCTGCATGTTGCAAGAGAGTCCGGCCAGAATGAGGCGGTCTACGCGGTCACGGCGATTTTCGGTGATGAGTCTTGCCTTAGCCAAACTGGCGGCCAGGCTGACAGACTGATACACCACATCCCAGATCACCTGGTTCATCTCTTCCTGTTTGATGATGAGACGCAGATCGTCCTGCGTGATATGTCCGCCCTCGATCAGCCATGGCTGAATATTCTGCACAAAACTGTAGAGCTGCCCGCTGTCGAGTTCGGCATCGTCCGGCCAGTTACTGGCCAGCCCCGTGCCAAGGCATGTGCCAAAATGCTCGATGATCGGCGTGCCGAGAGTCTTTTTGAGTTCGTCAGTGATTTCCCACAAGGTGAAAAAGTTGGGCGCTTTGTTGAAATCGCTGGCAAAACGGGTCGGGATGAGTACATCAATGACTTTATCGTTGAGGCGATTGTAATCCTTGAGATATTGGGCCGGATGCAGAGTCCACTCGAGAAGCGAGCCGCTGCGGTATTTGGCGTTGTCACTGTCGCCGCCCTTTTCGCTCAAATCTTCTGGCAAGTCGTTGAGCAGCTGTCCTACTGGGCTGCCCATCGGCGCTTCCAGATTTTTCTCGGTAATGCGCGTGAGTAACAAATCGGCCAGCTTGGATTTGAGGAAACGGAACACCCACAGCGTGATGAGGTCGCCGCCGAGATAGCGATCACCCGTGCTGCCCAAAAGACGAGGGGTGATGCGGAAATAGTTGCCGCCGTTGCCGCGGTCTTCGCCTTCCTCGAAAATGATTACTTCTTCATACAACAACTGGATAAGAGCCACGTCGGTGGTGCCACCGCCCAGATCGTAAAGCAGGATGTTCTGGTAAGATCTACCGTATTTGTCCTTGCGGCTGCGTGCCATGAGGCCGTGCATACCGCATACAGGGTCGGCACCGATCTCGCGCCAGATATAGTAGAGAGCGGCAGCCGTAGCTTCGTCGAAACGCGTGTCTATTTCTTTGAGGTCGAGGTCAATCAGCATGTCGCGCAATTGTTTGCGCAAAGCCGCCGGATAGGTCGTCGGAAAAGTGGAAACCACGGTTTTCGGCCAGTGGGCGTCCTGGAATTTGCCTTCTTCGGCGCGTTTGTGGATGTCGGCCATGGCCCGGTTGAACAGTTCTTTGTACGACAACCTCACCAGAACGTCGGCTGGAAATTTGATGATTTGACCATCGGCGTCAGCGGGAATGACGTTCATGGTTTCGTTGCGACCGAAATAGCGTTTAGCCGACAGCACGAACTGCCGGATATCCCCTTCGCCAAGGGCGGCGTTGCGCAGCAACAGCGTGACACGCGCGCCCATGTCGAGCTGCGTATCCTCAGTGAGCGCCTGCGGGTCTTCGGTGATGGGCGCATGAACCACCTGCAAGACGCTGGGAATCGGCCCTGGGCCGATGTTTTTGTCCAGTTCCAGCACAAAATACCTTTGCGATTCCAGGTTCTGCGAATCAATCACCGCCTCGAATCCTTCCAGAGTCTGGCCGGACAGTATACGCATGATTTCGACGTCGCTGCCTTCGCGCGGATAGCTCGACAGGCGGCCAAGCAGCTCGTTCAGTATCTGCACGCGCGACTTGTCGTCCATACGATTTAACGCCTCTGTGATTTCCGATTTAGGTGAACCACACGGCGGGATTTCGGCCTGCGGGATGACTGAGGTGATGGTCTGCACGAAATTGTCGAGTTGTGTCGGCTCGGTCGGCGCCAGGTGTTCGCTCAACCACAGATTGATCCATTCGCACAACGACTGCCATTGTTCGGCGCCGAGCTGGCCACGTACCTCTTCCGAGGCCAACGACGGATCGCGTACCGACACTGTAGAGTTGGAAGTGCCGTAATCAATGGCCATGAGGCCGCTATAGAGCGTCTTCTCTTGCACTTCATCTTCTGTTTCACTCTCACCATCACCTTCTGTTTCACCCTCATCTGCGTGGCCGTGGCCTGGATCTTTGTCTTTGCTTTTAGTTTTCTTGGTCGGTGCAGAATCGGCGATTTCGCTGATGTCCAGCGTATTATCCTCGGCTTCAGGTTCCTCTTGTTCGTCATCGGCACCTTTTTCTTTTGGTGGCACTTCGGCAGTGATGAGCTTCAGCGTCTGCTCGCATTTCCACTCCTGTTCTGCTTCTTCTTCCGCAGCTTTACGCGACACTGTCACCGACAAGGGCACTGCCACCGTGCCTAGTTGCGGCAACATTCGCGCATCATCCAGATTTTCCAATGGCACCACCAGTACCACTCCTTTGGGTGAAGTGGAGAGAGAGAAGCGGGTGATCTTCGTAATTTCTGCCAGCAATTTCTGGATTGCCTTCTTGTCTTTGTTTTTTAGTGTACACTTGGCAGAAAATGCATACTTGACCCGCAGCTCTTCACGGGAAATTTCTTGTGCCAACCCATCCAACTTGTATTTCAAATCTACAGAATCTTTTAGCGGATCGAACACAAGACTCTTTTGTTCAGGATTAAAACGAACATTATCTCCCATTGCTACTCTGCCTTTCAAAAAAGGATAGTTATAGTCCATAAAATCGTACTAAAATATATAAAATTATGAAAAATTTTAATCATAAATTGTCACTTACAGGCATACGATACCGGTGTTTTTAGTCAAGAGAGAGCAATGTTTCGCAGGCACATACTCCTTGTGAGAGACAAAACCAAGCGAGCGTCCCATTTCGCCGTAGCCTTTGACAACAGCGATGCGCTTTTGGTAAAGGACAGTATCCCCTCGTCGGAATTGGTCAAACTTACTTCTATGCACTTTAGTCCCCGGATATATGCGTAAACAATGGTGATAGATCGCTGCTTTGTCTGCCAGTAGTTCAGCGAGGCTGTCCGTGAGCTGGCCGGTTTTTTTATGCCTGTTTTTGGCAACGATCTTG
>JAGVGO010000069.1 GCA_020057085.1 Planctomycetota bacterium | reverse complement strand
TGGGGCGCAAATCTTTATATTGCCTGGTTCCTGGCAGTGAACTGCCAGGCTTTATCACTATGCCGCATACGCGGCAGAGGTTTTTACACACGCATCAATATTGAGTCAAAAATTTACCGTCTGCCAACTTCCAGACAACGATCGTGTTATCCTCGCTTCCCGATACCACGTATTTGCTATCTGTACTGATTGCTACAGAGTTGGCAGAGCTGCCATACCCTTCAAGGGAGCGAATCAGCCCACCGCTTTGCATATCCCAAATGGTAATGGCTTTATTGAGATTCAAGAAATCTCCACATCCCAACACCACATGTTTGCCATCAACGCTAATAGCGACAGAATTGCTGTGACCGTTGAGTGTGCGTAACAGAGTACCATTTCCCATATCCCAGATATTGGTGGTATCACAGCTTCCAGAAACCACGTATTTATTATCTGGACTGATTGCTACAGAAGTGACTGTAGTCTTGTGCCCATCAAGGGTACGAAGTAACGTTGGCGATTCATCTATCTCGGGCCGATTTTCATGTACCAACAGTGCTTTTCCTTGCCACTTTCCGGATTTTAGCAATCCTCTCGCTGCTTCTGTCAGGTATCCTTTATGGGAACGATTGAATGCCAACGGAATTACTTGTTCAGGATGTTCCTTGATAATATGGGCATTGCTGTCAATGAACTTGCGAAATGCTTCTAACCTTTGCTTCTTTTCTAAATCTTCGACTAAGCCTTCCATTGCTTTTTTATAACAGTCTAACAATTTATAGATTCCTTCTCCTTTACAATTGTTTTGAATATATATGAGATCGGTTATGGGCTCTTCTTGAGAAAATATGGTTAAGCTCAACAAGTAAGCTAAAAATAAAAATTTGAGCATGTTCATAATGCCTCCGTTCTTTCCCAAACTCTGGAGCTTAGAGATCATATATAGCTATTCCGATAAGTAATGGTAATGGTATGCCTCTATTTTCCGGCAAACACCCCAGCAAGGCAATATAAATTTCATCTCCGACTTATGGCACCCAATTGAAAACCTGCCTTCCTCGTGATAAGATGGCAGATGCAACATCCCGCATCTTTTTTCCCAAAGGAGACTACCATGCACACGACCTTACGTATCGCGGTATTGCTGGCAATCGTTATGCCGGCGTTAATCTTTAGCCAGGATAATGCCCCGGTGACTACGGACAAGGCGCAGTTACAAGCCAAGCTCACCGACACAGACATCACGGCTAAGCTGGAGGCACTGGCCGGAGTCGAGAACTATCTTCTGAGTTTGCCCTCGCTCGACAAGCCACAGCAGGACATCTGGCTGCCGCTCATCATCGGCTTGTTGCAGGATCAGGACGGCACGGTGAGTTCACAGGCGACGGAGTTGCTCAAGAAGCTGGGCAAGAAATTTGGCGTACCGGTGGTGGATACTCTTCTGGCTGCCTTGCAAAGTCCGCATGCCATGACGCGCTATCTGGCTGCCGAAGCCTTGGGCGAGATCGGCGACAAGCGTGCCACGACTCCGCTGCTCAAGCTCATGCTGGAAGACAAGGATGTCTACGCGCGGGGATCGGCGGCAAGTGCACTCGGCAATCTGCGGGCTGTCGAAACGGTGGAGCCACTCATTGCGTTGCTCAAAGACCAGAGCGTATACCGCTTCGCCAGAATCTGTGCAGCCGAGGCGCTGGGAAAACTAGGCGATAAGCGGGCGATAGAACCGCTCATCAAAGCATTGTCAGATAAGGAAGACTACGTGCGCTACGCGGCGGCACATGCTCTGGGCGAGTTCCCTGAGCAGGCAGTAGTGGAACCGCTGATAGACATTGTAAAGCTTGAGCAAAATGGGCATATCCGCACCATCGTGGTGCAATCGTTAGTCAAAATCGGCGACAAAAATCCCAAACTGCAGTTCAAGCGAAAAGATTGGAGTTTGTTGACTGACATGGTGCCGGAACGCCAAGCGTTGCAAGAGGCTAAACCGTCCATTCCTGATCTAAAATTGCAAATCGTTGTGCCTTGGCTGGCCTATCTGCACAAAGCAGTGGAATATAAAATCTGGCTGACTAACCACGGTAATTCGACTTTATCGGGTTTACGATTGATCAATGTGTTGACAAGAAATCTTGACTATATCCGTTCTCGCCCAGCAGGCCAATGGAATCCCGTTTCCAGAATTATCACGTGGAATTTACCGACGCTTGCGCCGCAGGAAAACCTGGAAATTTCAGTGGAAGCTCGTATTGCTTTGGCTGGCAGGTATGCCAATATTGCCCAAGTTACTTGGAATAATCAAACGATTCGAGCGAGCCAAGATATACAAAGCGGGTGTATGCCTGCCATGCATCTCAGCACCTATGATACGGAAGATCCGGTAGAAATCGGGCAACGGACAATATACGTGGTGGAAGTACGCAATGAAAGCGTCAGCGAATGTACCAACCTCCGCTTAATCAACATTATCCCAGAGCAGATGAAATTCGTGTCGGCGTGCGTGCCATGTGACGAGCGTATAAAATACACCCTGGTCGATCGCCAAGTGCGTTTTGATACGGTGCCGCTGTTGCCGATTGGCGAGAAAATTACCTATCGTATCACCTGTGTCGCGATCAAAGAAGGATCTGCTAAAAACATAGCCATCTTGCACTGGGACCAGTTTTCCAGAGATATCACCGACGATGAAGGCACCAGCGTCTACAAGTAACAAGAAAGGCCCATCATGAAGCCCATATCCCTGACGACTGCGAGCGTTTTTCTCCTTCTCCTGTGCCCCGGCGCATTTGCCGACGGCAAATTTTATGCGGACACCGTTCCGCCGGATTTGCCATATCAACGGGCGCTGATCATCCACCAAGGTGAAACCGAAACCCTGCTCGTACAACCGAAATTCGAGGGCAAAGCTGCGGAGTTCGGATGGATAGTGCCGCTCCCCTCTGTGCCTGAAATCGCAGGCATGCCAGCGAACTCGACTGCGCACTTGTTTCTCTGGCTCAACATCATAGCCCGCCCCGAAGTTAAAAACAAGACATCGTTGGTGGCCTGCATTGTATTGTTTATGCCTGGCATCGTCCTTTTCATCTTCTATTTGCTCATTTATCTTCGCCAGGGAAAGCAATGGAAAGAGTCTGATGTCACGCCTCTGCGCGCGAAATTGTTGCGGGATGTAGCGATGGCCTTCGTGCTGCTTGGTTTGCTTTCCATCATAGCGATGCCTGGCCTAGCGGGCGCGGGCGTGGAAGTGCTGGTAGCCAAGGAAGTAGGCGCGTACCAGGTCAAGGTCATCCGAGGCGATGCCAAAGATGTCGTAAACTGGCTGCAAGAGAACCAATACCGGTTTGCGCCGGAAGATACGGCCGTGTTCCGGAACTATGCAGAAAAAGGCTGGTGTTTTGCCGTAGCCAAGGTAAAAGCCGGTATCCCGGAAAAAGAATTCCACACCAATGACATGCTGGTTGCGCCTCTGATATTTCGCTTTCGTTCTGCAATGCCCATATATCCTATGGCATTGACCGGAACGACAGGGCAAAAGCTGCACCTTCTGCTCTATATCCTGGCCGAACACAAAGCCAAGACCAACTTTGGCTGGAAGTCCAAATTCGCAGGAGACATCTCATTCAATTTCCAGAGCATAACAACCGATCCGCCCGGTTTTCTCGGCACGAATGGCTTCCACAGGCACTATCTCACGAAATACGAAGGCGAACTGCTGCCGCAAGAAATGAAAGAAGACCTGCTTCTGGAAAAAGACCCCGATGACGCGCCTTATCGCGAGGTAATCTGGAAGTGAGCCAGGCCAAATTGTGTATGGTTGGGGGAAAAGCGGATACGCCTGCCTGTCAGGCCAACCCAGTTCACCTTGAATACCCCACCTCGCTGGGTTGTCTTATCTATGGTAGAGCGATTTCCCATGGACCTGTACAAAAGGAGCCGACCATGAAACTGGTGCTATTGGCAATAATCTTGGGACTCTTGGCTTGCCCGTGGTGTGAGGCGCAGAGCGAGGACAAGGGATGCGTGATCGAGCTGAGAATCCTCTACGATTTTCAGCGGTTGGAGCCTATGATTGCCACTCTTGATCACAAGGATCTCAGAAATTGTACCTTTGCGCCGAATAAGTACCGATTGTTCATCGAACATCCAGGCTTTTTCCCGATCCGCGAAGAGATTGTGATTTGCGAAGGTCAGAAAGTGCTGCGCATTGAGCGGATTCTGTGTGCCAAGCCGGTGATGGTGCGGCTCTTTATTGCGTACAACCTGGAACCGCCGCAAGATTTGCCCCGGCGCGCCCAACACGCCGGTTGCGTTGCTGCTTGGCGTCCTGGCGCTGAAAGAAATTTCTGATCTCACGGACGAAGAAACCCTGGAGCACCTGGAATA
>JAGVGO010000240.1 GCA_020057085.1 Planctomycetota bacterium | reverse complement strand
TTGATTTGCTGGAGTATCTGTTGTTCCGACAAGCCTTTCTTTTTCAGTTTTTCTAAGTCTTTCACCGTTGCCTGCCCATAGGCCAGGGCAGAGAATAGCACAAAAAACAGCATCAGTAACATAGCAGAAAATTTATACATGTGGTCGCTCCTTTACACCTTTGTCACATGATGTAATTCTAACACTATAGTTTACTATGAATTGTCATTGCCAGCAACAAAAAATCTACGAATGCTGAATGCTGGATGCTGGAGCTAACCATCCGGTACTTGCAGCAGAAAGAACAGCAGAGCGGCACCGCCGGCCAGTAACATGAAGATGACGAGCAGCATGAGCAGGAGAAAACTCCACTCGCGGCGCAGCTCGATGCGCACACGCCGTTCATGGAGAGTGGCAGGCAGTGTACAGGCGGTGCGTCCGGCCAGCTCCGCCTGCCTTTTACCGTCAATGTCCCAGGCCGCGACCGTGTAGCCGGTTTGCGGCATGACACGCACGTAGACCGGTGCGTCGCTCGCCACGCCGCACGTATTGCCGCTCAACGGTGCCTGGTTTATTTCGATACCTTTGCACACCGCCGCTCTTGTCTTGCTACCGGATACTGCTATGTCGAGGTAGAACGTGGTCATCGCCCGATATTGGGCACGCAGTTGCAGTGAGGCTGGTGCCGTGATTTCTTGCAAGTCGGTTACCACCGCACGCGGTTCATGGCCGATCGGATGTAGCACCGACGTGGCGTGCAAGGAGACGAACTCGTAATAGCGGCCGCTCTCTGGCGCGTCATCCACCCGTGCAGGCAAAACAACGCTCAGATTTTGCGTATCATGGGGCAGCGGGTAGACGCCGGGGAAAGATACCTCGCGGTTGCCCACACGACACATGCCTTTGATGTGGGCGGGGGCGACGGTAATGTCGAGCGGCACTGCCAGCTCGTGCAGGAAAAATTCCTGGCAGCTGGCAAAAACCGCTTCCTCCGTTTCATATTCCATGTTCGTCACATCGAAGAGCCGCTGCAACAGCGGCGTATACTTGCCTGCCCTGAGGTGGCCGATATCAATCTGATGCGTGAGCGCATTGCGTTCCAGCGGCCGCTTTTGCACTACCTCGGCGAGCATGACAAATATTGGAAAATAGTAGTGGACAGGAGATAATTTGGCGCTCGTCTTTTTGTGAATCAGATAAACAGGCGAAAAGAAACGCTGCCACTCCAGCACCGCCGCTTCCATCTTGGCGAGATCGAACGGCAGCGGCGCTAACGCTCGGATACGTTTGCCAGACAAAAATAACAAATCGGGATTGAGGTAAGGCACCAACAGCTCGGCCTCTTTGCTTGTTTGCCAGACACGATGGAGCCAGCGACACAGCGACAGGAAGAACGAGTCGCTGGCTCTCTCGTTGCCACTTATGCGCAGCATCTCTTCATGGTAGGATATCTCTTCTTCGCTGTAAAATGTGAGGTAGCGTAGCCCACCCTGCTCACCCGTGCGAAACGGCACAAACAGGTCGTCCGGCACAGCGGGCGTTGCGGTAAAAATCATAAAATGGCTGTGCAGGGCAATCAGCTTGAGCGGGCGGGCAGTCTCTTCTTCTATCGCCTCGTGTACATAGCCACAAAATGTGGCATGGGGGTGGGTCGCAGTAATGCGGAATTTACCGGCGACGACTGCTTTCTCCGGAAACAGCTTGCGTTCCATGTCTATTCCTCACGCCATTCTTTGCACCACTCTAGCTTCAAATTGCGTGGCAGATCCGGGAAACATTCGTAGACCGCGCTATGGACTCGCTGCCGCCATTCGAAATATTTGGGAGCTTTGCGGCTGCGCTCCGGGTGTACGGCGTTGGTGAGGAGGATTACGAACATGTGGTGGCGCGGGTCTAGCCACAGTGAAGTACCGGTAAAGCCGGTGTGGCCGAAACTTTCGTCGGGCAGATAGACACCACCCGAAGCCTTGTCGCTTGGACTGTCCCATCCCAGACAACGGGAGCTATTCTGCACCACGTTGGCGCGGCGCGTGAACAGTTCCACCGTTTCCGGCTTGAAGATTTGTTGCTCGCCGTAGCTGCCTTTGCCCAGCATCAGTTCAGCGAACACGGCGAGATCGTAGGCTGTCGAGAAGAGCCCGGCATGACCCGACACGCCGCCCAGGGCATAGGCGTTCTCGTCATGTACATGGCCGCAGATGAATTTGTCACCGGTTGCCTCTTTTTCTGTGGGCAGGATGCGTTTTTTCATGCTTTCCGGCGGATTGAACATGGTGTCGCGCATACCGAGCGGCGCAAAAATTTCCGTGAGGACGAACTCGTCGAGGCTTTTGCCGGAAACTTTCTCCACCACTTTGCCTAGTAGCATAAAACCGATGTCTGAATAGACCACTTCCACGCCCGGCACATTGTTGAGCGGCGTGGCATAAATCGCCTGCCAGCGTTCCGCGAGCGTGCAGTTCTGCTTGTGGAACGGCGCAAAGGCGGGCAGGCCGGCACTATGGGTGAGGAGATCGCGGATGGTGACATGCGCTTTCTGCCGTGTCGCTTCGGCAGTCGGCCCGACAAATTGTGGCAAATAGCCGACCACCTTGGCGTCGAGTTCGAGGAGGCCGCTATCATATAGTTTCATCACTGCCGAGGTGGTGGCGATCACTTTGGTGAGCGAGGCGAGATCGAAGAGGTCGTTCACTACCACAGCCTGCTCATGGGCGTAAGTGTGATGGCCAAAAGCTTCGTGCCAGAAAATTTTGCCGTCCTTGGCCGCCAGGAGTACTCCACCCGGCCATGCTTGCTCGTTGAGCGCCTTGTTGGTCGTCTGCCGCAGAGCCGTTACATTGGCTTCTGCTTCAAAAGGCATGGCATATTTGAGTTGAATCGGGGGTTTTACCACGCTTTTTTCCGGTGGTGCGGGATGTTCAGGCAAGATAAGGCCGCTGCCGAGGGGAGCAATGCCTGGGATGGTGATGGGGAGCTTGCCGCTAATCGGCTGTCTGCCGATGAGAGCCTGTACTGCCGCCTGTTGCATACGCTCGTTGCCGCTGTAAGCGCAAAGGCTTGCTGTCGCCTGGGGGAAGTCGCGTAAGATATAGGGCGTCCCCAGGCTATTCAGGATTACCTTGCATTTACTGCATAGCGATTGCAGAAAAGTGGTCTGTCTGGCACCGAGAAAAATGCGGTTCTTGTTCATGGCGCGGGCGCAAAACACATTCACCAAAATCTGCGCACGTGCCGGAATTTTATTGTAAAGTGTTTCGTAAACCACCGCTTCATCACTATCGTCAACGGCAAAATTTTCGCAGACGATACCTTGCTGCAACAATAGTTTGCTCACGCTGCTGAGGCTATGCTGGTAGGGATAATCGTAGAGGTCAATGACATAGAGCTTTTCCCGTGTCGTAGCGAACGGCAAAATTCCCCCTTCGTTTTTTACCAGCGTGATCGCTCTGGCCGCCATTTCCTGCGCCATTCGCTGTGAAGATGCTTTGCCGAACTGCTCGTAGAGACACGTCATCGGCACCAGTTTATCGCGGGAGAGCCCCATGCGTTCCTTGAGTTCCAGGATACGCAGCACCGCTTCGTCAATGCGCTGTTTGGCGATGTAACCTTTTTCCACTGCTTCAGCGATGATCTTGAGGGCGCTCTTGAAGTCGCCCTGCAGGATGATGTCGGAACCGGCATTGATGGTTTCGATGAGTGCCATGCTCTCAGTGAAGTTTTGCGTAATGCCGCCCATTTCCATGGCATCGGTGATGACGAGGCCGGAAAAATGCATTTGCTGACGCAAGACGTCGCCGATCCAGAATGCCGATAGGGTAGCAGGACGACCTGGAAGCGGCTGGTATTCGGGCGCATGCAGGTGGCCGATCATCACCAGTTCGACATCGTTTTGCACCGTCTTTTGGAACGGCAAAAGCTCCACACTCCACAGTCGCGCATGGTTGCTGGGGATAGTGGCAAGCAAACTGTGGGAATCGCTCTGCGTGTCGCCGTGGCCCGGAAAATGTTTGACTGTCGCCGCCATACCATATTGCCTGAGACCAGCGATGAAGGCATTGGCAAAAAGCGCCACGCTCTCGGCATCCTCACCGAACGAACGGGTGTTGATGATCGGATTGGCCGGGTTGTTGTTGACATCCACCACCGGTGCCAGCGCCAGATGAATACCGATAGCTCGCCCTTCCATGGCGATGATTTTGCCTGCTTCGTAGGCGTAGCGGGTATCACCGGTGGCGGTGATGGCCATGGCCGGCGGCAGCTCGGTTTCGCCGGAGACCGGCAGGCGTAACCCAGGTTCGAGGTCGGTTTGCACCAGCATGGGAATTTTCGACATGACCTGCAGAGCATTCACCATGTGAAGCGAAAAAACAGGCTCAGCGCGCCATACGTAGAGGTGGCCGATGCCCTCTTTTTGCAACAGACTCTTTAGTTCGGCCCAGGCGGGGCTGTCGTAATTCCAGTAATTTAACCGCACACGATAAACCAACATCTGGGCGATCTTTTCGCGTAGTGTCAACTGACGCAATGTGGCTACACTCCACGCTTCCGAAGCAGTTTGCTTATCGAGTTTATCTTGTGCCGCCAGCAGCCCGCCGCTTACACTCAGGCAGACGACCAGACACCATGCGAGAAAATATCGTTCCATAAAGTCCTTTCGTTACGGATTCTTAGCAGAAGCCATTGGAGTTGAACACACAACGCGACAACCTTGCCATTTTACAAAGCAATGGCAAAGTTGTCCAGGAATTTTTAGCGGGGTGATTTCAGACAATAATGTACTTGAGTATTGCCGCAGAAATAATATAATGAAAACGCTCCCTGTTTACTAATTTACTAATGTCTCTTTGAGCGAAAGAGGTGACCATGTCCAACAAAAAAATCATTGCACTGGTGGGAATGCCAGGATCGGGCAAATCCACCGTGGTAGATTTTCTCGTCGCCAAATACCATCTGCCTTACGTCTATTTCGGTAACCTGACGTTGGAAGAAGTGCGCCGCCAGGGTTTGCCGGAAACGCAGGAGAGCGAGAAGAAAGTGCGCCAGGAATTGCGCGAAAAATATGGTATGTCGGCCTATGCGCAACTGTCATTGCCGAAAATCCGTGAAATTTTGCGACAGCATGATTGGATGATGATTGACGGGCTCTACAGTTGGAGCGAGTATGTGTTGCTGAAAGAGGCGGCTATCGGCGAGGTCATCCTGGTTGCCGTCATCTCCAAAAGAAAGAACCGCTATGCGCGACTGGCAATGCGCAAGGTACGCCCGCTTACATCACAGGAAGCGGAGGATCGCGACTTTGCGGAAATTACCAAACTGGAGAAAGGCGGCCCCATTGCCCTCTGCGACTATTATCTGACAAATGACGGTAGTGTAGATCAATTGGAATCAGCAGTGCAGAATCTCTCCGCAGAGATGGGGTTGGCCGCCAGGTAAGAGCGGCAAAGGATATCTGCTATGTTACAATTTATCGTTATCTCCGGCCCGGACACAGAGAAGGTCGGCAAAAATTTTGCCATCAAAGACGGCGATACCGTCGGCAGCAGTGACAATGATACTATTGTCCTTCTCTCACCAGAAATCTTACCAGGCCATATCCGCATCTCGCATGAAGATGGTGCGGTCAGCCTGCATACATCTTCGCCGCAGGCTACGGTTGAGGTCAACGGTGAGCCAGCGCACGAGTGCCACTTGACGCATGGCGACATGATCGTCCTCGGCGACTATACGTTGATGCTGGACGAAGAAAAAGAGGTGGTCAAAACACAGTCGCCGGTGGATGCGCTGCTCCAGTCCCGCATCGAGTCGCGACAAAAATATTACGACAGCGCGCAACATGTGTTGGAGAGCCTCGACACAACGGAGGCCTCGCAAAGCAAATTGCTCACGCTTTACAAAATTTCCAATGCCATCAGCGGTATCCTCGACCTCGACAAACTGCTGCACACCTTTCTGGAAATCATTCTCGCAGAATTTGCCGCCGATCGTGGCTTTATCATGCTGCTCGAAAGCAGCGACAAAAGGTTGATACCGGCGGCTGCCATTTCAAAAAAACAGGAAGCCGGCCCCCCTACCATCAGCCGTAGTATCGTTGATGAAGTGTTGGTGAGCAAAGAATCCATTTTGTGCGAAAACATCTGCGACGATACCCGTTTTCGCGCCCAGCAAAGCATCATCAGCCGCAATATCATGTCGGCCATGTGCGTGCCGCTGATCCGGCAAGGTGGCATTCTCGGCATCATCCACGTAGATTCGCAACAGCGCAGCAAGTTTGCCAAAAGTGACCTCGACCTGCTCACCAAAGTGGCGATGCAGGCGGCCATAGTCATCGAAAATGCCAGGTTTTATAAGGCACGCCAGCAATTCAACCAGAACCTCTTGGCCCTTTCGCGCTCGACCCAGTCCATCTCGTCTTATTTACAGATTGAACTCATCATCCAGGACGCCACCCAGTGTGCCAGCAAAATTTTTCACGGCAAGCGTGCTTACTTGTTCCTCAAGGAAGGCGATGCCCTGAAATTGTGCCATGCGGTCGGCACTGCCAGGGAAAAATGGGAGAAAACGTCTGTCCCGCAGCTCCTCCAGGAAGTAGTCGCTCTCAACAAGCCACTATTGTGCGACGCGCGTGACAAGATGCCGCCCGATTTGAGTGCCTGGAGCGAAATGGGGAGTTCCCTCATGGCGGTACCTCTAGCCATGTCGGGACAAAGCGACAAGAGTAAACCGAGCATCGGCTTGTTGTGCGTGACAGACAAAGAGAACGGCGACTCTTTCACCCCGGAAGACCAGCAGCTCCTCAGCATTCTCGCAGGTTACACCGCGATCGCCTTAGCCAATGCCAGGCTTTATCACGAGATCAAGCGCAAAGAGGAAGAGATCGCTCGCTGGAATCAGGAATTGGAGCAGCGAGTGGCGCAACGTACTGCGGAACTGAAATCTACCCAGGGACAACTGGTGCAGTCGGAAAAGATGGCGGCGGTAGGTCTTTTGGCGGCCGGTGTGGCACACGAATTCAACAACATCATCGCCAGCATGTACGGTTTTGCTCAGATTGCCAAAAAAAACAAGGCATATCAGGAAAAAGTAGTTGATATAGTGATCGGGTGCAGCCAGCGCGCACGCGAGATCACGGAAAATTTGCTCTCTTTCTCCAAACAGCGCGGTCGCCAGATGGAAATGGGCAGCGTGCAGGACATCATCGCCACAGTATTGCAAATTACCGGCGCGGCACTGGAGAACGAGGGCATCCAGGTAATCAAAGAGCTTGAACCGGTGCCGAAGACGATACTCAACTATGACAAAATCCAACAAGTGTTCATGAACGTCCTCATCAATGCCCGCCAGGCCATCGAAAAAAACGGTAAGATCACCATCCGCACATTTGTCAAGGAGAGTCAATGGATATGTGTGAGCTTTACGGACACCGGCAAAGGAATTGCAGCGGAGAACCTGAGCAAGATATTCGAGCCGTTTTATACGACCAAGGGAAGTTTTGGCGGTGGCACGCAGCCGGGTACTGGTCTCGGACTGTCGCTATGTTACAACATCATGAAAGAACACGGCGGCAATATCACAGTCACCAGCAAATTGAGGGAAGGTAGCTGTTTTACCATAATTTTACCGATACGCAGTGAAGTGACCCATGGCGAGGCAAGCCCGTCACAGGCAATGGCGGTCCAAATCGGCGAAGGCCAGCCTATTCTGATCATCGAAAAAAACAAAGATTTGCAAGACCTCTTGTCGGCTATTTTACAAGACAAGGGTTTTATCGTAGCCCGCACAGAAAAATGGGAGGACGCGATTACCCTGTGTCGCCAGGAAAAATTCGCTCTGGTATTTCTGGACATTCAGTTTATCGGGCTTGTGGAAGGCTTCGATCTGTTCAAGGAAATCAAAAGCTTGTTGCCCCAGGCCAAACTCATTCTGCTGACGGGTCGTGCCGAGGATGCAAACTTGATGCGCTATGTCGGCTGCGCGGACGGCTACCTGCGCAAACCGTTCGAGATTGATGATGTGTACCGCATTCTCGAAAAAAACTCTCCGCCTCCACTTCATTGACAAGAAAGGCATGGTATGGCACGCATCATCAAACGCTATTCCAATCGTAAATTGTACGATACCAGGGAAAAACATTACATCACCCTGGAAAACATCGAAATACTGATCAAACAGGAAGAAGAGGTACACATCATAGACAACGACAGCGGCGACGATATCACCGCAAGCACTCTGTCGCAAATCATCGCCGAACAGGCGCGCAAAAACAAAGCCTATGCGCCATCCATTTTCGTGGATATGATCCGCAAGGGCGGTGATACCATGTATGATTATGCACGCAAGGTGTGGCAAATCCTGAGTGACCAGGCCAATAGCCAGTATACTGAAAGCAAAGAGATGGGGGACAAGCTGGTTCTCTCCGATGCCGATTGGGAAGCTTTATTGCGTTCCCTCCTGTCTCGCTGGGATCTGCCTACCCAGGCCGATATGCAAAGGCTTACGACAGCAGTGACCCGTCTGGAACAGTCGCTACAAGAACTGGAAAAAAAAGTGCGGGACTGATAAGGAATGCCTGAATGTAACGTTTTTTAGGGAGGGGGAATTTGAGTAGAAAATCACGAGACCTTTGGTATAGTTGAAAGAAACTAAAACACGAAAGGCCTCGGTTATGGATAATGAGGCTTTATAACTATGCCGCATTCGCGGCAGGGATTTCTTGCACACGCATCAATTCTTATGTTGGAACTTCAGAGAGATTTTTCTTGACCTTGAAAAATCAAGTGAATAGAATAGACAATGGCTAACGGGCTTCCTGCTCCCAGGTAATGGTCTATGTCGCCGTCCAAAAAAAAGATAGTCAAAACTTTGTCAGCTAGCGCGGAAAATTTATGACCGAGGAAGAACAAAAAGGTTTCGCTAAATTTTTAGTCGAAGAAAAAAGAGTCGTCTCTCCCGACGATTTGCAAAAATGCCTGGAACTCCAGCAGGCCATGCACCAGTGGGGGATCGACAAGCCTATTGACAAAGTCGTTGTCGAAAAAGGTTTACTGGATGCACCGCAAGTCTCTGTGTTGCTGAGAGAGTATTTGGGAGGAGACGAAGATTTTATCCGTGGCTACCGTATCATAGCCAAACTGGGCGAAGGTGCCATGGGCGAAGTATATAGTGCGCTCGATCTGGAGAACGATCGCCGTCTTGTTGCCATCAAAGTTTTGTTTCCCTATCTGAGCAAACGCAAAGCTGCGGCACAAAGGTTTTTGCAGGAAGCGCAAATCTGTATCAAAAAACTCGATCATCCTCATATCGTCAAAGGTTATGAAGTTGGATACGAGGTCAACAATGATTGCTATTTCTATGTCATGGAGCTTATTCACGGTAAGAACCTGCGTAAAATTTTCCAGGAGCAGGGCCGTTTTTCCGAACAGATGGCGCTCGACATCATGATGCAGATGGCATCCGCTTTGGAACATGCAGCCCAGGTTTCCCTGGTACACCGTGATATCAAGCCGGACAACATCATGTTGACCAAATCGGGCGAGGCCAAACTTTGTGATTTGGGGCTTGCGCGTGATTGGGGTAAAGACCTGTCTCTCACCAGAACCGGTGCCGTCATGGGTACGCCATTCTACATTTCACCGGAAGCAGCGGCCGGCCTTGAACAATTGGATTGCCGCAGTGATATTTATTCGCTTGGCGCGAGCATGTATCATATGGTAGTCGGACAAGTGCCGTTTTCCGGCCAAAATGCCAGCGTGGTACTCAACCGGCACATCTCTGATCCGTTGGTCCCGCCTATCGAACAGTGTCAGGGTATCTCACATGGTTTTTCTGTCATTATTGAAACAATGATGGCCAAAGCTCCCCGGGATCGCTATCAAACACCGACCGCCTTAATGGAAGACATCAAAAAATTACAGGCCGGAGCGTTGCCTAACGCATTGGCAAACAATAAAGGCCAGCAGTCTGTCACCCCTACGGTGCGCAAAAACAAAGCACCACGTGTCAAAGAAAAAACTACCGAACTGGCAGCACTGGCAGTCTCCAAGACAGAAGAATTTTCATATACCGGTGGCGACGGCAATTTTGACAGCGATGGCATGGATGAAGGGTTACCGGCGGAAGCGGTAACCGAAGAAGCGGCGGTAAATCAGATTTCTAATCCGGCAGAGCCGCCGCTGCGATCCAGTGTACAACTTGCTCAGGCTGAAGTAGAAGATATTGTCTCGGCAAAGACTCTGCAGGTGGAAGAGATGATTTCCGCCAAAATGGAAGCGCAGCGCACCGGCAATCGCTCTGAAGAAGACATGGTCGAAGAATATATGCTAGGACAAAAAGAAACTTTGTGGACGATTCCCAAGCAGCAAAAACGTGGCGCCATTCTCAACACATTTTTGACTTCGGGAGAACGGCGTGTATTATCTCAGGCTCAGAATGCCAAATCCAAGCTACTGATGATGGGGGCAATCATGGGAGGAGCTGCTTTGTTTGGCAGCCTTATCCTTGGTTACATCATTTGGCAAATCGTTAAATTTTTTGGTAAATAAAGGATACAGGATGATCCAGAAAGAATACCATATCAACTTAGGTGCCGAAGATATAGGCAAATATGTATTGACCCCCGGAGACCCCAAAAGAGTGGAAAAGATAGCCAGTTTTTTGGAAAAACCTGGATATGTAGGAAGCAATAGAGAATACACCACCTATTGCGGTTACCTGGCAGGAGAAAAAATCACTGTAATCTCCTCAGGCATTGGTGGTCCTTCTACTGCCATCGCCATAGAAGAGTTGTACAAAATAGGTGCTCACACCGTCATCCGCATAGGCACATGTGGCAGTATCCAGCCCTACATCCAGAATGGCTCTCTCATTATACCGACTGGTGTCGTACGCGGCGGCAAAACAGGTGAGGAGTATCTGCCGCCTGAATATCCTGCCGTGCCGCATCCCGATGTGTTATATTCGTTGTTGCAAAGTGCGAAAAAAACGCAGAATCCTGCTTATGTAGGCATCACCCACTGCAAGGATGCATTTTTCAAAGAAGACCCCGAAATTATGCCCAATACCGAAGGTGTCAAAAATTACTGGAAAACGATGCGCAAAGCCAACGTCCTGTGCTCGGAAATGGAAAGCGACACGCTGTTCGTCATCGCTTCCATTCGCGGCATGCGGGCAGGCGCCATTTTTTCGGCTATCGGCTCGGTGGAAGGTATGCCCATTTCGGCTATCGTAGGGATCGAGGCTGCTATCCAGGTAGCGGTAGATGCACTGCGCATATTGATCGAACACGACCACGAACATTCTAAGAACCAGGATGGGCTGACGCATCATTTTTCTTATTGACATGATTTTCCAGCCAGCGGCCATACTGCGGCGGCGCGTCACTGTAGCATGACGCTGGCTCTTGAGGCAGACAACAGCGATTACCGCGCTTCTCAGATTGATTGCATACACCACCGGCTTGAACCGGTTCAAGGTACGGATGCTCATGTATGCAATTCCAGTGAGAAGCGCGGTAAGCACACTATTTCACAAATCCCCTGCGCATGAGGTCTGAGATTCCCTTTATCACAGATAGATCGTCCATATCCGAATGAATGATGATTGCTTCGCTAGTCTGGTAAATATTGATTAAAGACAAAAGCTTGATTTGTTGGGGATCGGCTTCACTGAACCCCCACTGAAAAAATTCTTTCGAGAAATCAACTCTCAATGTTTGTTGGGGAGGCGGCAAATTATCTTGCACTTTTTTTAATTCATCTACAGTACGCATGCTGTCTAACAAAACGCTCACGCAGTCCCCAAAAATTTCCTGGCCAACAGTAGGCGGTTTCGTTGCCAGGTGAAATATGCCCTCTTTCCATACCAATATTCGTATCAGCGCCTTTTTTCCACACATCGGGCCCAGCTTTGCGTTAATGATATTTCCTTGATCGAAGAAGAGAGAACCTTCTTCGCCGGTTTTTCTGCGGATATTCAATGTCCCACTTTTTTGCACGAAGGCAAAACTTTGGATCAGGCCGATAATCGGGATGTGCATGAGGTCTCCATCCGGGCAAGGCCACTGCGGCATTTTCTGCGTATACCTTGCCGCCTCAACCTTTTTGATGCTCATGTACGCTCTGGCGACCACTTCTTCCAGTTGCACTGGTTTGGAGATAAAATCCACCATCTCCAACGTGATGTTCTTGATCCGTTTATTGAAATCTGTAAAAGAACTGATGAGAAGCACCGGCACATCTTTGATCTCGTCATATCTCTCGATGTTGGCGCACATGCTCCAACCGTCCATAACCGGCATATCGTCTTCGGCAATAATCAAGCAAGGTTGACACTCTAACGCTCGGCTCAGTGCCTGCTCTCCATTTTCCGCGCCTATTACCGTAAATCTTTCTTGTTCTAAACGTTGCTTCAGACTGTGTCTGACCTGGGGCGACTCGCTGGCGACGACGATTGCTTGACTGGGCGTCTCTGCATCGCTTGCGCTTGCTTTTTCCCCGTGAAGTATCTGTCCTTCCTGTAAGATGGGCTTCTCGTTAATGATTGTATTGGGGTTATCCGTTAGCGTCCTGCCCTCTGTTGGACAATCTTCCGTATCGCGTTCGCTATTTCCTGCACCAGGTTCTTGCCCTGTTTTAGATTTTTCCGCTGGCCGGGCTTCCTCTGTGGGCTTTTCGCTGATGGCCGCTTTGTGGTCTCTGCGAAGGCCGTAAGATTTTGGCGATTTAGCATGAGCTTTCTTGGTCTTATCGTCATGTTTGGATGTGTCCCGCAATACTTCTTCTTGCGCTGTCTGTTCGGTTTCTTGTTTTGATTTCTCGGTGGTTTCCCTATGCATATCGGGTAACTCTGCTTCTTGTTGATGAGTTTCCTCGCGTACAGGTTCTGCCCAGGAAAGATCGCCCTCGACCAGTTGTACGAAGACAGGCCCAAGCTGGATAATGTCTCCCAGAAGAAGTGAAGTCGCCGTTATTTTCACATTGTTTACATAAGTACCGTTGGCACTTTTTTTGTCTTCCAGCCAGATAGAGCCATCTTTGTAAACCAGGACACAATGCAAGCGGGAGATATCGTGATCAGCAAGGCACAAACTACATCGTGTATCTCTGCCGATAGTTATTGTGGCTCCCTCCCGCACACAAATTTTCGTTTGTGCTTGCTCTCCGTTCAGTACGGCCAAAAAGACCATGTCCATCTCTTACTCCTAATGCCTTACCGATTTGTCTTGGGCAAAAAATATACAGCCATTTAAGATAATCATATCATAAAATTTGTTTTTTGCCTATTTTTTTTCACGAGCCGAAAAACGTGTAACCAAGACGATGCAGCAAAGAGGCTGGTTGACCGTCCGCCGCAATTGTTCTTGCATTCTTCGTTCTACTGCGCTAAAATCTTTATTGTCACAAGCAACTGAAGATTGTCGAATTATAAGGAGCTGTAAGAAAATAAGTTTTACAAGTTGCGCAGAGATTTTTGCCAAGAGCGAGAAGCGACCGCCCCGAAGGGGTTCTCGTCCTCGTGCTTCTCTTAAGAAGCACAGAGGAAAGGCGCATAGCCGTAGCTCTGTAACTGAGGGCGCGACGA
>JAGVGO010000024.1 GCA_020057085.1 Planctomycetota bacterium | reverse complement strand
GTTTGTCTGTTGTTGCAAATTTATGGTGGCGGCATCGGCCACGCTCTTGTTTGTCTGTTGTTGCAAATTTATGGTGGCGGCATCGGCCACGCCTCTGTTAGTCTGTAAATCTAATGTTTTGTCGCCAGCGATGACACTTTTCCCCTTGTTCATAAATTTATTTCCGTTTGTAGACGAATTCCTGCGTCAATGTATCGCCCGACAGAAGCATGAAATCGAGACGTATACGCAGAGGATCGGGCAGCGAAGAGTGCGAGACATTGCGTTCGTTGCTGGTCTTGCCGCTCTCGCCGCGCACCTGGATATAGGTGCGCACGTTGCAGCGTATCGCCGCCGTTCCCGGCAGATTGATCGGTAGCGAATTGACGATAGCGCCTTCCTGCCAGGTGTCATTCACCCAGAAATAGGGGCGGACGTGCAAAATAGCGGAGCCGGTACCACGGTTGCCCACGATCAGGTCAAAATCGAAGTAATTGGGAAAAACCTCGGCCGAGCTGATGGGCTGCACCACCTGGATCGCATTCCCCAGCATCACCACAAACCCTAAGGCTCTCACGGCACAGGCCGCCGGATTCAGGTATTCCTGCAATATCTCGAACGGTTTTGACTGCCGTGACAGCGATTCGTCGTAATGCAGAGGAATACTGCGTCTGCGCTCATTGCGATCATTGTCCTGTAGCCACAGCACATATTCCGTGACCCCACCGTGCTGGTTTTCGTGCGTAGAGATAGTGACAGAGCGGTCGCCGTCAACGAGAGTGGTGAAGTTGCCCTGGTTACCGCACTGGCTTTTCCTGTGCAAGACTATTTTGCCGTTCCACTCATGCTCGAAGGTGCCGCCGAATTTCAGCAGATACAGATTGTCACCGGGCGCGCCCACTCGCACGAGGCTCACCTCGGCCACATCGCTGTCGCTTGTGCCTTTGAACACCTGGGCATAGCGGACTACAGCACTTTTCTCGCTCACTTCGCCTAACGCGCGGGCAACCATGTAAGGGTTGCTCGCCTTCTCCACGCTGAAAGTGCAACCGGCCGCTATCTTGCGGTTGTCCGGCGCGACAAAGAGCCGTGCCTCGTATTGTCCGGCGGCAACCCCCGGCAGCGTCACCGTGCCGTTTGCCTGCTCATGTAAAGAGGCCCAACATACGTACGTTTCCGCTGTCTCTCCCGCTTTGCTGACCGCGACCCAATCGTCGCTATGCGCGGGAGCACCGCTGAATTCTACCACCACTGGCTCGTTAGCTACATAGATTTGCATGGTTTTGATCTCTGGCATCGTCTACACCTTAATGAAGATTTTCCTGGCATACAGAATCCACATCAATCCCAACCACAGCAATACATAGCAAAGCGCCCATGCCAACGAAGCGTTGACCCCATCGGTAAAAAAGGGAGTGAACCAGCCGTCATAAAGGCATGTCTTGAGAGACACAACCTCCCCTGTGCAGCCGATCACACGGATGATGCCGAGTAGCCTTGCCATGATGCCGGAGAGAAAGAACACAGTGATCGAGTTGGTGCCGTAGACGAGGAATGGTGTCGTCCACCATCTGCCCCACTGTTTTACATCCACGAGCCAGAAAATTACGGCAAATAGCACGAACGCAAGGCCGCCGGTGTAAACCACGTAAGAACTCGTCCACAAGCTTTTGTTGAAAGGAAACCACATATCCCACAATAGTCCCAGAGCAATGCCGGCACCGCCTGCCGCCAGCATGACGACTACCTGTTTGCCTCTGCTCCACTCAAGTCGCAGGAAGTGGCCAAGGAGTATGCCAAGCAGGGCGGTCGAGATGGCCGGCAGCGTGCTCAGGATACCTTCCGGATCCCACACCACGCTATGTCTCCACAGATGGCCGCCCAGCAGTCTGTTGTCGAGCCAGGCAGCAAGATTGGTCTTTTGTTCCAGATTACTCTCGCCGATACCGGGTACTGGTATGAGCGTCATCATTGCCCAGTAGACTAGCAAAAGCAGGGCGGCGATGGTGGCCTGCGTCTTGATGCCGGTTTTGAGAAAAATCCAGGCAGCAAAGAAATAGACCACGGCGATACGCTGCAACACGCCGGGGATGCGCAAGTTCGAGGTATCGAAAGAATAAAAACTTCCTGCCACCAGCACGAGTCCGATGGTGAGAAGAGCATAGCGGTCGCACCGATGATTGATCGGCTCGCCTGGGTCATCCTGCCACTTCGGCTGCGTCATCCATAGCGCCAGCGCAGTGCCGGCGATGAACATGAGGCCAAAGCGGTCGAAATAGGGAAAGCCGGCGAGACAAAGTCCGAGCAGAAAAATGGTGATACTGCGCCGCATGATCTGGCGCAGCAGTTGCCACTGGTTATCGCCACGCTCTTTGCGTTTGTTGAGCGACAGGGTAATGGCGACGCCGACGATGAAAAGAAAGAACGGGAAAATCCAGTCGGTCGGGGTGCAGCCGTGCCAACTCGCGTGCTTTAGGGGACTATAGATGTTCGACCAGGTGCCGGGATTGTTGACGAGTACCATGCCGGCAATGGTCAGCCCGCGAAACACATCGAGCGCAATGAGGCGTTCTGGTTTTTCGTTTTGCATAGATAAGCCCTTCACACCTTTTTTGAGTTCCACGTGTGATCCCAATGGAGGGGTTTGCATGACGCTGCTCACTCCCACTTATTACCAAAAATCGATCTTTTGAGCGTAGCCGGCCCAAGGTACTTTCCGCAGACTTTGCACCATTTATCCGTCATTATGATTACACCAATGTCTTTCTGGCTCAGTGCGAATAATCTATGCGGGCAATGTTCCTGAGCGTCGTAAAGATGTTTCTTCTGAATTTCGTCATATTCGTCGCGAGCTGCCCGAAGTCTTCGATCGCTAGAGGTCTTGATGATTAACGCGACAACAATGAAAAACAGGATGATAGAACCAAGGACATAGCGCAATGTTGCGTTATAAAAGCTAGCGATGACTATACCGCCAAAAACGAAATAGAGAATGATGTAAACCAGGGTGCCAAGGACGCCAAGGATGTAGCGTAGTAAGGACATGTTATCACCTCGTAAAGTTGTCGTTTTGCTGTTCGTCTTGCGCGGGCGTATCCAGTAATTAGGGGGGGAGCAATGTCTTTTGCCCGCCCTCCCCTGGGCAGTTGGTTTGGAATGTTAATTTTGCAGGGCTCCCAGGGGAGG
>JAGVGO010000079.1 GCA_020057085.1 Planctomycetota bacterium | reverse complement strand
GTTACTATGCCCCCTAATTATTGGATACGCCCCAACATCTTACCTCACGGTGACAATTACATTTTCTTCCAGTTGTTGCATTATACATTCTTTTTCTCTCAATAGCAATAAGGTGATAGATTCATCTCTGAAGTTCCAATATTGTATTGATGCGTGAAAAAAGTACCCGCCGCGGATACGGCGGGGGGCGTGAACTCAAAGGGCTTTCTCCGATTTTTGCCATTTTTTTGCGAACTAATTTTGCTTTCCCACAAAAAAATGTTAGAATAAGCCTTCGTTACTGACTTATGCGATAATGGTGTTTACTATTTTTTATTACAGAAAGGACGCTATGTCTGACACACAACAAAACAACAATCGCGGCCAATGGAGTTCGAAAATAGGATTTATCATGGCGGCCGCTGGTTCGGCGATCGGGCTGGGCAATATCTGGCGATTTCCCTACCTGACCGGTGAAAACGGCGGCGCGGCATTCGTTTTCGTCTACATCTTGTGCGTAGTGTTTATCGGCATTCCAGTGATGTGGAACGAGCTGGCGCTCGGCCGCTACACACAAAAAAATCCGATAGGCGCCATCATTGCGGTGCGCGGGAAAACACCTTGGGTGATCATAGGCATCCTGAGTTTTATCGTGTGCTTTCTGGTGCTGGGCTATTACAGCGTAATCGCCGGCTGGACCATAGGCTATATCTTTACCAGCCTGTTCAAGGTGCAAATGAACTTTGCCTCTTTTACGGCGAATCTTGCCTACATGATACCTTTGTATGCCCTTTTTATTTTCCTTACCATTTGGATCGTCCAATGCGGTATCGAAAAAGGTATCGAACGGTGGACCAAGATTTTGATGCCCATTTTGTTTTTCCTGTGCATCGTGGTGTGCATCCGCAGCGTCACGTTGCCCAATGCCATGGCCGGTGTCCGCTACTACCTGGTGCCGGATTTTGCCAAAATCACTCCGCAAGTGGTGCTGGCGGCAGTGGGGCAAGCCTTCTTTTCATTGAGCGTAGGCTGGGGACTCATGATCGTTTACGGTTCGTACATGTCCAAACAACAAAGTATCGTGAGTGGCGGTGTCTCGGTCGCAGTAGCCGATACGACGGTTGCCTTGCTCGGCGGTTTCATGGTTTTCCCCGCCGTCTTCGCTTTCGGCAAATCTCCTGCCGGCGGCCCGACTCTGACCTTTGAAGTGTTGCCACAAGTCTTTGAGATGATGCCCGGCGGCAGCATTGTCGGCGCCGGCTTCTTCTTGCTGCTGATGCTGGCGGCCTTGACTTCTTCGATTTCCATGTTGGAAGTCCCGGTTTCTTACTATGTGGATGAGAAAAAGTGGTCACGCAAATATGCCTCGTGGATCGTCGGTATCATGGCGTTCATCGTCGGTATTCCTTCCGCCCTTTCCTGCGGCGCTTCACAGTGGCTGTCCAGTGTCGAATTCGTAGGTCAGAAAGGGTTCATGAACATCATGGACCAATTTTTCGGCACTCTTTCTCTGGTGTTGATCGCCTTGTTGATCTGCCTCTTTACCGGCTGGCGCTGCAATATCCATGATTTCGTTGATGAAATGGCCATCGGCGCACCGGGGTTCAAACAAAAGCGATTGATCTTTTCACTGGCCCAGATGTGGATGTTTTTCACCCGCGTACTGTGCCCGACAGTGCTTACGGTGCTATTGCTGTCGCAAATAGGCTTCAAAATCAACCCTGTTCACGTGGCTATCGTTCTCTTCCTGCTCTTGGCAATTTTACATTTTGTTTTCCCGGCTAAACGCAAGAACCAGGCATAAGACAATGGAAGCAATCCGTCCCAGTTTTTTTCAAAATGAAAGTACAAGAAGCGGAACTGGAGCGAAGTGCAAGTCTGCGCAACGACGATCTCATGTTGCGCAATCAAGTCTATTGCATCGTGTCCTGGCAGGCCAGGACACAACGGCGTCTCTTGCTGCAAGCGTTCGTTGTTAGATCGTCGTGGAGCAGACTTTGCACGAGCGAAATTTTCATGCAAAAAATTCTAGTTTCAGACAAAAAGAAGGAGTGATGGCGTGTCTAAATACATCATGGCAATAGACCAGGGTACCACCAGCAGCCGGGTGATTCTCGTCAATCACGAAGGCCAGGTGGTGGCCCAAAACAGCAAAGAATTCAAACAATGCTATCCGCAGCCTGGCTGGGTGGAGCATGACGCTGAGGAAATCTGGCAGGTGACCTGGGAAATCATCGAAAAAACCTTGCACAAGGCCAAGATCACGCCGCAAGACATTGCCGGCATCGGCATCACCAACCAGCGAGAAACAACGGTGGTGTGGGACAGGAAAAGCGGCAAGCCGATCCACAACGCCATCGTCTGGCAGTGCCGGCGCACTGCGCCGATGTGCGACAAGATGAAAGCGGACGGCTGGGAAGACAAAGTGCGTCAGCGTACCGGCCTTGTCATTGACGCCTATTTTTCTGGCACCAAAATTGCCTGGTTGCTGGAGCATGTTCCTGACGCACGCGCCAGGGCTAACAGAGGCGAGCTGGCGTTTGGCACGATTGACACCTGGCTCCTCTATAAGCTCACCGGCGGCAAGGTGCATGCCAGCGATTTTACCAATGCCTCTCGCACCATGATTTACGACATCCACAACAAATGTTGGGATAGCGAGCTGCTCAAATACTGGCAGATTCCCGATTCCCTTCTGCCAGAGGTAAAACCTTCGTCCTGCATCTTCGGCCACACCGCGCCAGAACTGTTTGGCGGGGTTTCGATCCCCATTGGCGGCATGGCCGGAGACCAGCAGGCCGCCTTGTACGGGCAGGGATGCTGGACGCCGGGACTGGGCAAAAACACCTACGGCACCGGCTGCTTTCTGCTCGTCAACACCGGCCACAAGGCCACCTTGTCTCACCAGGGACTCCTCACTACCCTGGCATGCGACGGCGACGGCAAACCGGTGTATGCCCTGGAAGGTGCCATCTTCATCACCGGGGCTGCCGTACAGTGGCTGCGAGATGAAATGAAGCTGATCGCCCAGGCCAGTGAAACCGAGCAGATTGCCGCGGCGATTCCCGACACCGGCGGCGTCTATATGGTGCCGGCATTTGTCGGTCTGGGAGCGCCCTACTGGGACAGTAAAGCACGCGGTGCCATCGTCGGCCTCACGCGCGGCAGCAACCGTGCCCACATCGTACGCGCCACGCTGGAGGCGATAGCTTATCAGACACGCGACGTGGTGGAAGTGATGAATGCAGAATCAGGAGTGAAATTGAATCGCCTCAATGTGGACGGCGGTGCCGCCCGCAACAATTTCCTCATGCAGTTTCAGGCGGACATTCTGGGCGTGCCGGTTGACCGGCCACAGCAGATCGAAACGACGGCCATGGGTGCGGCATTTCTGGCAGGACTCAGCACCTCTTTCTGGAAAAATTCGAGCGAATTGAGCCACGCCCGCTTGTGTGAGAAAGTGTTTAGTCCGGCCATGTCGGCGGAAAAACGTGAAGAGCTGTATCAGGGCTGGAAAAAGGCGGTCGGCCACGTACTCATCAGATAAACAGAAAGTCATTGCTTACATGAAAAAAAAAGAGCAACTAAGTTCAACTTCAGCGAAAACCAATAAACATCGTACCCCCGCAGCGGCGGCAAACAACACCATCACTGTCGCCATTGAAGAAGGGAAGAAGAAAGAAACCATCGAAGTAGCGCAAGGAATTTCCTTGCAACAACTGTTTGAAACTTACCGGCCGCGCCCGCAAGGAAACCCTGTGGTGGCCGGCAAAATCAACTATCTTTTCTACGATTTGTGGAAGACCGTACAGGAGCCTTGCCTGGTAAGTCCGGTGGATTTGGCCGAACCGGTAGGCGTCAAACTCTACCGGCGCGGGCTGATTCTCTTGTTTTTACGAGCCATGCATGAGCTTTTTCCGCAGCACAAAGTGGAAACCAGCCATTCCATCAGTCGCGGTGTCTATTGCGATGTGTACGGTGAGCCGGCCTTGACGAGGAGTATCCTGGCGCAGATCGAGGCGCGCATGCGCAAATACGTAGCGCAAAGCGAATCTTTTACGCGCGAGGATCTACGTTATGAAGAGGCCATTCGTCTCCTGGACAAAAGAGGTATGCACAGCCAGCTCAAATTGCTGCGGCAGTGGCACAGCGAAACGGTGACCTTTTACCATTTCGGCGAGACGATCAGTACCTGCTATGGGCCAGTGGTTCCGAGCGCCGCATATCTCAAACAGTTTGAGTTGACTTACTACCCGCCGGGGGTGATTTTGCGTTTCCCTGATATCAATTCGCCATCCGAGGTGCCAGAGTTCCAGGAGCAAAGTTATCTTTTCCGCGCTTTCCAGGAAGAAAAAAAGGTGGCCAAAACCATCGAGGTGGTGGACATCGGCGATTTGCACGAAATGATCAGTCGCAACAAGAGCGCCGAGATTATTCAGATATGCGAGACGATCCACGAAGAAAAGATTGCCAACATTGCCGAGCACATTCTGCGATTTCCGGATGTCCGTCTGGTACTCATTGCCGGGCCTTCTTCCTCCGGCAAGACCACCTTTGCCAAACGGCTGGCCTTGCACATGCGCATTCACGGCAGGAAGACGGTGGCTGTATCCATTGACGACTACTACAAAAATCGGGTGGATATGCCGAAAGACGCGGAAGGAAAGTACGATTTTGAAAATATCGAGGCCATTGATGTTGCTCTCCTCAATCAGCATCTGACCCAGCTCCTGGATGGTGTTGAAGTGGTACTTCCTAAGTTCAATTTTGTCACCGGCGAGCGGGAAGAAGGTAAAACGCTGCGCATAGATTCACAGCAAATCTTGATTCTGGAAGGGATTCACGGACTCAACGACCGTTTGACTTATTTTGTCCCACGTCTACAGAAATTCAAGATTTACGTATGTGCGTTGCCGGTACTCAAACTGGATGATCACAACCAGCTCTCCACATCTGAATTGAGGCTGGTGCGACGCCTGGTGCGCGATCATCGCACACGCGGCCACAGCGCCATAAGGACTTTACAGCTTTGGCGTTCGGTACGCGAAGGCGAAGCCAAGTATATTTTTCCGTACCAGGACAGTGCCGATGTCTTTTTCAATTCGTCGCTGGTGTACGAATTGAATGTGCTGAAAGCTTATGTGGAACCTTTGCTGCAAGAAATCCCGGCAGACAGCCATGAGTTTGCACATGCCATGCGCCTGCGTAAACTGCTTTCGTATTTCAAGGAAACTCCGGCGGACCACGTTCCGCCTATTTCCATTCTCAGGGAATTCATCGGCAAGAGTTGTTTCGAATAGACGCTGGCTTTAGGGCGTATCCAGCAATTAGGGGGGAGCAATGTCTTTTGCCCGCCCTCCCCTGGGCAGTTGGTTTGGAATGTTAATTTTGCAGGGCTCCCAGGGGAGGG
>JAGVGO010000017.1 GCA_020057085.1 Planctomycetota bacterium | reverse complement strand
AATGGGCCATGGCTGGATTCAAGGTGATCCTCGGACTCTTTCTCGTCGCCCTCTACGCCCCGCTATTCATCGGCAACCGTGCTTATTATCTCAAGGTCGCGAACGAATCGTGGCAATGTCCGTGGTTGAACAGTCTGTTCGACACCAATTACTATGAATGCACTGTTGACATCATTTTCAACCTGTTCATGGTGATGTCGCCACTGTTTTTGTTGCTGTACGTGGCCAACCGGCGTTGGTTGCACTTTACTGCCAAACGCTTTCTGGCCGGCTGTGGCAGCTTATTTCTGGTCGCTATCGCCCTGGTGCTGACTTTCCATTACAGCCGCCCTTACATTACCTCAAAAGATTTTTCTGAAATGAAGGAATTGCAAGGCATTCATGTAAATTACTCGCTGCCGCCGATTCCCTTTGCCTATAAAGAGACCGACCGCGAAGCACACCCGCAGCCACCCAGCATGAGGCATTGGTGGGGCACCGATCCACTCGGACGCGACGTGCTGGCACGCATGGTGTTTGGCCTGCGCATCGCTTTTTCCGTCGGCGTGGTGGCGGTGACGATCTACATGGTGATAGGCGTCATCCTGGGCGCCTTGGCCGGTTACTTCGGCGGACTTGTAGATCTTGTCATCCTGCGCTTTATCGAAATTATGATGTGTTTCCCTTTTCTTTTCTTTATTCTCACCATCGCCGCCATGATCGAAAAACGCTCTATCTACCACGTCATGATCATCATCGGCCTCACCAGTTGGCCGTCGGTGGCGCGTCTTACACGCGCCGAATTCCTGCGACAGCGAGAACTGGATTACGTGCAGGCGGCTATCAGCCAGGGTATCCAGATGTGGCGTACGGTATTCTCGCATATTTTGCCCAATGCCATTTCGCCGGTCTTGGTGAGTGCCACCTTCGGTATCGCCTCGGCCATCCTCTACGAGAGTACACTGTCTTTCCTCAATGTCGGTGATGCCAGCGTCGCAAGCTGGGGAGAACTTCTCAACATGGGGCGGAAGGAGCCGCAAAGCTGGTGGCTGATCGTCATCCCCGGACTTGCCATTTTCATCATGGTGGCGCTTTTCAATCTGGTAGGCGATGGACTGCGCGATTCCCTGGATCCAAAGTTGAGAGAATAAATCATGGGCAATAAATTGCTTGAAGTGAAAAACCTGCAGGTATTTTTTTACACCGACGAAGGTATCGTCAAAGCGGTGAACGACATCAGTTTCGATGTACGCAAGGGCGAAGTGGTAGGCCTCGTGGGTGAATCGGGATGCGGCAAATCGGTCACGGCAATGAGCATTCTGAAACTCATTCCGACACCGCCGGGAAAAATTGTTGGCGGGCAAATTCTGTTGAACGGAGAGGATTTGGTGCCCCTATCCACGACCGCCATGAAGAACGTCCGCGGCCGCCACATCTCGATGATCTTTCAGGAGCCGATGACGAGCCTCAACCCTGTACTCACTGCCGGCTTTCAGATCATTGAAGGTATCGTAGCACATCAGGACGTCTCCAAGGAAGACGCCACACGGCGTGCCATCGAAATGCTTGGCCTCGTCGGTATTCCCAACCCGGAAAAGAGATTTTACGAATATCCGCATCAGATGTCGGGCGGCATGCGCCAGCGAGTGATGATTGCCATGGCGCTTTGCTGCCAGCCGTCGCTTCTCATTGCCGACGAGCCGACCACCGCGCTCGATGTCACTATCCAGGCGCAGATTCTCGACCTCATCGGCCGCTTGCAAAAAGAGCTGGGCATGTCGGTACTTCTCATCACCCACGATCTCGGTATCGTCGCTGAATTCTGCCACCGTGTGGTGGTGATGTATGCCAGCAAGATCGTGGAAACAGGGCCGGTAAACGATATTTACAAGACGCCCCGGCATCCTTACACGCAAGGGCTTATCCAGAGTATCCCCAATCTGACCGAGCGTCAACAATATCTCTACGATATTCCCGGTACCGTGCCTTCGCCTCGCAAATTCCCGGCCGGCTGTAAATTCCATCCGCGTTGCCCGCATGTCATGGACATCTGCCGCACCAAAGAGCCAAAGTTAGAGGTGTGCGGAGAAAACCATGCGGCGGCATGCTGGCTGGTCAAACCATAGGAAAACAGGAAGTGACGGACGCACATGGTAACAGATAGTAACTCTCCATTGTTGCAGGTAAGCCAACTGGTCAAATATTTCCCCTTGCGTAAAGGGATTTTGTCGCAAGTGTATGCCTGGGTCAAGGCGGTTGACGGTATTTCCTTTAACCTCAACCCCGGCGAAACGCTCGGACTCGTCGGCGAGTCGGGATGTGGTAAAACCACTGCGGCTCGTACCATATTGCGCCTGCTCGAGCCGACCGCAGGCTCGGTGATGTTCCAGAACACAGATTTTTTCAAGCTACACGGCGAAGAGTTGCGCAAGATGCGCCGCCATCTCCAGATCATTTTCCAGGATCCTTACAGTTCGCTCAATCCGCGCAAGATGGTGTCGGCTATCGTCGGCGAGTCGTTAAGCGCCCATAATATTTTGCATGGCGACGCGCGCGATGCGCGGGTGGTGGAACTCCTGGAAAAAGTAGGCTTGTCGGGCGATTACCTCAACCGCTATCCGCACGAATTTTCCGGCGGCCAGCGCCAGCGCATCGGCATTGCCAGAGCTTTGGCTCTCAAACCTTCACTCATCGTGTGTGACGAGGCGGTGTCGGCACTCGATGTGTCGGTGCAGGCGCAGGTGATCAATCTGCTCATCAAACTGCGTGAGGCGGAAAAGCTGGCCTATCTCTTCATTGCCCACAACCTCGCGGTGGTGAAACACATTTGCCACCGTGTGGCGGTGATGTATCTCGGCAAAATCGTCGAGAGTTCTCCAAGCGACGAGATATTTGCCACACCGTTGCACCCCTATACACAAGCCCTCTTGTCGGCCATCCCCGTGCCCGATCCGGTGCACAAGCGGCAGCGCATTATCCTGAGCGGCGACGTGCCGTCGCCGGTAAATCCGCCGTCGGGCTGCCCATTCCACCCGCGCTGTCCCAAGTTCATGCCTGACTGTGCTCACATCGTACCGCCGGTCATCAAAGTGAACGACCACCATGAGGTGAAGTGCCTGTTGTATGTAAAAAAGAGCTAAGTCGCCGTAAAAAAATAACCTTTACAACTTACTTGATCTTTTGACCAATGGCGTCGTCGCGCCCTCAGTTACAGAGCTACGGCTATGCGCCTTTCCTCTGTGCTT
>JAGVGO010000105.1 GCA_020057085.1 Planctomycetota bacterium | reverse complement strand
GGCGCAAATCTTTATATTGCCTGGTTCCTGGCAGTGAACTGCCAGGCTTTATCACTATGCCGCATACGCGGCAGAGGTTTTTACACACGCATCAATCTTTGCGAAAAATTCTTGCTTGCCCAATGTGCCTCGTGTTACAATACACTCGTTCATGATGATTTTTGGCGTTGTTTGGGCAAATTGCCCGCAAACTTGTCCGCAATGCAAAAATCAAAAATCCTATCGGCTAAGCTAAGGAGACAAAATGACTAAATACTACCTAAAATTTATGGCGACGGCGCTAACTTTACTCGTCGCAATTTCAGGCTTTGCCGATGATGAGGAGTTTATCCCCTCAGTGGAAGTTATTCCTGGCACGATAACTTATAACAATATGACCGAGGTAAGAAATTTTTTACTGGAGGCCTCGCAATATAATTCAGAGCTCATGGATATTGCCCTTGCTATTCAAACCCAACTCGATGAAATTCTTGTGGAAAGTGCCAGACAAAATTGGCATGAAGTCTGCGCTATTTTAGTATTACATGCTCTCCCAGAGAAGAAAATATTTGCCGAGCGATTTCAGGAAAAATACGGCTACTGGCGAGACGCTGTAGACAAGGCGGTGGCGTCGTTTCTGGAGTGCGGCATTTTCGAGTTCGGGTTTGCCCAGGTACACTGCAAAGAGTGCGGTTACAGCATGATCGTGCCATTTTCCTGCAAAGGACGCTGCTTTTTGCCCGAGTTGCCAGCAGAACGGGCTATCTGGTGGGCTGAGTGGCTGAACGAAGAAGTCCTGGCGATGGGGCACCAGCGCCAGTTTGTTTTCACCATACCAAAAATTTTGCGCCGCTACTTCCTTCGCAACCGCTCACTCCTGGGAGAACTGACCCGCTGTGCCTGGCTTTCCATCAAAGAATTTTTCGCGGCTGCTTATCCAGACCTCGCTCCGCCCCCAGTTCCAGCCGCAGTGTTTTGCATCCAGATATTCGGCAACCTCTTGAGCTGGAACCCTCATATCCACTCCATCGTCGCCAGCGGCTGTTTTGCCGGCGATACCTTCCATGCGATCCTCGACGTTTACCTCACCCAAGGCATGGATAGTCTCACCCGCATATTCCGCGCCCAAGTAATCGCCATGCTACGCAAAGAAGGCGTGCTTTCCGCAGAACTGGCCCAAAACATTCTGCACTGGCAGCACAACTCAGGCTTTTCCGTTTACAGCGACTCGGTGATCGCCGCGGGCGACAAAGATGCTCTCGAAAACCTGGCACACTACATCATACGCAATTCGGTGTCGCAAGTTGTATGGCCAGCACAAATAAAGCCCGTCCTCACAGACAGGGCTTGTGCGTCTGGTTTACTTGAAATTACGGCCTGTTCCCATAGGTACTGCTCAACACCTCGATCAGATAAGGCCGCAGTTGCGAGGCGGGGATGACATCGTGCAGAGAGCCGACTTTTTTGGCGCGTGCCACCGAGTGGATGGCGTCGAAACGCTGAGCCAATGCCGCCTGCTTTTCGGCATAGACGACTTGAAAAAGTTCGTCGTAATCTTTTTGCCGAGAGCTGCCGTCCTCTTTGAGCCGCTTTTTGGCCTCGATTACGCGCGGGTCCGACTCGGTGTCTTTGAGTACCATCTTGGGGAAGACGACGGCGGCAGCAGGTGCACCGCCGATCACCGAAGCGAAGGCGCCCTCCAATGCTACCGCCCTGATCTGCGGATTGAGTGTGCGCGAAAAGACGACGTAGGCGCCGCCGTGGTAGCGTCCCAGCACGACAAAGATTATCGGTCCCTCGAAGTTCACCACGGCGCGGCCGATTTCCGCCCCGAATTCCAACTGGCAGTTGCGCAGCGACTCCGGCGAGCCGTCGAAGCCGGAGAGATTGGCCAGAATCACCACCGGCAGGCGGCGGCTGAAACTGTTGATGGCATGGGCAATTTTCTTTGACGCAAGCGGAAACAGGGTGCCGGCGTTCCAGAACTGCGGCCCGTCACCAGGGATCGCACCCAGGCGCGTGAGCGGTCTGCTCTCGATGCCGAATAAGCCGACACCGAAGCCGCCGATTCTGGCTTCCCAGACAATGGCTGTCTGCGCGTCCTGCATCACCTGCCAGCGTTCGAAAAAACCCCAATCCTGATCGCCCACGGACTGCATCACCTGGCGCATGTCAAAAGGCTTCTTGCGTTCGGGGTTATGCTCTTTGCTGAAAATATCGCCGAGCGTACGAAAGCCCTGCCCCAGAAAATCGTTGTACGGCGTTAGGCAGATATTGCGGTCGTAAGGGTCGCTCGTCTTTTGCCTGTCAGGGAAAATCCGGCCAGGCCGGGCGTAGGTGAAATCATAGTGGCGCAACAAGAGCGCATAGGCCGCTGCCATGTCTGCCGCCCCGAGCTGCGCCTCGCCGTTCGGTCCCATGATACGCGGAAGTCCGCCGATGCCGACGCTGTCTTCGGCCGAGACGCTGCCTGAAAAGTCGAGTGCCTTCTTGCCGGTGAGAAGCATGGCGGCATCCTCGGTCATAATGAGACAACCCTTGCTGTGCATGAGCATGGTGGCCTCGGCGTTCCAGTAGGACTGCGCGCCGACATTGGTGCCGGCGACGATGATGTTGATTTCACCGCCCTTTTGCGTAAACGTGACGATGCGTCGCAGTGTCGCCGCGGTCCAGTCGAGGTTTTCCGTGCCGCTTTCCATGTCTATCTTGGCACCCGAAGAAATCGGCAGCCATTCCACCGGCAGCGAGAGGCTTTCGGCCAGATCCAGGGCGGCGATGACGCGGCGGCATTCCGGCTCGGCCAGAGCGCCCATGTCAACTGTCGGGTCGGACAAGATGAGCACTCGCTTGAGGCCGTAGGGATGCGTTTGGCTAAAGTTGGTGATGAGGCCGAACACGATGTTGCTGCTGTTTTGCCCATAGGGCCGCTCCTGGACGCAAAGCGTTTCCGTCTCGCCGGTCTCCGCTTTCACCCTGATGTCGTACTCCGCAAACTCGCTCTGCGGAAACTGGACACTGCCCAAGCGCCCCTTGGTGATCATCTTGATGATTTCATATGGAAAAATCGTGCCCACCTGCCGCGCCCGCACGATTTTGGCGGTGTAAGCATCGAGCGGTTCGAGCGGCTTCAGGGAAGGCTTTCTGCCACGCAGGGAAAATTGGTAGCCGGAGGTATTTTCAAAAATGAGCTCAGTCTCCTGTGCCCCCTCGCTTTCTTCTGTGCGGGTATAGAGTACCACCCGTTCGATGCCGAGTCCAAACGTGCGCGGCGCCAGCCACACTGCATAGTCGCGTATTTGTTGTAAATTGGTGTGCAGGAACGAGCGGACATGGACAATGATGCGGTTCCAAAAAAGCCGCCCACCACGCTGAATTTGTTGGGAACGCATGGCGTGTACCGCTTCCATGAAGGCATACTCGAAGGCAACGATGCGGTGGATCGCGCCGTTTTCCCGAAATTCGGGATTGGCCTCTGCTACGTCAACCAGGGCAAACAGCCGTTCGTCTTTGCTATTGGCTTTAGCCACGGCCCTAACGACAGTCACCGCATCGGTTTGCTGGACAATCTCGGTGTGGAAATTGACGAGCCGGTGCACGCGCAGTTCACGGAAGGCAAGCGGGCTGAAGCCACGCCGCAGGCCATCTTCCTGGCCATCGGGCGTGAAAGTGCGATAGACAAAGCGAGAGCCGCGTTGGGCCACGCCCACCGCGCACCAGCACACGGGAAGCGTCGCGGCGGCCTGAGCGATTGTCTGAAATACCTCGTCTTCTTTGTCCTGGCCGCTCAACGACAGCAACAGGATCAGTTCTGCTTTGCCGTTCTTTGGCAAGAAAACATTGGCCAGAATTCCGAGGAGGCGGGGCAAGTCTTTGGCCTCGGTGACTACCACCAATGTCTCACAGTTTTCTTCTCCTTGCCGGCTGACCGCACGGTAGCAGATACAAGCTTCATGTTGAAGCAATTCGCCGCCTTGCCACTGCCGGTCTCTGTTGAAGTAGCGGGCAAGCAGCTCGATGGCCAGGGTGCGGCTCGCTGTCTCTTCTGCCAGAGCGAGGGCCAGCAAATCGTCCACCACCTCATGGCCAGCGTCGCTGATCTGCTGGCGCAGCTTGTCTGCCTCAGGCGCTATGATGCCGGTGCAAGCCCATGCCACCAGTTTTTGCAGGCGTGCTCGCCGTTCTTCCGCAACCTGCCTGAGTACGGCACGATCGAGGAAAAAATGGCGCGCGTGCAGTGCGCTGTCGGCAAGCCACGGTGCCTGCAATTGCGCCAGGCGGGTCGTTTCGTCGAGAAGATCGGCGAGTTTTGGCGGTAGCGGGCCGCTGAGGCCGAAGAGAGACTCTTCCATGGCGAGCAGCACAGCCCGCAACAGTTCCTGTTTGCTCTTGAGTTGGGCATGTGCCTTGTAAATGCGAAAGAGCGCGCGGCTTCTTGCCTCGTCGCTGGCAGCCTCTTCCAGGCGATACCATTGCGTGGCACGCTCCAGTTTGGCCAGGAATTGGGGCGGCACCCCCTTTTGCGCTTCGCCTTTGCGGCGGAACATGTGCAGCAATAGTTCCTGGCCGCTTACGGCATGGGCAAAACCAACGGCGTGAAATTTTTCTGCGGAAAACAGGCTTTCGCCAGCTACATAGATTTCCAGGGCGGCGATAAAAGCCTGAGCCAGCGAAGGCGTCAGTGCCGGATTTTGTTTCACGAGATTCAGCATTTTGCCCAGGAGTCGCGAGGGCGATTCGCTATAGTCGTAGCCAAGGAAAACGGCGAGAAACTCGCGTTCAGAGCCGGCCCAGCAATGAGTCAAATCATGGTTTTGCAGGCGCTCGAAAGTGATGGGCGGCTTGCTGACAATCGTTGTTTTTTCAGTTACCACGGCCTTTTTGCTGTCAACCTCTACGAGCGATTGTCCGGCAGCCACCTGCTGGCCTTTTTTTACGGCGACATTTTTGACAGTGCCCGACTGCGGCGCGGCGACGATGATCTCCATTTTCATGGCTTCGAGAGTCACCAATAAGTCGCCGGCCTTGACGCTCTGGCCAGGGGCTACGGCAATGGCGAGGACAATGGCCGGCGAAGGCGAACGCACCAGACCGCAAGATTCCAGCGCCAGGGGATAAGGAATGCCGTTGATCTCGCACTGGAGAACGTCCCCGCGCATGACCGTCTGCACGGCAAAGCGCTCTCTCGCGCCAATGAGCATGGCTTCCTGGCCGCGCCACAAATATTGCACGGAGAACTCCTGATTGGCTACGGTCAGATGGAAAATGTTGTTGCCTACCGCTTTCACTAAAAACTGGTAGGGGTTGCCTTCGTGGTGGAGCGTGATTTTGTAGCCAGAGGAAGCTGGGATGTCCCTTGGGTAGCTGAGTCCGCCCAATTGCTCGCGGAAATTTACCACCTCTTTGACATGCTGAGCGGCGCACTGTTCGATGGCACACGCGGTAAGCGCCACATCCCAGTCGCGCTTCTCGATAGTCGTAACCTTTGCGGCAAGCAGTTCCTCCACGAAATGGGTGTGTACCTCGCCAGCGCAGATTTGCGGATGCGACAAAAGTTGTAGCAAAAATGCCCGATTGGTGACGCCGCCTTCGATCTTGATTCTCGTCTCGCCCAGGGCGCGTTCGAGCCGGGCTATCGTCTCCGTGCGAGTGGGAGCATAGGCGATGATCTTGGCCACCATCGAGTCGAATTCCTTGGGGATGGTGCTTCCCTCTTCAATACCGGAATCTACGCGGATGCCAGGACCCGATGGCATTTTGCAGACGACCACTTTGCCCGGCGCCGGCACAAACTCTTTCTCGGCATCTTCGGCATTGAGGCGCACCTCGATAGCGCAGCCTCGCGGTGTCGGCTTCAGCTCCGCCGTCAACTCCTGGCCCAAGGCAACCTGAAGCTGGATTTTCACGAGGTCAATGCCATAGACCAGCTCGGTAATGGGATGTTCGACCTGGAGCCGGGTGTTGACCTCCATAAAATAAGGACGGTTGAGCGCCATGTCGTAGATGAATTCCACCGTGCCTACACTCTCGTAGCCGGCCGCAGTCAGGAGCCGTGCGGCGTAGCCTTCGAGTTCTGCAATCATCTCTTGTGGCAAATGACAGGGTGGCGTCTCTTCGATGACCTTTTGGTTGCGTCGCTGGATGGAACAGTCGCGCACGCCAAAGGTGAGTACATGGCCATGACGGTCGGCAGCGGTCTGCACTTCCAGGTGTCTGGCTTTTTCCACGAGATGTTCGATAAACAGTATGTCGTCGCCGGTGATGCGCAGCGTCTCTTCACGCGCCGATTGGTACTTCCGGGCCAGTTCTTCAGGCTTCTTGACAAAGCGAATGCCGCGGCCGCCGCCGGCATGGGCCGCCTTGACGATGACGGGGTAGCCAATGGTTTCGGCTATTTGCCGGGCGGCGTCGAGGTCTTTGACCGGCCCCTCGCTCCAGGGCAGGATAGGCACGCCCGCTTCTTTGGCTATGGCCTTGGCGGCAATCTTGTCACCCAAGAGCGACATGGCTTTGGCCGGCGGCCCTAAAAACACCAGCCCTTTGGCTTCGAGCATCTCGACAAACTGGGCATTTTCGGACAAAAAACCCCAGCCGGCCCATACCGCCTGGCATTTGGCCGCTGCCACCGCGTCACACATGAGGCTCTTGTCGCTATAGGCTATGCCGGTGTTGGCAGCGAAATTAGGCAAGGCAGCGAGCGGCCAGACGACATCCGCCTCTTTGACAAACAGCGCCTCGCGTTCCATGTCGAGGTAGAACGCTACCGTGGTGAGTTCGGTGTGATAGAGGCTGTTGAACTCACGCACGGCGCGGATGAAACGCAGCGCCGCCTCGCCGCGATTGACGATAGCGATACGGGCAGTGGCAGGTAATATCGGTCTTTGATCGTGCATAATTTTTTGGGAAAAAACCTACGCAAATTTTTTTCCAGCTCCTAAAATATAATCCACTACATTACGGCAGGAATATGAGGTTTGACCATTACACGAGATCTCACGAATTCCTTGTAAATTCTCGCCTATCGTAACAATGGATGGCTCTTCCATCTCATTGCCATTTTTATCTTTGGTAATTTGCGCCAGCCCAATTGTCGCCAAAAGAGCATTGCACAGACATCTTTTATCTTCGGTGTTTCTCTCCATCCCTCGCTTTTCGAGAAAACCATTTACCGGCGCTGCCGGACAACGCTGAAATAATTTACGTACGTTCTGCGCATCTGGTTTAGTGAGTCCAAGCTGTTGCAGTAATCCTATATCGCAAATTCTCTGTCTGTTTTCATAAATATTCTTATCGGCCAGGGTCCCGTTCAGCATAGCGACTTTAAATGAAAAGCCAGTAGGTGAATACATCGTGGTTCGCACCATCGCCTTATCATCCTTGGCATTTTTAAATTCTTTAAAGATAGCAGTTTTATGCTCAGGCAGCAGGCCAGATTCTTCGGCCAGCGCGAACAACGAACCTACCTGGATACCGGTGGCACCTGAAGCTCTCGCTTCCTGATATTTTGTGGCGCTGGCAAACGCCCCGCCGAGCCAAAATGGCAAACCGATGCTTTTGATGGCTTCAAGATCGGCAATATCCTTCTCACCATAGACAGGTTGGCCTAATTCGTCTCTTTTAAAGATACCTTCCACAGGATTTGCATTATGCCCACCAGCTTTGTAGTTCTCTATCACAAATCCATCAGGCGGCATAGTAGAACTTTTTGCTAGTGAAAAGGCGAGGTCTTCTAGCGATACAATGGCAAGAAATGCCGGCCTTTTTAATGGTTTTGCGGTTAGCCTGCCATTGTCAAAACGCTTAGGGTTAAAAGGCAGGATGAATTTTTCGCCAGACTCTTTATAGAGAACATTCAGCTCTACGTACACTTCTTCATGATTTGCGAGCATGTTACACATGTTCGGCTTACCATCAGGGTTGCCAGCCCCTACAAGCACACCATCAACACCCGCCAGCATAGCGCCATATAAGGCATACATGAATGGAATTTCAATCTTGTGCAAAAAATTGATGAAAATCAAACCATGGTGTCCTTGTTTGGCCAGCCAGGTTTCTGCAAATCCAGCAGCAATCAAAAGTTTTATCAATTGCTCATCGAGTTCTAAAGTATAAGTAGCCTTAGTTCCAGGTGGTGGTAGCGGAAAGCCTGATGAACCATTGGCAGGTTTGGGTGTTGGCCGTGGCACATTTTTAAAACGTGCCTTTGGCCCTTTACCCTTAGCTACATAATAGGTTTCAAAAATCTCCTTGCCAATGGTTGTATCATACATTTGGTCAAGAGCCTGCAACGCCTGGCTGATATAGCCGCCTGGGTTCCCTAATTGCAGAAGTCTGGCATATACAATATCCAGGCCGGTGCCAGAAACTGTTCCCGCTACAAATCCAGGTCTGCTACTGGCAACCGTCTTCGCCAGTTTCCAATTTGAGACATATACTCCCATACCTCCCTGGATCACTTGTACATGCTCTAAAAAACTCATTGCCTGTTCCATACCACATCCTTATCTTTTGTCATCGCCCAACTCAATACAAATTCCCCCTCACAGCGCATCCATGCCGTAGCCTCCCCCAAATCGCTCCGTATCGTCTGCATTTGCCAGAAAATCCAGGGCGGTGGCGTCAGGGAGACGACGACTTTTCTGGTATCCACGCGCAGCCCCTCGCCACAGGCTTTGAGAAACGCCTCTTTTAAGCTCCACATGGCGGTGACCGCCTGCCAATAGCGTGTACCTGTGTAACCGGCCAGTTGTTCAATTTCCGCCTGCGCCATAAAGGTATCCACAAAGAGCGGTGGGCGCGGGGCTATGTATTCCAGGTCTACCCCCATGTTCTCGCCTGCCTCTACTTGACTAATGGCACAGACAGCCGTTCTTTGTGAGTGGGAAATAGAGAGCGTCAGCAAGCCCTTGTCCAAACCTTCACCAGCTACTTGGAAATAGGGCCTGCCGCCGGGTTCGTTTAAAATTTCTATGTCGCGAAAGGGAACATAGCCGCCCTGGTCGAGAAAATATTTTTGCAGCAACTCCTTGGCTGTTAGGCGGCCCAACAGCCAGTCTTGTCGGCGTTTGGGTGTGGCCAGGCGCTGGCAGATGGCCACTTCCCGGCCACTGGCCCACTCCGACATACGCTCTGCCTCACCGGAGTAGTGGCCGAGAGAGCGGAGCAGGTAACGTCCGGGAATGCCGGTTTGCCGTGTCGTTAAAGCAGTTTGCATGTTACACCTCTACCGGTGTCACGGTCGCGTAACTTTGCATAGCTATGAGTACAGCGCCACCATGTAAGATCTGCATGTGAAACACCCTGTTTTTAGCCGCGTCGAGCGCCGCAACTACAGAGGCCACGATTTCTTTGTCTGGCGACTGCAAGCCTGGATAGAACGCAATCTTCTCCAGCCGGGAAGGAAGACCCATGCGATTTTGCGCGATGTGGTCATAAAGTCCGGCGGCCTGAAATGCGAGTTCGAGCATAAGCGGCTGGATTTGCCAGTTGCCGTCAGTGCCCTTCATCAGCGACCCGTTGCCCGCCTTCATCTGCACCACGACACCCTCGTCGCCATAGTGGTGAGCCTCCCTGCATACTTGAAACAATGGGCCGTGAAACAGTTTTTGGTAAATCTCGGCTTGCCCCAAGATACGTATGCCTTTGACCTCTGGCAAGCGGAACGGCGCTGGTGGCGATTGTTCGCGTCGGCCCATGACCAGCACGCCGGCAAAATGTAGCCGCGTCTCGCCCATCTTCTGCCCCTGGGGGCCGAAAAAGTCAGATTCCAGGCGCGCCGAGAGCCTCGGCTGTAACGGCGCACCGGCGATTTCCCGCAACACTACGCGCACGCTCACCGGTTTGCCTTTAAAAATCTTGAGGGCATGGGCAAACTCGATTTGTTCGATGCTCACGACCTCCAGCTTTGGGTAGCACAGTTTGGCCGCCTCGGCAAACATTTCGAGGCCCATGACGCCAGGCAACACCGGCACGCCTTCTATGGCATGGTCGCTTAAATAGAGATCGCGTTCGAGAGTCAATTCTCGCTTGACCATCAGAGCATGGCGCGGGTGGTAAGAGACTACCTGATCGAGCAACGGAAAGCGGGCGCGGTTTTGTGACAGGTATTCTTCCAGATACCGTCGCGCCTCGCTTTTCTCCGGCGTCACCACCTGATGCTCTTTATCGAGGAAACCGAGATTCCCGGCAATGACGATCTCCGATTCGCAGTCGGCATAAAGCAGCTCTTCACGCACCAGTGGCGCACCGACTGACGGCGGGATCAGCGTGATGCCCGACTCGCTAAAAATTTTGCGGATATTTTCGCGTGCCGCCATACCCACTTCGTCCCAGCCGCTCCAGCCAATGGCCAGCGCCTTGACGCCCGTGTTTTGGTTGAGCCAGGCAGCATATTTGTTGAGAAGATCGTTGGCGGCCGCATAGTCCGTTTGTCCCAGATTGCCAAAGCGTGCGGCCACCGAGGAAAAGAAAATCGCCGCCTTGAGCCCATGCCCCTGGCACGCGCGCAGCAGGTTAAAAATACCGTCGCTCTTGACATCAAAGATTTTGTCGAAGCTGTCCAGCTTCTTATGCGCTAAGGCTTTGCTTTCCTCAAGGCCAGCGCCGTGCAGGAGTACGTCTATTTTGCCGTACTGTGCGGCGATCGCGGCGATGGTCTTCTGCACTGCCGTTTCATCCGCGACATCACAGACATGATAACTCACGTCGGCCCCCAGAGCTTTTATACTTTCGATATTTTTGTAAACGGCAATGGCCCGCGTGTAGCGTTCCCATTCTTTCGCCAACAACACCGGCGTGACACGGCTCTGCTGACGGCTCAACTCGGTGTGGAGCTGAATTTTCAAGGTCTCCAGTTCCTGTGCCGACATGGCGGCCAGCAGGGCGATATTGTCGGGCAACACCACCTGCCCCAGCAGGGCCAGTTTGGGCCGTAAATTTTGCGCCAGGTCTTTCGCTACCTCGGCGGTGATGCCCCGCGCCCCGCCACTCACGACAAAGACCGTTGCGGTCCCCAGTGCCAGATTGGGCTGGCGGAAGCGATTAAGCGGGAAGGGCACGATCTCAATGCGGCTTCTGATTCCTTCAGGGAAACACACTTCCACGGTGCGGTCGTTCGCTGTGATTTCTTCCCACAAAAGCAGGGTCATCTCGTCAGGCGTTGTGTCGTTCACAAAGTCGCATAGTTTGACCTGCACTTGCGGCATCTCTTTGGCCAACGCCTTGGTCAGCCCGGAAATCCCGCCGGAGATGGGGGTTTTCGCGGCAAACGATTCCATGCCAAAGGTCCCGCCCATGCGCGTGGCAGCGACGACAAACCCTGCTTCTTTCTCGAGATCTGCCTGTAAAGCCTGGGCCAGAACGAAGAGCGACTTCACCTGCCGCGATGTTTCTTCTTTCCATTGCGGCAGTTCCAGCGTCTGCATATCCGGCTCTGCGCGAAGCCCCAGCAGATGTACGAGGCCGCAAACGTGCGCCTCTGTGGTCAAAGCTGAAGAAACACGGGAGGGCAGGTGTAACAAATCGCCAAAATTCACTTCGCAAATTTTCGCGCCGGCCCAGGCGATGTTTTTCTGGTCGGTGACGATCAGCACCTGAGCGCCGGCCTCGGTAAATTTTTGTGCCAGCTTTTCCCATGTGCCAGAAGCTCCATCGGCAGTGATCACGACCGTCTTGCCAGTAAAAGAACGCGCCTGGGTGGAGGCAGTGAGCTGTGCCGGGACAATTTGTGGCATCATACGCTCGATGGCAGCTACACCGGATGCCTCCAGCTTTTTCTCGGCGACTGCCTGCGGAAGCTCTTGGAGTTCGGCGGATGGCGCAGAAACCTTGGCTTCTGGCACAGAGGGTCTGTTATCTGTCACATAAGCGATGAGATGTTTGAGCGTGGGGTAGTCCCTGAGTTGCAGGTTTTCCTTGCGCGGCAGGTGATACTTCTCTCGAATGGTAGCAAATACCTCGGCCTGCTTGACCGTATCTATGCCCAAATCAGCCTCAAGGTCCAACTCGAGATTCAGCATTTCCACCGGATAGCCGGTTTTTCGCGAAACGATTTGCAAGATTTCTTCGGTCGTGCTATCTTGCGCTTGCAGCGACTCGCCCTTTACCTCGGCGACGGCTGGGGTGAGCGTTTTGACTGCGGCGGGCGGCGGAAAAAGCGCCGCTACTTTGATCTCCGGTGGCGTTGCTTTCGCCCCTGTCACATAAGCGACGAGATGCTTGAGCGTCGGATAGTCGCGCAGTTGCAGGCTTTCCTTGCGCGGCAGGCGATATTTCTCACGGATGCTGGCAAATACCTCGGCCTGTTTGACCGTATCTATGCCCAAATCAGCCTCGAGATCCAACTCGAGTTCCAGCATTTCCACAGGATAGCCGGTTTTTTGCGAGACGATTTGCAGAATTTCGCCGGCTGTGGACTGTGTAGGCGCGGTGGGCTGTGTGGACGCGGTGATTGCGGCTGGCTCTACTGCCGCATGATGGCTTGGCCGCGCTGTCTCTTGTGGAATTTGCACCTGCTCCTGCTTGGGTGCCGCTGCCGGTAGGCTACTTTTGATGCGCAAGGTTTTGTGCACGATCTCCAGCTCCGGCATCTCTTCGCCCGAAATGGCTTTGAGCCAGCCATCGTAGATGCGGCTGTCGGCTACGCGAGTCTCGCAACCCTCGACGCGGCGCAAAAGGGCGATGGTGGCTTGCGAGCCAAACCCGGCAGCGAATTTGAGAGCATAGCGGACCGGATAGTGGCCGCCGTGTGACAGATTGAGCGTGCCGAGTTCAGGGTCGCTTTCACGGAAGTTGGCCACCGGCGGAATTTGCTGGAACTGCAATGACCTGACCGCCACCACTTCCTCGACGCCCGCGCCCATGGCGTGTCCGGTAAAGCCTTTGGTGTTGGCCACGACAATGGAGTTGGCCTCTGCGCCGAACACTGCCCGCAGCGATTCCACCTCGGCTGAGGCACTGCCGCCGCGCGCCGGCGTGTAGGTCTCGTGCGACATGAACATGGTCTCGTGGGCAATGTCCAGGCGTTTCAAGTGGTGCTCTTTCTCCATTTTAGCGACGAACTTTTCGATCATTTCCTGGATGTGCCCGGTGTCGAGGCGGCTGACATGGAACGCGCTGTTGGCATAGTCAATACCCAACAGTTCGGTGATGGGACGCATGCCACGTTCTTTCACTGCTGCCGCCTGTTCCAACACCAGTCCGGCAGCACCCATGCCGGCGATGAGTCCATTGCGGCGGCGGTCAAAGGGGAGAGCCGCCTTTTCCACAATTTTTTCCGAGGTGGCGGCGCCGAGGGCGAGAAAGCCGCTGAGAATCCATTCGCGTAAAGTGTCGGTAGTGGGGTCATCGGCGGCGATGACAATGACCCGGCGACAGCGGCCTGCACGTATCCAGTCATGGGCAATGCCGATCGCCACGGATGTGGAAGCACAGGCGGAATTGATGTGCGTGTTCGGCCCGCGGGCACCGATCCACTGCGCCAGTTGCGACGATCCCATGGGGAGAATACTCAGGATAAATTTGCGTGGGAACTGGTAAGGGGCGACTCTCTTCATCTCGTCGCGCCAGCTTTGCAATTGCAGACTGGGTTCGCTGTGCCGCCACTCGCGCGGCATGGTCTGCAACAAACGGTCGAGCTGGGCAAGAATTTGCTCGCGACTTTGTGCCTCGACACTCTTCTTCACTTCTTCCACCAGCCTGCCGTCGCCGGAAAAGGCCGAGGCAAAGATGACGCCGGTGTCGTCGCCTATCTCTTTAGGCAGCGCCCAATGAGAAGGAAGGCGGCTGCCGGTTGAGGTCTTGCGATAGTGAAGGATGAGCGGCAGCCCGGCATCGCGCAGCGCCAGGATACCGGCGGCCAGTCCCATCTGGGTGGTGCGGTCCATGCTTTCGGCAAGCTCTGGCGAGAGGCCGAACTCTTTTTCCACATCGAATATACCGCTCATACCCGCGAGGTGAGCCATGTCATCGGGCGAAATCAACGTCTCCAGCGTGGGATCGCCCTGGCTGCGTTTGACGAGCCGCGTGATGTTTTTGCGGCACATTTTGTCACAATCTTCACTGTTGAGCGACTCGATAAAATTTTGCCCGGCCAAAATTTTCTGGAAATTGTCTTCGGCAAACAGGTGGCGGCTTCTGCCCGGCAGCCCCAGCGACACACCGCTGATGACGAGAGGTGTACCGTGATTGGGCGTTTGCGGCGGCGCGGTAGGCGACGGGGAAATTGTTTGCATCTGCTCGAAGAATCGGCCTACGGCGCGGCCAAGCTCTAAATACCGCTGGTCTGCGCTATCCACTGGTTTCATGGGAAAATCATCTCCTGGCAAAAAGTTACTGCTGTGATGCGCAACGGGTAGCGCATCTGGTCGCTCACTGTTACTGGGCACAGCGGGTAGTGAGAGCGGCTGTGGTACGCTTTGTTTGGTCTGTCCTATGCCCTGCGCATACATGGCAGCCAATAGATCGGTAAGGGCGGCCCTGTCTTCTTTCTTAGGATGGGTGGCATAGAGTGCAACGTGTGGCCGCTGCCCCAAAATTTCGCTCACCAGCCCAGTCAGTGCCTTTTTGGGGCCGGCCTCGATAAAGATTCTGGCGCCGCTTTGGTAGAGGTTCTCTACTCCGGTAATAAACTGAACCGCATTGACTACGTGCTGTTCGAGCAAATCCAGGGTCTCACGGCGGACATCGCCGGTTTGCGGGTAAAAACGTCCGCTGACATTGCTGATGACGGGCAGGCTGGCCGGGTGGATCACCAAAGTTTCGAGCAATTTGCGCAGCATGGGCGCTGCCGGTGCGACAATTTTGGTGTGAAAGGCGTGCGACACCGATAGTTTCACGGTTTCGATGCCCAGCTCATTAAATTTTTCCAGCGCGGCGACGACTGCCTTGGTTTCGCCGCCGATGACGGTCTGCGCCGGGCTGTTGATATTGGCGCAGACGACATAACCGGGAATTTCTGCCAGTATTTTTTCGATGCGCTGATGTTCGGCAAACACCGAGGCCATAAGACCTCTGTCCTGGATGTCCAGATCGCTCATCTCTTTGGCTCTGCCACTGGCGGCGATGAGCGCGTCGTCGAAGGACAGTACGCCTGCCGCAACGAGCGCCGCGTATTCGCCCAGGCTGTGGCCTATCGCCATGTCCGGCACAATGCCAAATGCTTGCAGGAGTTGATACATGGCAATGTCGAGTGTGAGTACCGCCGGCTGTGTCACTTTGGTAAATTTCAGTTCCTCCTCGGCGGTACGCAGTGCATCCGGCGACAAATTTTCAGGGACAAAGACATAGGCGCTCAACTTTTTTTCGAGCCGGCTGGCCATCACCCTGTCTGCCGCGTCCCATGTTTGCGCGACGATGGGATAATCATGGCAGAGCCGCTTGCCCATATTGAGATACTGCGAACCCTGGCCGGGAAAGAGAAAGGCGATCTTGCCGGGTTTCCCCTCGGCGACGAATGCTCCCTGGCTTCTCAGCAGAAAAATTTGCTTCTCGTCATCCCGCGCCAGTGCCTCATACAATTTTTCGCCTTTGACCTTTAGCTCGGCCGCATCTTTAAAAGCGATGGCGAGGCGGCAGTGCGACGCCAGCTCGGCAGGTGAAGGCAGCATCGTCTGCGTTGATGCGGCAACGGTGGCCGCACGCAGACGGTTTTGCAAGGCAGCTTTGTCGCTGGCGCCAAGTACCAGAATGTTGCCAGGGAGAGAGACGCTGTTATGGACGCCCGCTCTCTCCTGAATTTCCAGCCGTTCTTTTTTCACCTGCGGCCGATATTCGGCGACGACGACATGAAAGTTGGTGCCGCCAAAGCCAAACGAACTCAGGCCTGCGCATCTGGCTTCCCCGGAAAATTTTTCCCACTGCCTGGCTGCGGCGTTGACGAAGAAGGGAGAATTTTCCAGCCCCAACTTGGAGTTTACGCGGCGGATGTTGATGCTTGGCGGCAGCATCTTGTGGTGGAGGCTTAGCGCCACTTTGAGTAGTCCTACGGCCCCGGCGCAGCTCTTGAGATGGCCGATTTGCGACTTCACCGAGCCAATGGCGATGCTGGCAGAAGGCAGCGCGAACGGCGCAAACACTTCTTTGAGTGCCTGGATTTCGGTAGCATCGCCCGCGATAGTCGAAGTGCCGTGCGCCTCAATGAGGCCGATGGTAGCTGGCGAAATGTCGGCCATGCCGCAGGCACGAATAATAGCCGCCACCTGGCCTTTGGCGCTCGGCGCGGTGATGCTTTTGCCTTTGCCGTCGCTCGAACTGCCTATGCCTCGGATGACGGCGCAAATCTTGTCTTTGTCTCGCTCGGCATCGGACAGGCGTTTCAGCACAAACACCACAGCTCCTTCGCCCATGACAAAGCCGTTGGCGCTTTCATCGAACGGGCAGCTTTGGTCGGGCGACAGCGCGCCAATCTTGGAGAACATGATGAAGATGTCGGGGGTCATGCTATGGTCGGAGCCGCCGCAAACCGCTATGTCGAAATCGTGCGCCCACAGTCCGTAGACAGCCGATTGCAGAGCCGCCAGCGATGAAGCGCAGGCAGCATCCGTGGTGTAGTTGGCGCCGCTCAAGTTGAACACGTTGGCAATGCGGCCACTGACGACGTTGGCCAGTGCGCCGGGCATAGTGTCCTCGGTGATTGCCTGATACTGGTTGCGGTAGCTATTCTCCAGGGACTGCCAGATATCTGCCTTTCTTGCTGCGCTCATGGTGGCAAACTCTGGGATATCTTGTAAAACGCGTGCCATCTCAGGAAAGGACACACGCAGAACGGCCTTGACACGGTTGTCTCCGCCCAGGGCATTGCCTAAAATCACCGCCGTTTTGTCGCGGGCAAAAGGCTTGTCGAGATAGCCGGCGCTCTGGAGAGCCTGCCGGGTGGCCACGAGTGCCCATTTTTGGGCATTATCCATCGTTTCTGCCACTTTGGGCGGAATCCCGAACTCCATGCTGTTGAAGGTAAAGCCGCGCACAAAGCCGCCGATTTTGCAGTATGTCTTATCGGACGCCTTGGGATCGGGGTGGTAATAATCTTCTATTTTCCAGTTGTCCGACGGCACTTCCGTGATGGAATATTTACCTGCCAGAACATTTGCCCAAAAAGAAGGAACATCCGGGGCATCGGGCAGGACGCAGCCCATGCCAATGATAGCGATGCCTTCTTTTGCCATGATTTCAGTGTGAGCCATAGTCTCTCCTAGATCAACCCTTGCTATGAAACATAAATTTTCATACGACTTTCGCACGCGGTAAGTGTCGCACGATGTCACATTAGGGGAGCGTGATACCAGCCCTGAAGCACAGCGATGAGCGTCGTGCAACGACAGGACGCACTAACGCGTGCGAACTTGTCAATGTAAGCAATCGTTCAGAATATCGCCGGCCTGCGCCGCATTGCGGAATGGCTGGTATCAGCGCGACCCGTCAAGTTTCAACCCTGTACTCGTGTCCTGCGTAGTCGGGACACAAAGTATGAAAAAAAACGGCCCGGCCGGATGGGATTTCCGGAATTAGATCAACCCTTGCTGAAACGGCTCGAAATAGCCGTCCATTACATCTTCCCAGCGCCAGCCCAAAAGCTGGCCGGGAATGTCCGATTGCCAAAAGACACCGGCTCCCTGGCCAAAGGACAAAAGCCCGGTATCGAGCATATCCATGTCGTAGATGACCGCCATTTCCTGGTGGCCTGAAGATTTTTCGTGTAACATAGTTATCTATTCCTTAAACAACAGGCTCGATTCTGTAAGCGGAAGATGGTAGAGGGAAGCCCTGTAGAGCGAGAAAATTGAGCCTTGTCAGGATTGCCGCTCCACGCAACAAATTGTGCGCCACCACAACTACTTTGCGATTTGCAAGATTTTCGAGAAAAGTTCCTTTTACCCATTCATTGAAACTGCCCATCGCCGGACCACACCAGATTTGATAATCTGCCTGGCGAGAAAGATCGCCATTTTTCGCCCATTTGCTGGACTTGCCAAGATACCAGCGAAATACCAATGCCATCTTGTGGTGTGCATTTTGTTTGGCTTTTTCAATTTGCTCCGGATCTACCTTTTGAAAAAATTCCGCCGTTTCCTTCCAGACATCGCTGAGAGATTTTTTGAATAAGTTCTTTTCCAGGCTGTTTTTTTCTCCCTCCGGCAAAGAGTCCAGAGCCGGATAATTGTTGTAAAGCTGATAGAGCTTCTCGGCCCGCATGGGAAACAGGGTGCCGAATTTAAGCACCTGTACCTGAACACCCATCTCAAACATATCGGCTGCCGGCGCCATTTTTACATCATGGGGTTCTGCTTTGGCGAGCATTTTTTTGGCGATTTCAGAGGTATCTGCTTCCACGCAAGCTTGATTGATGGAACCTGTAAGCACATAATCAACACCCATACTGAAGGCACCAGCTAAGGCGTGAGGCGTGGCAATGCCGCCCGCTCCACCGATACGGATTTCCTGCGCATATTTATATTTTTGCTTGATTTCTTCACGCAGTGCCAACATCGTAGGAATCAGGGTGACAAATGGTCTTCGGTCTGTGTGGCCAGCAGAATCGGCTTCGGCAGTAATGTCTTCAGCCATGGGAATAAGCGACGCCCGTTCTGCTTCTTCACGCGTGATCTTGCCTTGTTTGGCCAGATCTTCCAATATGTCGCGGGGAGCGGGCGACATAAAAGCGCGGGCGACTTCGCTTCTGGATATTTTAGCGAAGATGTGATTTTTAGGGATTATCTGTCCATTGTTGTCTCTCTGCAAACCTTTCGCGCGATAATGCACCAGCGAAGGGGTAATTTCCACATAGGCTGCCGCACAGACACGGACGACGCCTTTGCGCAAGTACAGCTCGACGGTTCTTTCTTCCATTTTGGGGTCAAAAGGATTGTGGAGCAGATTGAAGCCGTAACTTTTACCCTGAAGCTCTTTTTCGATGGTATCCACGGCCTCTTCTATTTTAGAAAGCCTGAGACCGCCAGCGCCAAAAAAACCAAGCATTCCCGCCTTGCCGGCCTCTATGACTAACCTGGCCGAAGATATACCGTTGGCCATATCGCCCATGATATAAGCATATTGCACCCGATGAGCTTTCTTGAAACCTGGCGCGCCAAATTCATTTGGCAAAACAGCCGGCACATAGAGAAAACGTCTGTTGCCATTGCCCGTTGCGCCAATATCTTTTGTTTCAACTATTTCCCAGCCCTGTTCTGTTTTGGCTATGCACAAAGGTGTGCTATAATCCTCCAATCTTTTTAAGATGGTGGAGTTTTCATGATTCGTCTGCATAAGATCCTCTAACAATGCGTGATTTGCTAAATTGCTACAATCTTGTTCGATTGTAGAAAGAATAGAGGTTATTTGCAACCAAGTATTGTAGACACTTATGCGTAACGAACGGGTTACGATGTGGTGACTATTGCGTTACTAACGAGATGGGGAAATGAGTGGTGTGGGCATAACAGAAGAGACGCAAATAGCCCCGTGCGTTGCGCGGGACTATTTCTGCTGCCATTCTGCCGCAAGGCGTATGCGTTCCTCGCGTTTCATGTCCGGGCGATAAAAAACTGCCCGTTTCAGGCAATTTTCGACCAGCGAGACGATGCCGGTGTAGAAGTAAAGCGAGTGGTCGTCTTCGGCAAAACCTTGAGCCAGAGCCGGCAAAAGCGCCTGGACAGGAATTCTGGCGAGTGTTGCATGTGTTTTGTCTCGCAAATACAGGAGCGGGTCTTCAAGCAAGGCGAGCAAAACCCTCTGGTGCTCAGGAGTGTTGGCTCTGGCCAGGATGTCGAGAGCCGCCTCTCGCACCTCGGCCAGGGGAGAGGCGGCCATTTGTCGCAGAGCGGCAAGTGGGTAGTCGCCCAGCGCAGCCAGACTTTGTACTGCTGCCAGAGACAGCGTGCGACTCTTGTGGATGGCGAGACGACGCAGCACTGGCATTGCCCGCGCATCATGCCACGCTGCGAGGCTCTGCACGGCCTGCCGCATGACCTCTTCGCTTTGCCCGTATTCGGCAAGCAGCAGCAGTACGGGAATTTGTTCCGCGCGTGCGTGCAGAGTCATCTGTTCTATCGCCGTTATTTGTCCGTGTGCATCGCCATTGAGTCGGCACAGAAGATCGGGCAGTTCTTGCAACAGGCCGTCTTCGACATGCCACAACACCCGCAGCAGGCTGGCTGCAATTTGCTCGCGGGAGCCGGCCGCGAGATCGCTGAACTCACGTTGTGCCATCTGGTGCAGGAAAGAGGGCGGCAAACGCAAAGAAATAAGCCCTTGCCAGGCTTCCTGGCTGAGTGTCGGTTCACGGCGCATGATTTTCAGGAACAGTGGCGTGGCTGCCCCTTCGTGCATGTCGCCGAGTATGGCTACAAGCCTTTTGCTGAGAGGTGTGCTCAATCGGTCGCTCAACCTGGTCAGCGTGGGCAGCGCGAGTTTGCCGATACGGCCAAGTTCTTCGAGAGCGACTTCTTGCTGGCTGCTATTTTGTTTAGCGAACTTCTCTTCGCTCTCTACGAGGACACGCATGAGCTCCGGTGATGGGCCGGCTTCTTCTACTGCGGCTATTTCTTTGTTTCGCTCTTGCGCCTGTGTTTTGGCTGGGTCACCGGCATGGTTGGCGACGCTCTGATAATGCGATTTGGCATAGGCGAGCCAACCGAGTTTTTCACATAATGCCGCCGCTGCCATGTGGGCGGCAAAAACCCTTTCATGCTTGGGAAAACGGCCGAGAAACTGTGCATAGGCCGCATAGGCACGCCGTGTTTCGCCTCTCTGCGTGAGCCCGGCAGCCAGAAAAAACTGGGCACTGCCGGCCAGTTCATGGTAGGGAAAATCTCTGCCGAATCGTTCGCAAGCGCCAATCGCCTCTGCCAGCTTTTGTAAACGGTAGAAACACATCGCTTCGCGGTACTGAGCTGTCGCCAGATGAATTGCCGGATAAGGCGCACGCTCGTACACCTGGGCAAAATACCCTGCCGCGTCATAGTGGCGCTCTGAGCGGTAATAGGCCATGCCCAGCCAGAACCAGATGTCGCCGCTCAACCAGGAGGCGGGAAGATCGATATCTAGCTTCTTGAAGTTGGCAATCGTTGCCAGGTAATCGTTCTGCAAATATTCGCGCAGCGCCTTGCGGTAGGAGATTACATGAGGCCAGTAGCGACTGCCGAGCAGCGCCAGGGCAAAATTTTTCGCCTTTTCCTGGAAGCCGAAAAAGTCGCTCTGGGTGATGGCAGTCAGCTCAGTCTCCCAGGGGCGGTCTTGCCACACGGCTCGCTGCATGAATGTTTTGAGCGATTCCAGCCCGTAGGCATCCTGCCAGTAGAGGAGCGCCAGGTATCCTTGTAAAGCGAGCGTCTCTTTTTGTTCCGGCAAGAGGCCGGGCAACACTTCGCCAAGACTCTGCTTACCTTCGATGAGCGGCAACAACAGACGTGGTAACGATTCGCCCTCTTCGCCGCTGGCAAAATGGGCTATCCCCGCCTTGAGCCAGGCCGGCAGAGGGTTAGTACGGTGCGTGGTGGCAACCGTGAAAATGGTTTCGTTCCAGGCATATGGCAACAGCCACTCCGCCTTTTCTGAGCCGTTTACAAAGTATTCACTGATCAGCACAAGTTGCCAGTACAGCCGTCCTGCGACCATTTCCTGGCGGATGTGAAAACATCGCTCCCTGTCGCTTGTCTGCCAATCGCGCCAGGTCACGACAATAGGGATGGCGGGAGGTTCAGCCAGGCCCAGACGGCCAGCCAGTTTCTCCATCGCCTGTTGGCGCAGCAGAGGTACACGTTTGTCAAGACTGCTGAACCTGGCATCTTGCGCATATTTGCCGGCATAGATTTCTGTTGGGAGCGGTATGTCTGCCACCTGCAAAGCATCGGACGAAGCATCCGCGAGAGGAGTAAGAGGTGTCGCCTCTATCTTTTGCGGGGCGGAGTGTGGATTTTTTGGATTGTCGGCTACGCTGGGGTAACAGCCGCAGATAGTAGACAGAGCCAGAGCGACCGGACAAAGCCAATAAAAAATTTTTGCAGGTTGGTTAGGCATAGATAAATTTCCTGTAGTTACGCGCTGTTGCGATTGTAGCTTGACAACTCTTTGATTTCAAGATATATTTTACTTACATCCTGTAAATTTGCATAGCAAATGAGCTTGCAATCAAGATAAATCAACGAGTCGCGGAAATAACAGTTTGAAAAGTTTATGCGCGTTGGGTACACCAGACAAGAGGCGATGGCAGGCCAAAAGCAATTGTTCGATAACTACCTGAGCTTGTCGGCGCAGGGCGGTGCCAATGGTTTTCAACTGGCGTTGCCAAGTCTGATACGCAGGTGACAGCAGCAAATCGAGTCGCAAGAAACTATACGCGCAGAACACCAAATACCAATGTTTTTGAATGGCGGCTCCGGTTCGGCACTGATAGTCCGAGAAACCCAACAGTTGCTTGGCATCTTTGTAAAAGACCTCGATTTGAAAGCGGCGGCAGTAAGTAGTAATGATTTTAGTGGCTTCCCACGACATCTGTCGTGTGACGAGTACGGCATAAGTGCCTTTGCATTCGGCATTGTCAAAACTGATGACCAGGCGAACTTTGCCCTTTGCCCAACGTTGGAATCTGGGCAGTGAAGCTAAAGGCCCAATAAGTAGTGTCCGCAGCAATGACAACTTCTTTATAAGCACTTTTGGGAATTTGCGGCACCAACAGCGCGACTTTGATTTCAGACTCCGTAAATACCAATCGCTGGCCTTTATCATCGTAAAGTTTCAAACTGGCGGTTTCCAGCTTGCGGTTGACTTTGAGAATACTGATCCACGCTTTTTGGTGGCTTTCGATCACCGCAATTAGCTCGGGAGCCAAATACCACGAATCAAACAGGACGACCGAAAAATCAACTTTGCGGTTACTGCGCTTCTCAGCCGGATTGCATACTTTGAGTAGGGTTTCAATTATGGCTCCTCTATACAACCTGCTATTCCCTACAATATATCATTTTTCGTATGCAAGTCAATAGAGAAGCGCAGTATTTACTGTATGATAGAAGATGCTCATTTAAATCCCTCCGTACTTGTTTTTTTTAACATTATATACGATAGGGACTTAAATTTCAATTACTCATTTTCCAAGTACTGAATTCCAGTGAGAAGCGCGGTAATCACTACTGCAAAAAAAATTTTGAGTGTGTCCAATCTTGATGCCTGTGTAAAAACTCAAATTTTGCTTGCCGCGAATGCGGCAAAGTAATAAAGCCTGGTCACTTTAGTGCCAGGAAAGGGATGCACTCC
>JAGVGO010000241.1 GCA_020057085.1 Planctomycetota bacterium | reverse complement strand
GGCGCATAGCCGCAGCTCTGTAACTGAGGGCGCGACGACGCCATTGGTCAAAAGATCAAGTAAGTTGTAAAGGTTATTTTTTTACAGCGACTTAGTGTCCATTCGTGTTCATTAGTGGTTCTTTTGCCTGTTTGGTTTCGGCTTGTTCGAGCTAGGGCTTTTGGAAAAAAATAAGTGTCAATCTTTGCTCGATCTTTTTGCCAACGGCGTCGTCGCGTCCTCAGTACTCATCGCTCTGGTGCTGGCTGTTTTATTCATTTTTAGACCGCGTGCAGCGCCCCAGCACCAGGCTAATTTGAGCCCATATACAAGCGGCGCTGTCCAGAAGAGTTTAGCAAGATTAAAATTACGCCGATAGATATCGAAAGTAACCTTTAGGGCAATGAACGGAGAAGTAAAGAGTATGAGGATGGGGGAACAGAGGACAAAGGGAGTTCTTAATAACGAGCGGTATTCGTTACGGAGCAGAATTGTAGCAGAGGCATGTTCTGATGAGTATCTGAAAACAGAAGCCAGAGTTGTGCGCTCAGGGTCATGTGTAACAACCGCATCAGGCGCAAAATATATCTGATAACCTTTCATTCGGGCACGGAGAATAAGCTCTGTGTCAGTAGGTATCCTCAAGCCTTGCTGGAATCCGTTCAGCTCTTCAAGAACTGACCTCCTGAAACCCATATTGGCGCCTGCAATAAATTCCACCTTGCCGGCTTTTCTGCCGGGCATAAAGGGATGAAACTGGGATATGTTATGGCAGAGTTTAATATAATTTTCAAGAGGACTTGCTATAGAACCTGCAACAACCGATTCCCTGTCAAGTGCAGAAATCAAACGCTCAACCCAATCTTTATAGGCAATACAGTCATCATCTATAAACAGAATATAATCGCCCCGGGATGAGAGAATGCCCAGATTGGCGGCGTTGCTAAGGCCGATATTTTTCTCAGCAGAAATATATCTCATGTTAGCCATCTTCGCCTGCATCGTCTCACATACTCCGGCCGTGTCATCGTCAGAACCATCATTCACCACTATAATCTCGAATTTATCGCGGCTTAAAGTCTGCTCTGCAAGAGAATGCAAAACGCGCCGGAGGAGATGCGAGCGGTTGTATGTGCAGATTACCACACTGGAAAACATAAACTCTCCTGCTTCATGCTTTTTCCTGCCGCATTCGCGGCATGGATTTTTTACGCAAGCTACTTACCTGGCTCTAATTGCAGACGAATGTGCGGATAGGGCGCAGTATACCATGCTACGCCTGGAGCAAAAGATACGGTGGGCGTCGTGACGATTTGTTGGCCGGTTTGTTGGCCCAGCCACCGGTTAAACTCCCGTATCGCCTGCTCATCTCTGGCGGCTAGCAGATAAAATTCCCCTTGCCCAGATGCGGCAAACGGTTGTTCAGGAAGCAGCACTGTCTGTCCATCCTGCAGATGCCAAGCCTGTCGAATCACAATGTCACTGTCACCGGGGAAAAACTGAGTTATGCTTTGGCCATTGGCCTGCGGCACCACGAGCCAGACGGCGCAATAAGTGGTGTAGTGGGTGTTCAGCCGAAATTGCAGGCGGTGCTGTTCGCTGAGTTGGCCTATGCCTGGCACAAATTCGTACTGGCTGAGTTGGCCAGGCTTGTTGGCCAAGAGTTGCAAAGAAAATGGTACGTGGCAGATTTCCACCGTAGTTTTGAGATGGGCGGCAAGACCAGGTAGCTCCCAAGTTGCCGCCGTTCTTTCGATGTTGTAGATGCGCCACATCAGCGGTCGCACCAGTTGCGATTTGGGAATTTGCACCGGCGGCAGTTTGTCTACAAGCCCTGCCAGCGCCTGGTCATCAACTAGCAATTGACTCTCTTTGCTGGTGATAAAAAACCAGTCGCTATCCTGGACAAAGTCACGCAGGAAAAATGACATACCGTCCTTTTTCTGCTCCTCGCCTAAAGATACGGCCGAGAGTTTGCCGGCAACTCGCTGGAAAAGCTTTATCTGTAATCCGGGAGTAAAGCTGATTTTGGCAAGATGTTGCGCCGGGAAGAGCGTAGACAAACCGTTGAACGGCACTTTCTGCTCGTTGATATAAAGGGTAAATTGCGATGGTGCCTCGACTACAGGCGGCTGCACGGTGGCCAGGTTTTCCGTGGTGACAATGGGTGCGCTCTTGCAGCCGAGCAGCCACAGGACAAACAGTAAAACAGCACCATAGCCAGACAGTTTCATAACAAATCTCCTTACTTTTACGGTTCCTAAAAACTAGAAACACCAATGATTTTTCCCTTGTTGTTTTCTACTTTCATGACAATTTTGAGTTCGGCTCGCCGGGCGTAACGTAACACAAAAACGACGACCTCCGGGTGTAGCGTATTGTACGTTTCCCATGGCAACTCTTTGTTTTTTTGTTTTTTCAAGCATTGCGTCAACACTCTGACAATATCCTGTTTTTTTTCGTTGCCCACATACTCCGTTTGGCAAAAATCATCCAGACTTTCCCGTCGCTCGACGGCTGCCACCATTCGTCGCAGCATCGCTTCGGCCTGCTTGTGGTGTGGTTTGTAAGCTGCCGAAGTAACGGCTTTCAGACTCGAAGTGTGGGCTAAGTGTTCGATGAGCCTGCCGGCGAATTTCCATGTGCCTTGCTGTTTCACCATGACCAGGTTATACCAGGGATGGCGGTTATCGGTTTCAAGTACGACTTCATTTTGTGCCTGGTTGATGATACAAGACATTTCCATGATTTTATCATCATCTCGTGGCACTATGTGCAACCACAATTTACAAAGACCGAAGACTCCGGCGCTGCCTAATGGATGCGTTTGCAGAGTTTCAGCGACATACTCTGGCGCACAGTAGGGGATAAAATCTTGCAACTGGCCTTCACGCACCGTTTTCATCACATCAATGAATGCCCGTAGCGCGTCACGTGTGTGTTCGTCGCGCTCCTTGCTGCGGGGTCCTTGTGGCGACTCGGGTGGCACTGGCTTTTCGTCTTGGCTGTCTTCAACAAGCTCTGGTGGTTCTACCCGATTTTGCGCTGCCGCTGCCCGTTTGGCCAATTCGGCCTTGGCCGGATCGTCAGTGGCTGGTTTAGGCTGTGCCGGTTTAGGTTCGCCTGGTCGCTCAGAATTTGAGGTGGCTGGAGCTGGTTTGGCTGCCGTCTTATTGCCTGATTTACCGGCGACAAGCACCACCAGAGATAGGCAGACAATGGCCAGCACGCAGAGAGTGATAGTGCCAAGTGACATAGTTTTGCTCTGACGAGGCTTCCCGCGTTCCGCTGAATTTTCCCGGCGCACGGTTTTTGGCCGCTGCGGAGCTACCCGCGTAGATGTTTTGCTGGCAGACACGCTTTCTGACTGTTCTACGTTTTTGCGTGACTGGCTACGCACCGTAGTTTTTTCGCCAGTGGCGGAGGCCGATCTACGCATAGCGGTCTTGCTGCCAGTGGCGGCCTCGTTTGCCAGATATTGGTGAACATCGTTTGCCATTTCCTGGGCGGTCTGGTAGCGATGTTCACGCTCCTTAGCCAACGCCTTGACACAGATTCGTTCTAATGCTTCGGGGATTTGTGGGACGATTTCACGCGGTTTTTTAAATTTCCCGTTCACAAGGCAATGAAGTATGGCAAACACGTTTTCGCCATCGAACGGACGGCTGCCTGTTATCATCTGGTACAAGATAACGCCGAGCGAAAAAACATCGCTGCGTACATCTGTCTGTTCCCCTTGTGCCTGCTCTGGAGACATGTAGGCAGGAGTACCCAACACCGTGCCTGGCTGTGAAATGACCGAACTGCTGTACATAGCTTTGGCCAGCCCGAAATCGGTCACAAACGGCTTACCTTGCTTGTCAATCAGGATATTCGACGGTTTGAGATCGCGGTGGACGATGCCTTGTCCATGGGCATACTCCACGGCATCGAGTATCTCGCCCATTATTTTACACACTTTGGTCAACGGCAATGATTGTTTTGCCAGCAGTTCCTCCAATGAGCAACCGTCAATAAAATCCATGGTAAGAAAAAAGATGCCTTCGATCTCTTCAAAATCGTAGAGTGTGACGATATGCGGGTGGTGCAATTTGGCACAGACTTTGGCTTCTCGTTGAAAACGCTGAATAGCCGATGGATCGGACTGAACTTGCGAGATGGTTTTAAGCGCGACAAGGCGATCCAGCCTGGTGTCTTGTGCCTTATAAACTGCCCCCATGCCGCCTTGCCCTAGTTTTGTCAACAAGTGATAACGCCCTAGCTGCTCTTGCGGTGCGCCGATATTTTGGGTTTTTGTTGGGTCTTCCATGCCAATACCTCATGCCAAAGGAAAAATCTGTTTTCGTCGAATACGGCGATGCCTGTATTTACTTTACAATGAAGTAGGCAAATTCTCAATGTTTTTTTCTATGAGGCGACGCCGGTTTTCGGCGAAAAACATTTGACACCGCTGTCTGCTATGGTTATAGTATTCTTTTGAAACTCTTTGGGACAATTATTTTTTACGGAATGATTATGGCAAAAGATATAGCTTCTGTGCCCTTGTGGAAACGATTTTTGCTGGGTATGCTTTCGATTTTCCTGGCAACTGCTGTCTGGATTCCTTTTGTTGCAGTTCGTGTTTGCGCCGAAGATCGGCGATTATTTGTCGGCGGGGGCGATGCGTATCAATGGTGTGGCAACTGGTTCTTGGGAAATTGGCAAACTTTGCAGCAAGGCAAGCCTTTCTTCAGCCATTGCCTCTCCTTGCTCTCGCCAGGAAATATAAAAATCTCAAGCGCGCTCACTACCGACATAGACAATTTGGTTTTGTTGTCCAGTGCATCCAGCAACAAGCGTTCGATTTGCTCAACGCCTTCTTCATTTTCTATATTTAGTCTTACGTGAGATTCGTAGGCGGTAAACGGCTGGAGTACTGTTCGCCAGCCGTGGTTGATAACTCAACCAAAACGTAGATCCAAATCTACTTGGTATATTTGTCTATGTTTTTAGGAACGGTTCTTTGTGTTGTGGCATCAACTATTTCTTGTCATTGATCGAAACGATACCAGGCATCTCTTTGCCTTCGAGGAATTCAAGAGACGCGCCGCCGCCGGTGGATACGTGCGAGAATCTGTCGGCCACTTTAAATTGATTGGCAGCCGAAGCGCTGTCGCCGCCGCCTACCACAGTGGTCACACCTTGGGCGGTGAGGTCGGCTACCGCCAGCGCCACAGCCTTGGTGCCTTCGGCAAAATCACTTATCTCGAATACACCCATCGGGCCGTTCCATACTACGGTCTTGGCGTCGGCCAGTTTCGTCTTGAACAACTTCACCGATTCATCGCCAATATCGAGCCCCATCCAGCCCTCCGGGATGCCCTGATCTAAGCTCACCGTCTTCTTCGTCGCCCCTGCCTCTTTCTTCTGAGCGATTACCGCATCCACGGGCAGCACGATCTCGACACCTTTCTCTTTGGCTTTAGTCATGATTTCCCTGGCGAGCGTTACTTTGTCGAGTTCGACGAGCGAAGAGCCGATGCCCTTGCCGAGAGCCTTCATGAAAGTGAACATCATGGCACCGCCAATGATGATGCGATTGGCCTTGTCGAGCAGGTTCCTGATGACACCTATCTTGTCAGATACCTTGGCGCCGCCGAGTATTACGACATAAGGTTTTTCCGGGCTGTAGGTGACTTTGCCGAGGAACCTGATTTCCTTTTCCATCAAAAATCCGGCTACGCTCGGCAGATACTGTGCTACGCACACGTTACTGGAGTGCGCCCTGTGCGCCGTGCCGAAAGCGTCGTTCACATGGATGTCGGCCAGTTCAGCCCATCTTCTGGCCAGCCCGTAGTCGCCTTTTTCTTCCTCTTTGTCGAAACGAGTGTTTTCAAGTAGTAGCACTTCACCATTTTTGAGAGCGGCAACTTCTTTTTCCACTCTGCCGCCGAACACTTCAGGTACGAATTTAACCGATTTCTTCAGGAGTTCGCTGAGCCTGTCGGCTACAGGCTTCAATGTAAACTCAGGGGTCACACCCTTCGGCCTGCCGAGGTGGGAGAAAAGGATGAGCTTGGCGTTCTGTTCCATCACATACTTGATGGTAGGGAGAGACTCTACGATCCTGGTGTCGTCTGTCACCTTGCCGTTTTGGGTCGGCACGTTGAAATCAACACGCATGAGTACGCGTTTGTTTTTGAGATCTACGTCACGGACAGTCGCTTTGTTGAAGGTGATGGGTTTGGCCGGCACGTTGGCAAATTTGGCGTCTTGAGCGATCATGTAGCGGAGGAGATCAACGACGCGGCAAGAATAGCCCCATTCGTTGTCGTACCACGAAACCACCTTGAAGAACCGCCGCTCGCCCTTGAGGTTGTTTTCCAGGCTGGCCTTGGCGTCATAGATCGAGGAGCGGGTGTCATGGATGAAATCGCTCGACACCAGTTCTTCCTCGCAAATCCCCAGATAACCTTTGAGATAGCTGTTCGCGGCATCGCGCAACGCCTTGTCTATTTCCTCAATCGAGGTATCCCTGGCAGCGCGGAAAGTGAGATCCACTACCGACACATCGGCGGTCGGCACGCGGAAGGCCATGCCGGTGAGGCGACCGCGCGTAGCCGGCAACACTTCGCCTACCGCTTTGGCGGCGCCGGTCGTCGAAGGAATGATGTTGATAGCTGCCGCTCTGCCGCCGCGCCAATCTTTCTTCGATGGGCCATCCACCGTCTTCTGCGTGGCGGTGTAGGAATGAATGGTGGTCATCAGCCCGGTCTCGATGCCGATGCCCGATTTGAGGATGACATGTACCACCGGTGCCAGGCAGTTGGTGGTGCAGGAAGCGTTGGATACGATGGGATGACGGCCGGGGTCGTACTCGGTTTCGTTCACACCCATGACGAGAGTCTTTACCTGGCCTTTGCCGGGGGCGGTGAGAAGTACTCGCTTGGCACCGGCCATGAGGTGGCCGACAGCCTGGGCCGAATCGTTGAAGAGGCCTGTCGCCTCGATCACATAGTCAATTCCCATCTGCTTCCACGGCAACTGCGCAGGTTCTTTGGCCGCCATGATACATTTGATCTTGTGGCCATTGACGATCATCACATCGTTGCCTTCGACGGTCGGGCTACTTTTTTCCGAACCGAAGCTGGCTTTGAATTTGCCATGCACAGTATCGTATTTGAGCTGGTAGATGAAATAATCGGCGTCCGTGACAATATCCACCACCGCTACGACATCCAGCTCTTTTTCCAGAAGTCCTTGTTCAACGAGAGCCTGGAAGACCAGACGGCCGATCCTGCCAAACCCGTTGATTGCGATTTTAGTCGCCATACATTTGCCTTTCCTACGGTAATTGAACAAACAACAATACGTTACAGGTAGTTATCACAGATGTACATGCAACTTCAATTATATTGCTACCGCAGGAAAATGCAATAGAAAAAGCCATCTTCATTGCAAACGATATGGCAACAGTACCGTGCCACGGGCATAAGCTGCCACTTCGCCGCTCCTGAGGTCTTTCAGGGTAAGGCTCACTTCGTACTCGTAGAGGTAATCTGGATAACCCAGGTAGGTGACATCCACGAGCAGAAGATAATCGAGAGGGATGCGGAGCATGTCTTGCAGCCAGGGATCTATGCCCAGCAATTCTTTGCCGCTCAATCTGCGGAAACGATCTAAGTGGGCAAGCTGGCTGCGCAGGGCAAGTAGTCCGGCGGGTTTACCCTGGTCAAAGCTGTCCATGAGGAGGCGATACTCTTCCTGGGTAGCGGTGAGAGATGCATCGTTCCGGTAAGGTTCTGGCAGGATAAAAAGACGCGTCCAGTCATCCTGATAGATCATGCTGTCGCGCGGTGATATAGTGTGGCTTGCCGCGATGAGGTCGCTACGGAACTTCTCGCGGGTGTAGCGGGTGGTAGTGTGTTCGGGGATGAACAGTGCAAAATAGCGCGGCGGATTACTTTGTTCATTGCTATAATCCTGGTGCAAGCGGGTGAACAGCGGCACGAGACCGCTGCTTTGCCTGACTTCCGGAGCCGAGCCACAACCAACGAGAGAACCGGCGAGCATGAGATAGAAGTAGATCAGGAAACGCATGGATACCTTCTGTCAGAACACAAAAAATGTAGCCGCAGTCTGCGGCTACAGGGCGTATCTAACACTTCGGGGGGATAGAAAAATTATGGGTAGAGTATAACCTATCTCCTGGCGGGCTGGCAAGGGGATAGGTTATAGGCTTGTAGTTATTCCAAAAAAGTTACTATGCTCCCTAATTATTGGATACGCCCCAATGTGAGTATCACACAATCTTTGGGCACTGCTTGCGCAAAGTCGGTGTAATAGTTGCGGCCAGATTTGGCGCCGTCGCAACCGCCGAGTGGAATCACACGACGTATGATCTCGCTTAACCCCGTATCTATTGTTTCGTAACGCTGGGACAATTATTTTTTTCCAAAAGCCTAAGTCGCTGTAAAAAGTAAAATTTTTTCTGCCGCGAATGTGGCAAGGAGTTTTTACACGGGCATCCAAGGTACAATGATACTCGCAGAGCAAAAAAAAGCAAGATGTTTTTTAAAACAGGGACTTTTGCAAGTGAAAGCCAAGGTTTCAGCCGCAGGATTGAGCCAAAAGGACTACGAAATCAATTGGGGCAAATTGGCTCAACCCTGCGCTTTTTACGAACGGCGCAGGGTTGAACTAGGTTGGCTTTTTACCGCTCGCGTGTTCTCTTTCGCTCAACCCTGCGGCTACAAGTCTTTTAAACATGCGATTTACAGAAACGTTAATTTAATAGTATAGGAATTTCCTTTTATCCGCTATTGGTACATTTGAAGTTATAAATTTTGTGACGCATTGCGTTAAGCGGGTATTTTTACCCTATTTTTTTG
>JAGVGO010000025.1 GCA_020057085.1 Planctomycetota bacterium | reverse complement strand
TTCCTGCGAAGGCAGGAATCCATACTCTCGAACTACTGGATTCCTGCCTTCGCAGGAATGACAAAGAGTGTATTCAATCCGACTGAGAACCGCGGTAAATCGGCATAGACAAGGGAAACCTCAATGCGTTTTATCCTCATTGACCGAATTACAGGGTGGGAACCGGGCAAACAAGCCGAAGCCACCAAAAATGTCACGTTCAGCGAAGATTTTTTCGACGACCATTTCCCTCTCAAACCGATCATGCCGGGAGTGCTCATCCTGGAAGGGCTGGCAGAAATCGCCGGTCTCTTACTGGAAGAGACGGTAAGGGTACAGCAAGGGCGCAATATCAAGGCTCTTCTTTCCATTATTGAAAAAGCCAAATTTCGCAATTTCGTGACGCCGGGCGACAGCCTGGTCTATCAAGCCACGATTGCCTCTATAAACGACATGGCAGGCAGAATGAGGGGGGTTGTCCTGCGTGACAATCGCCAGATCGCTGATGCCATGCTGGTCTTTACTCTGCATGAAATTGACAATCCACGCCTGGATCTGAGGCGTAGTGAACTCCTGAAATTTTGGCTGGAACAAAAGCATGAATGACGTTGTGATTACAGGTATCGGCATCGTCTCCCCTTTCGGCATCGGCAAAGAGCCTTTCGTCTCTGCGCTTGGCATGGGAGCAAGAGTAAAACCAGGTTGTTTGCCGGAGCTGAGAGAAACACCCCTTGCCGAGGCACCTGCCGGATTGGTGCCCAATCTGGAAAATGGTTGCCAGAATTTAGACCGCAAATTGCTCAAATGTATGTCAACAGCCGCTATTATCGGTTGCCTGGCCGGCAAAGAAGCGGCTGAAGAAGCGAGCATCCTGAATCGCTTTGCGCCGGAACGGATTGGCATTTACGCAGCAACGGGTCTCACTGCGGCAAGAATGGACAGTGCCAGCAAGATGCTCAATGCCTGCCTGGATAGCGAAAAAAAATTTTCCGCAAAACTCTTTGGCCAGGCCGGTTTGAAACTCATGAATCCACTCGAATCTTTCAAGATTTTGCCGAATATGCCCCCTTGCATTCTCTCCATTGTGCTTGGCATAAAAGGTCCTAGCATGATATTGAACCCCTGGGAAGGCCAGAGTGCGTGCGCTATGTGGGAAGGTCTCGAGGCTGTGCGCACAAGAGAAGTTGACTGCGCGCTCATCGGCGCGGCAGATACGCCTTCTTCGCCATCTACCATGGTTTATCTCAAGCAAATGGGGTTCATTGCAGACGATGAATTTCCTTCCGCCGCAGGCGCATATCTCACGCTGGAGTTACGTGATAAAGCCGCAAAGGATAACCAGCATAGCTATGGCGTCCTGCATGAAATCGAGATAAAGAATGGCAGCCAACAAGCACACGACCCTCTGGCTAAAGAGCTGGGAAGAACTTATGCGGCAGCCCCGGTATTACTTCTCGCAGCCAACTGCCTGGGAGTTACGCAGGGTCATGCGTTGGTCTGCACGCGTGGCATATCGTTTAACTTTAAATTTGCGAGAAATGTATGAGACGGCGTGTGGTGATTACAGGTATCGGTTGTGTTTCCCCTTTGGGGGTCGGGGTAGAGCCTTTTTGGCAATCGCTCGCCAGAGGAGAATCAGGGATAGCCAGGATTTCTCATTTCGACAGCAGCGGCTTCGAGGTGCAACTGGCAGGCGAAGTCAAAGAAAAAGTCGCCTATCCACAAGAGTTTGCCCGCTTTGTGACGGAAGATGGCAAGCTGGCCTTTGCTCTCAATGCCGCCATGCAAGCCATGCAAGACGCCAATTTAAAAGAGTTTGCCACAGCCAGCTTGCTGCATTTGGGCACTTCGTTGGAACAGTTCGATCTGCAAAAAATCATGCATGGTAGCAATACCCTCTATGCCTACGCTCCGCTTCGGAATGAGGGCGAGAACCTCTACGAGGCCAATTTCGCATCGCTTGTCAGACATTTCCTTGCCAAAGAAGCAAGGCCTTTACAAATGCCTTTGGACACCGCTTGTGAGCTTGTAGAAAAGCTGTATGGCAAAGCGGGCATGAAACTGACCAACGTAGGCGCCTGTGCCGCCTCCACCCAGGCCATTGGTCACGCCTACCACTGTATACGCAGAGGGATGTTCGACATGGCGTTGTGCGGCGGTTTCGATTCCATGCTGAATCCTCTGGGAGTGGGCGGATTTCAGCTTTTAGGGGCGCTCAGCACCAATAACGAACATACTGCCAGAGCATGTAGACCATTTGATGCTGCGCGTTCCGGTGCCGTGCTTGGCGAAGGGGCTGCCATGCTGGTGATGGAAACTTTGGCAGCCGCGCAGAAAGCCGGCAAGCGAATATATGGCGAGATTGTGGGCTATGGAACTTCGCTCGATGCCTACAAATTGAGCGCGCCCGATCCGGGCGGCATCGGGGCCATTGCCTCGATGCAGAAATCGCTGCAAGATGCCCAGCTACAACCTGGCGACATCCATGCCGTCAGTACGCACGGGACAGGCACTCATCTCAACGACGAAGTGGAAGCCGCTGCCATCCGCAGCGTACTTGGCGAAAGCTGGCGACATACGCCCGTAGTCTCGACCAAGTCGCTCATCGGACACCTCATTGGCGCGGCAGGTGCAGTTGAGTTCATTGCCTCTCTGCAAGGTTTCGCGCAAGGCCAATTGCATGCCAATGGTTCGCTCGAAAACATCGGCAAAGGGTGTGAACTGGATCATATAGTCAGGTCGCCACGAGCATTTTCCGGAAAAAATATCTTGAAAAATTCTTTTGGCTTTGGCGGCCAAAATGCTACCTTGATTATAAGCAAGGTAGAGAACCAGGATCTGTAAAAATGAAGGGGAATGAGATGCCCATCAGCTTCGCATGTCCCAAAACTGGGAAAAAATTCAGGATTTCAGACCATTTTGCGGGAAAGCCCTTTCGCTGTCCTTCCTGCGGGCAACCCCACGTCGTTCCTTCACTCACCGGAAAGCGCCTCATGAGACGCACGGCGGGCGATCAACCACTGCGGGCCAGTCTTAGGCACACGGCCATGCGTGTGCCTAAGACTTTTTTGCATAAACATTTGCTAAAATTGGTTTTGGCCGGTGCCGTGGTTTTAGCAATCGTGTTCGGCGCAATTTTCAAACACATTCAGAACGAAAAGGAACGTTCCCTGATTTTCGGTCTGCTGGCATCCGCCGGTGCCGAATATGAAAGGGTAGAAATCGCAGAAGCAGCACAAATCGCTGCTTCTGCGAGGCGTGTATTCCAACGAAAACGCAGCCTTTTCGATGAGGCCAGCGCAAAACACTTCGAGAAATCAGCGCAATTCTTCGAGATTCGTTGCAATCAAAAGCATGAGGCCGACGAAATTCAGTGGGGCGCGAGGATGGACTTCCCCGACGCGCGCCAAAAACTCGAAGCCATGATCGCCACTATCGAGAAGTCTAGCGACCGAACTGGGCCGATTCTGGCTTACGCCAACAAGGCATTGGAGAACGTCAAGCGGGCAGAATTGACTCATGTGCGCAAGGACCTGGACAAAGAGGCAAACAAGGCAAAGATTGCGTACCTCAATGGCAAAATCCAGGAAGCGAAAACGCTGGCAAGCCGGATGGTGGAAAAGCTCAACAGCTTGCCCGAACCGATGACTAAGGATTTCGCCCCTCGTATAAGGGCGTTTGCGGATCGCGTCTGTCGGGCTGAGAAAATTCTTGAGAAGGCAAAACTGTTGCAAGAGGAGGCAGAAAAAGGCGGAGACTTTACTGCTGTCATCAAGGAGATCGAGGTACTCGCCACACAGGTCAGCGCAAACGAGGATTTTTGGGTCTATCAGCAACTGCAAAAATGTCTGGCTCAGATCCGTTCGCAGCAAAGAATGGTAAAGGAAGCCCAAGAAGCACTAGAAGGAGATGGCGGCAAAATCACCCAGTTCGCCCAGGCGTTCGCAAAAACATCAAAGAACATGACGTTCATCCCGAATTCCGTCAATGTTAAGAATCTTAGTTTCAAGGTTAAGTGCAGCGAAGATACCTACACCATTTATCTTCAGCTGCAGGCTTTGGCTATCCAGGCGGGAGACTACTATTACAAGGTTCCCTTGTCGGGCATGGCCATCCCCGAGCTAGAGCTGCGCAGTTGCAGTGCCTTGGCAGCAGTTATGCGTCGGGCGGGACTTAAGCCCAACGCCAAGAGCAAACCTTGGATCCCCGTGACTAAAAGCTCTGCACTGCCGCCTGCCCCCATGGCAATACTTGACGAGAGCCTCGATAAGGAGGTGTGCAGCTTGTTCATCCTGGACCGCGTTTACGAGGTCCGGCAATCCTCCATTTCCGAGGACCAGCTCCGGCCTGCCGAAAGATTTGCGAACGCGGCGAAACAATTGGCGGATGCCGTTGAACAGGGCGGCAAATCTGCGGAGGAAAAAGAGGTATGCCAGGCGATAGCTGCGGTCATTCGCGCCACCTACCAACCGCCGCAGCCGAACGATTTTCTCCCCCAGTCCTTTTGCCGGCGAATCGTTGCACAAGGCTACATGCAAAAACATGTACCTGAAGTCGCCAGGCAGCACCAGACCCTCATCGAGAGCTACAGCAAGGAATACCAGGAACTCACCGCGAAAGGTGCCGTTATGGAAAAGCAACGACCTGGAGGGAGCCATAACGCTCGAAAACCGCCACGCGTGGCGTTTCTATGACAAGGATAAAGATACGACTACGTTTGCCGAGATGCATCCGAATCGAGCGGGTACGGGCTTGTTCGTGCATACCACATTCCAGGGCAATCTATCGGAATGGCCAAAAGAAAAGTCTCCCACGCGAGTCGCTATGGTACAGAGCTTCGTCGGTGAGGTAGCGCACTACGAGGTTAAAAGCGACAAGTTCTCGGCGGATGAAAAACTCTGGAACTTAGGTAGCCAGATAATGAATTTATCACGTTCTACCGAATTTTGTGGTAATGGAAATATCAATATAGCAAACTGTTGAGAAAAACTGTAGAATGGTTATCTCAGTCCATTTGATTAAATTTT
>JAGVGO010000202.1 GCA_020057085.1 Planctomycetota bacterium | reverse complement strand
TAGCGGGCTTTAGCCTATTTCTTTAGCTGGCTTTACGCCTGAATTCGACTTCCAGTCGTTTAGATACCCTGCAGATTCAGTGCAGGGTCATTCATTATACACTTGATTTTTTTATTATGCAATTGATTTTTTATTATGTAACTATAATAAAATTAAATATTTACAACATCGTTTGATTTTTTTGTGAATTTTGTAAATTTGGTAGTCGTTCGATGGACAACAGTTGGCATCGGGCTGAGTTTATTTTTTTGGAAAAAAATAATTATCCCAGGCATAGGAAGCTCTGATTTTAGGAATAGACAGCGAGTAGCCCCGTTATTTTTTTGCATTTGCTTCGATTATTTTGTACAATTGATTTGTACAATTAAGGAGGCTTTTATGGAAAAAGTAGGCGTCAGCAAACTCCGTGCGAATTTACCGTTGTTTTTGAAAAAGATCGAACAAGGCGAAACGATTGCCGTTACTTCGCGCGGCCGGGAAATCGCCCGCTTGGTTCCACCCGAAAAACAAAGGCAAGCGGCGCGGCAAGCCTTGCAAAAACTGAGTAAAACGGCCATCGTCGGCGATATCGTATCGCCGACGGGCGAAATTTGGGAGGCGATGCAGTGATTGTAGTGGATACCCATGTGATCATTTGGCATGCTTTGCAGCCCGATAAGCTTTCTTCCAAAGCACAAGCGGCCATCGCACTCCATAGCCGTCAAGATGGCATCATCTTTTGCGAAATATCGCTTTGGGAAATCGCCATGCTTATCAAGAAACGACGACTTACCATTGCTACCGATTATCGAACGTTCATCGAGTTGGTGCTGGCAGCCAACAATTACATCCTGTGCGGGATTACGCCAGAAATCGCCGAGCTGGCTACGACCTTGCCGTTGGATATCAATAATGACCCGGCGGACAGGATCATTGCCGCCAGCTCCGTCGTCCGGAATATCCCGCTGGTTACTGCTGACCACAATCTGCGTGCATCCCAACACCTGCACACCATTTGGTAACTCGATTGTCAATGTAAGCAATCGTTTAGTAGATCGCCGGCCTGCGATTGAAGACTCGATTGCCAAAATTTGGCTTGTCAATGAAGGTAGATATAAGTAAAATATATGTGTAGCGGATGCCACTGCATTAACGCATAACTGCCGGCAGGTGCAAAGTTTTGCCAGCTACAGCGACGCAAGCAAAATATTTTTGACAATATATTTAACACTGACACGAAAGGAACAGACATGCAGGGTAGCCTGGCACTGGCACTTCCCACATTTCTCTATCCTCTAGGTTTTGCCGTACTGGCAGCGGTACCCGTGCTACTCTCCATCTATTTTCTGCACAACAAGGCAAGGCGGCATGTGGTGTCGAGTCTCATGCTATGGAGCGACGAACGCGAGACGCGCGAAGGCGGACTCAACCTGCGCCGGCTGGAGACACCGCTACTCTTCTTCCTGGAATTTACCGCCCTTCTACTCTTTGCCGTCGCCGCTGCCGTACCGATGATGCAGAGCGGGCAGAGCAGCAGGCCACTAGTCGTCGTCCTCGACAACTCTTTTTCCATGCTGGCCAACAAGGGCGAGCCACTCGAAGAGGCTATGGCCGCCATCGAACAGAAGCTGCGAGGTGATAGTTACCAGCCTCTGCGTTTCGTGCTGGCAGAAGAAGAACCGAGGCTCATTGGCGATGCGGTATACTCGCTGAACGATGCCAGGCGACAGCTCAACGGTTGGTCTTGCCAGGCTGCCACTGCCAATCTGGCCAAAGCCGTCGCCTTTGCCTACGAGATAGGCGGCAGCCGTGCCGTCATTCTGGTGGTGACAGACCAAACACCTTTGCCAGCGATGGATAGTGGACGTCTCGAATGGTGGGCGTTTGGTCGCAAGACAGGCAATACGGCATTCGTCAACGCCACGCGTGGCGCACGCGAAAGCGACCGTTGCCTTCTCGAAATTGCCAATCTTGGGTTTGCAACGGCCACGACCTGGCTCACCATCCGCCAGTCTGGAGAAGTAGCGAGCGAAGAACGCATTCCTTTGCAGCTCCAGAGCGACGAAGTGAAACGGCTGGTGTTTTCCGTAAAAATACCCGGTGCCTTGGTCACTGCTGTATTGGCCGACGACAGCCTTCTCCATGACAACGTCGTCTCTCTCTTGCCCGTTTCACCTGCACCCGTGCAGACCGAAGTGCGCATAAAAGATTCGCTGTTACGGCAGTTGACGGAAAGAGCACTTGCCGCCAGCGGCATGACGACAATGGTCCACCGCCAGCCGCAGTTGATTTTGCGTGACCACTCCCAGGCAGGAGCGGAAGAGAGTGACGCCTGGCTGTGTGAATTTGTGTGTGGCGCAGAGGCCACCCCTTACGTCGGACCGTTTGTCCTCGATCATACCCATCCTTTGGCAGAAGGACTGACTTTCGAAGGCCTGGTGTGGGGCAGTAGTAAAGGCGACTCTTTGCCAGGTATGCCCGTGCTCATGGTCGGCAATATTCCCATCATCAGCGACACCATGTACGCGAGCGGCCGCCACCACGTGTATTTCAACTTCCAACCGGCGTTTTCCAATTTGCAAAATACGCCCAACTGGCCTATTTTGTTGTGGAATCTCCTACAGTGGCGAGTGAGTCACCTGCCCGGTGTAGGTGCGCCCAACATCAGGCTTGGCAGTGAAGCTTACTGCACATGGGCTGCCGCTCAGAGCGAGGTGGAAATTACGCTGCCCGACGGTACACGTCAACAACGGCGCGCGGCCGGCAAAAATTTGGCAATCAAACCGGAGCGCAAAGGCGTCTATGAAGTGAGGAGCGGCAGCGAACGCTACCGTTTTGTCGTCAATGCCCTCAGCCGCGAAGAATCGGATCTGCGGCAGGCTGCATCAGGCCGCTGGGGCAATTGGCACGTGGCTGCTACCCGCCAATGGGAAGTGCGCCATGTGAGCTGGTTATTCTTGCTGCTGTCGCTCTTTTGTCTGCTTATCCATTTGTGGCTGGTGCAGCGAGCCACACAAGGAAAGATAAGAATTTGAGGCTTTATGTGGCACAAATGTACGCAAAAATTGCAGAAGTGGCTGATGCCTGACGCACGGTCGTTCAAATGCCTTGGCATCTCCATCTTGTTTCACAGTGTGCTCGCATTGTCCTGGACACTCTTCATGGTCCCGGCCCAAGGTACGCCCGACGTGGAACTCCTCGATGTCGGCTTTGTCGCCGGCAGCACACCTGGCCAAGCTAGCGACGAGCAGTTGCTGGAAGAAGAAGACACCCCGCAAGATTTTTCGCAATTGTCGGACAAACTGGCCCAAGAACTGACCGAGAGCGTCGCCACTGACGATTCGGAAGTACAAAATTACCTGGTGGAGCAAAAACAACAGGTGGCGGCAAAAAAACAGCGCATGGCGCAGTTCAAGAATCAGCAGAACACTATCAAGGGTCGTCTGGCGGAGCGCAGCAAATACGGCACGCTCGCACCACGCACCTTCTACGGCATCCGTGTCTTCGAACGACGCATGGTGTTCGTACTCGATATTTCAGGCAGCATGGACCTGGGTGAAGCACGCATCCAGTTGCAGAATGCCTATCATGCCTTGAATGCCGCGGAAAGCTTCAACATCATCGCCTATCACGACGCGGTTTTTGCCTGGAAAAGCGAACTGATGCCGGCCACTGCCGCCAACAAGCAAGATGCTGATGCGTGGATATTGCGTTTGCCCGGCGGCGGCGCTACCGACATTTTCGGCGCCATGCAAACAGCTTTTACCAAGGCGTGGAGCGGCGACAAAGCAGAAACCATGTATATCGTCACCGACGGATTGCCTACCGCCGGAGCGGTGCAGAATCCGGTACAAATCCTGACCGCAGTCAGACAGTGGAATGCCGACAAAAACATTATGTTACACACGATCGGCATTGGCCCACAACAGGACAAAAGCTTTCTCGAGAGTTTGGCCGGACAAAATCGCGGCCGTTATTTTGTAAGATAAAGAATATTGTGTGGAGAAAGGGAGAACGCCATGACCATGCGACTTGGATGTTTGCTGATATTCGTGTTGTGCGCCCTGTTGACGGCCCAGGAATGGCAGGAAAAACCTTTATCTCAGGCGATTTTTGTGGGCGCATACCCGGAGAACGTGCAAAACGATGCGGCCTACCACTGGGAAATTGCCGAAGATGGCGCGCAGGAGATGCAGGTGTACTTCGATTACATAGACGTGGAGGAGGGTTGCGACTTCGTGGATCTGGCCGGCAGCGTTAAAGGCAAGAGCGGGCAGAGCTTCAACGATGGGCGAACCGTGATTACATAGAAGGCAGAAGGCAGAATATGGCAATGATAACCAAAAGTTTAGACAAGCATATTGAGATAACACCAGGATGCAAGGGCGGAAAACCTTGCATTAAAGGCCGCCGCATTACAGTGCAGAATATCGTAATCTGGCATGAATATATGGGCAAAAGTGTAGATGAAATAGCTACGGAATATGATTTGGAGCTTGCAGATATTTATGCTGCACTTGCATACTATTTTGATTACCGAGAGGAGCTAGACCGCGAGATGGACGAAAGTATTGCGTTTGTCAATGCTTTACGTACAAAGACCCCATCTAAACTGAAGCAGAAGCTACAGGAGCAAAAGCCCCATGCGACAAAAGATTAAATTTTATATGGATGAACATGTGTCTAAAGCAGTGGTACAGGCATTGCGTCGCCGTGGTGTAGATACTCTTTCTGTGGTAGAGGCAGGAATGATGGGCGCTTCAGACGAAGAACACCTCAATCGAGCGAAAACGGAACAACGAGTTATTTTTACTCAAGATGATGATTTCCTTCGTTTGCATGCGAATGGAATAAAGCATGCCGGCATAGTATACGTACCTCAACAAACAAGGATAAGCGAAATCATACAGGGATTGATGTTGGTTTACCAGGTGTTGGATGCAGGTGAGATGCAAAACCATGTGGAATACCTGTAACCTGTAACAACGTGATGGAGAGAGCGGCAGTAACGAAGGATTGGCGGGCGAGGATGGCAAAATCATAGTCATCATAAAAATCACGTGAATCACCCTGTGAAAGAGTTTGGCGTAGGCGAGACAAGCGAACTTTATCTGGTCATCTTGTCGCGCGAGCGGCTCGACACCCTGGACAAATTGTTAGAAGCTGCCACGGCAAAGGCCAGACAAGACCGTGCGCGCGGCGTGTCGGATGAGCGACTGGAAATCATGGTGCCGCTCGAAATAGCAGATATACAGTGCCTGAGCGAAGAATTGCTCGGACAAGATTGGGGCTATGTAATGTTGTACGCGCGTGTGCGCTAGAGTGTTCGCCTCATTGCGCACCTGCCCATTTTTCTTGCATTCAGGCAAACTCTCGTGTAAAATCAATAGCAAAGGGTACTTTACGCTACACTGACACAGAGGTGAAGCCCCCATCTGGCGGGCGTTATTTTTTTCAAGATGTGTTAGAAAGGTACAATATGACAACTTTAACGAATGGCAGGGATGAAGTCGCCGGAGTCGCCACCATCCATTGGAGCAGTGTGTTCGAAGGCATCGTGCGTTTTATCGGCGCTGCCATCATGCTGATCGGCGTGGTGGTGGTCTTGCAAGTGATGAACCAGGCATGGGAACTTTACAAAGACCCCAATTCCGTGGTGGCTTTCAGTGAAAAAATCGAAAATGCCAGCAACATCAACAAAGCACTCAACACGTTGCTTGGTGAAACGCTCGAAGACATGCGCCAGAGGATGAATTCTCTAGTCAACGCCAACAATCCCAACAATCAGCCTGGCAATCCGCCCCGCTTCGAGCCTTGGAACATAAGCTACTTTGTTGCCTGGTTTCTCAAGATCGTCCTCATTCTCTTGATAGGCAGAATAGGTTTCTTTGCCATGTCGGAAGGCGGCAAGCTGGCGCTCGTCGGCATGGGCGAAAAGAACACAGCCAAAAATCTGGCCAAAGAAATTTTGCAAGAAACATCACGCTGGCAGACCCGCAGCGATGTGTTGGAACAGGTGGCAAAAAATGTGCTCCAAGAATTGCATGAGGCTTCCCGCAGCAAAGGCAAACATGAGAACGACCAGAGCTAGCCTTTTTGCCAAGATCGCTGTGTGTCTGCTGCCACTTTTGCTGTGCCTGTTTGGCCGTGCCCATGGACAAGAGCAAGTGGCGCTTCTCATCGGCATCGCCAACTATCAGCATTTGCCACCCTTGACAACACCTGTACACGATACGCAAACGCTGGCACAGACCTTGCAGGAGCGATATGGTTATATCGTCAGCCTCCTGTGCGATCAGGAGGCCACACGCGGCAACATTTTTGCAGCATTGCTCGCTTTATGTCGCGATAGCCAGACCCGGCGTCTACATTCAGTAATCATCTACTATGCCGGACACGGTATGGAAATGCCAACTCTCGACGCCGGCTACTGGTTACCATATGAAGCAAAACCAGGCCAGGTAGCGGATTATGTGGCGCACGATGAAGTCAAAAAATTCGTGCGGGCGATACAGTGCCGGCAACTCCTCTTGATAAGCGACTCTTGCTTCAGTGGCAAGCTGGTAACTCGTTATCTCGCTGCCGGCGAATATGAAAAACATAGTGTGGCGCAGCAGGTGGCGATGCCTGCCGCCGGCAGCAGCGCCCAGGCGACTTCATCGCTGCCCAGCAAGCTGGTACTCACAAGCGGCGGCAATGAGCCGGTGGCAGACCGCGACGCCCACTCGCACAGTGTATTTGCCACTAAACTACTCGATGTGCTACACCGCAACAGCAACGAACTGACACTCTGCGACGACCGTAGTGCAATGTTTCAGGACATCAGTTCCTATGTTGCGGCAAACGCCAGCCAGAAGCCACAGCTTGGCATTTTGTTCGGTACCGGCAGCGACCGGGGCCGATTTGTGTTTCGTTATGCGCCACCAGCCGTTCTCGAAATTCCCCAGCCCGAAGGTAATACGCTAGTTCTGAAACAAGAGGATAAAGAGGTGTATCTGGAAGGCAGCGTCTATACCGTGGGGCTACGCAAAGTAAGCGTCTGGTACGGCGAGCGGGAATATCGTGCCCATAAGAAAAGCGGCAGTAAAGACCGCTTTACCATCACTGTCCCACTTGAACCTGATCGTGCAGAGCGTCTGCGGATTATTTGCCATTATGTCGGCGACATCACCAGCCAGCGTGTCATCGAGATATTCAGGCTGGCTCCGTTGGCAATCAAAGTCACAAGCATGGTGGCAGGAGCGATACTCAACGAGCAACATCATATTGCCAGCCAGGAACTCGCGGCCAAACGCGAGCAGGAACTCGCGGCCAAACGCGAGCAGAAACTCGCGGCCAAACGTCGCCAATACGGCGACAAATGCCTGAACATCGCCGAGGAATGGTATCGCGCTGCCCGTTATCGTGAGGCTCTTTTGCATTATGCGGAAGCAGACGCAGCCGGCGTGCGGTCGCGGGAGATGTATCTGCACCGCGCGGAAATTTATATCGGCCAGGCGGACTATGCCAGGGCAGCCGGCGACTACGGCTCGGCGCTGGCATTGTGTGAGCCAGCAGAAAAATCCGGCATCTATCTGCGCCTTGGCAGTGTGTATGAAAAATTGCGCCGCTATGAAGAAGCGATTGCCGCTTATCGTGCGGCCCATCTTCACAACAGCGACATCCGCGAAGCGTATGTGCAGGAAGGTACGATGCAGTTTATCCTTGGCAATCTGTCGGCGGCCCTCACTGCCCTGAACCACGCTCTGACACTTCGTGAAGATGCGGCTACCTACCATCTGCGGGGGCAAGTGTACCAGAGAGAGCGACAGTGGAGCATGGCCAGGAAAGATTATGAGGCTGCTCTGCGCATAAAACCGGACATGCAGGCAGTGATCGTCCCGCGACTCAAGGAAATCGCAAAGGCCATTGGCAAACAACAAAAGTAAGGAGCGAGCATGCGGCGTGCAGTCATCAATTTTATGCCTTTGCTGGATACTTTGTTTATCCTCCTTTACGTCATCGGCGGGCAGCGTGAGGAAGAGGTGCAGGATACGGTAGAACATTTGCACCAGGAAAAAACCGCGGTGAGCCGTGAGAAGGATTCGTTGCAGGCACGATTTAGTGCCATGCAAGAGATGCTTGCCAGCCTTGTTGCCCAAAAGACACAGCTCGAACAACAGCGCAGCCAATTGGAACAACAGACACTACAGCTCCATAAAGAGCTGGCAAAATTGCAACAGGTAGTGGCCAATCAGGAGGAAAAGAGTCGTGACCAACTGATAACGTGGGAGAAAAAGTACACCGAACTGAGCGAGCAGTTGCGTACAGTACAGTCAGAGCTTGTCCAGGTGCGCCAGAGCTTAGAAAAAGAGCGCATCGAAAAGACCGCTTTACAGGAACGCTTGCAGAACAAGATTGAAAACCTTTCTTCCCAGGAAAAGTCGTGGCTGCAGGAAAAAGATTTGTGGCAACAAGACAAGAAACAGATGGAAGATGTGCTGCGTCAGATGCAACAAGAACTACAGGCCGAAAAGGCCAACCTGGCGTCACAAATCAAGGAGAAACAAAGCCTCAAGGATCAACTGGTGACCGAGATCGAGAAGTTGCGCACACAGATCGAGAGCATGTTTGTCAATAAGGGCAAACTGGAACAGGAGATCGCCTCCTTACAGAAGGAAATCGTCGGCTACCAGTCCCAGTTACAAAAGCTAGAGCAAGACACCGGCACGCTGCGCAAGCAACTTGAAGAAAAGGTACATCTCTTACTGCAGAAAGAATTGGACCACAAGGAACTGTTGGAACGCCTGGCGGCAGAGGAAAAAAACAAACGCGACCTGCAACAAGCGATAGGGCAGCAGGAGAATATGTTGCAGGTGCTGAAACGCCAGTACGCCCAGATGTGGGAAAACCTGCAGGGGCGCAGTCTGCACAAGACGGTGATGAAAGCGCAGATACTCTCTGGCAATTTCACATGTTACGAAATCTATCTGAGCAAGGATAAAATCGTCATCCGCACGCCGGCGCAACAGGAATTTCCCGTGGATCTCAACAAAAATACCAGCCAGAAAGATATCACTGAGCTGTTTGAAGCGGCCTTGCCGATGGCGGTGCGCTACGATGCGCAGCGTACCATTTTTCTATTCATGATCGAACCCAACACCACTATGCTGCAATACCGCGACTGGATCGAAAAAGAACTCAAAACTATCAAAGTGCTATATGAAGTGCAGTATGTTCCATAGGGGCGTATCTAACACTTCGGGGGGATAAAAAAATTATGGGTAGAGTATAACCTCTCCCCTGGCGGGCTGTTTTGTACCCACAAGTTTCGTGGCAGTTT
>JAGVGO010000247.1 GCA_020057085.1 Planctomycetota bacterium | reverse complement strand
GGAGTGCATCCCTTTCCTGGCACTAAAGTGACCAGGCTTTATTACTTTGCCGCATTCGCGGCAAGCAAAATTTGAGTTTTTACACAGGCATCAAGGATGAGCAAGATAGGCTATCCTGACATCCTTCCGCTCGTCAGAGTTCAGACAATGCTAGAGTGCTTCGCATCTGCCCACAAATCGCTTGCAACTTCTGGCAGACGAAGGTATACTTGGGAGAAATGAGAATTTTTTATTTTACAAAGGAGTGTTATGTGAATCATCTCTATTTCATCTTTCTTGGGTTGGCACCGGCCATTTTCTGGATGTGGTACATCTACCGCAAAGACGTGTGGGAGCCGGAACCCAAACGGCAGATACTGAAAATTTTCTTTCTCGGCGTGGTGGTAATCATTCCTACAGGTATGCTGGAATACCTCTTTCAGCATAACATCTACAACATTACCATACATCAGATGCAGACCTCACTTGTCCTAAACACTATAATCTGCTTCCTGGTGATCGGCCCCATTGAAGAACTCTTCAAATACTCGGTGGTGAAAGGGTTCATGTATCACCACAAAGATTTCAATGAACCTCTGGACGGCGTAATTTACATGGTGGCTGCGGCCATGGGTTTCTCCGGGCTGGAAAACATCATGTACATCGCCAATGTCGGCTACCATGACCCCAGCCAGGCAACCACCATCGCCGTTTTGCGCGGTGTACTCGCCACTCCGGCACACGCTATCTTCTCCGGTTTTTTGGGTGTTTACCTGGGTAAAGCAAAGTTCTGCGGCGATCGCTGGAAAGGGCTGGGACTTACGGCAACCGGATTTTTGCTCGCCGTGTTCCTGCACGGACTCTATGATACGATGGCCTTTGCCGGTGGATATTACAGCTTTGGCGTGATTCCATTGCTGCTCGTCTCCGGTTGGCTACTGCTCAGACAAATCAAGCGGCTGGCGGACGCATCTCCCTTTAAAGTACAACCACCCGTAGCGCAAACGGAGCAAAAGAATTAACCATCGTCTGGCTATTATTCTGATAATTGTTCCCCTGGCAGGTGGGCCTATCTTCCACGATCAACACTTGCCCAAGATCGGCCTGCTTGCGTTTTGGGCAATGACGGTGTTCGCCATGTGGCTGCTACGACTGCGACGTGGCGACGCATGGCGCATCTCATTGCTCGATGTGGCGTGGCTGGCCTTTCTTGCCTCCTGGTTTGTGGCAGCCTGTCATGGCAGTGACCGTATCAACGCCATGGACACGAGTGTCTACTGGTGTCTGTTGTTTCTACTGCACAAAGAAGCGACCCACTGGCAGACAACGACATGGCGTACGGTACTCTGGGGATTCCTCGCCAGCGGCATCGTGAGCGCCGGCTACGGCTCACTGGAATCTTTTTACCTTGCCCCGCTCCACACCTACCCAAGCCATACCTCCACTTTCGGCAATATAAATTTTGCCGGCGCTTATATGGCCTTGACGCTGCTCGTCGCTTGCTCTTCTCTTTCTTGTCTGTCCAAGCGCCAGAACTATGGTGTCGTCGCAGGCATGGCAGTCATGGCATTTTATCTTATGCGTACCGGCAGCAGAGCAGCCTGGTTGAGCCTTGCCGCGGGACTTTTGTGCTACGGCGGACTCTGCTGCGGCATGTGCTGGCAGAAAATTTCCTGGCGGCGCGCGGCGATAGCGATCTTGTTCGTGTCGCTCTGTTCGATCTTGCCTCTATTGCAAGAAAACTGGCGCACGAAGACTTACGAACGGCTTGCCGGGCTGAGCCAGTGGGGCGAAGGGTCGCTCAAAGTGAGGTTGCTCGTCTGGCACGGTACACTACAGATGATACGAGAAGAAGGTGTATTTGGCATCGGCGCCGGGCAGTTTGTACACCATTTCTATCGCTACCGTGATACGGAAGAATATCTGAAATCAGAAGGCCGCCTGGTTGACGACCCACACAATGAATGGCTGCGCTTATTGGTTGAAGGCGGGCTAGTGACGGTGTTGACTTTTCTCGTGCTGGTGTCGTTGAGTATAGCGCGGCTACTCACGACGCTGCGCGCGGCAGAGGAATGGCCGCACAGCCTGTTGTTTTTGTCGCTTTTGCTGATGTTGCTGCTCATGGCGTGTGTGGCGTCACCCATACAGTGGCCGGCAAGTGGTGTATTTCTGCCACTCGTCACTGCCTGGGCAGCAAGGGAAAGCCGTGTACGAGGCTATTCACTGTCGCCTTGGGGAAGATACCTGGCTATGCTTGGCGGCTTTACTGCCATGTTGCCGCTGGCATGGTGGACGACGACGCGCCTCGTTGCGGATGTTTTCTTTGTCCGCGGACAAACCGCTCTTTTACAAAAACATTACGCGTCGGCAGCGGAAGATTTAGAGAAAGCAGTGAACTGGCATGCTCACACCCTCTACCGCATAGAATGGGGGCGCGCCTTGCTGGCCAGCCAGCAATATGCCAGGGCAAGCCAGGTATTGCGTGAGAGTATTGAGAAAGCTCCTGAGCTTGAGGCGGCCTATGTTGACCTGGGACTCTGTCTGGTGGGTCTGCGAGAACAAGATGAAGCACTGGCGATATGGAAAAAAGCCGTCTCCTTGTTTCCGGGCTCTGTGACGATACATTATAACTTGGCTAAACTTTATTTACTGGTAAAGCAAGGAGATACGGCCTATCGTCATTTGCTCTGGATAGGAGTCTTGCAGCCTGAACAGCGGCAAGTACTCTCTTATTGCCTTGATTTGGGACTGTGCCATGAAGTCAGAGGGGAGTTCAAAGAAGCACTTCTAGCGTACAGCAAGGCCAAAGAATTGTATCCGCTCCAGCCATGGCCCTATTGGCAAACAGGGTTATGGATGGAACGTTTCGCTCTTTACGATCAGGCGTTTTACTACTACGAAAAAGTGATTTTACTGGGACAACCCGCCGAGCAGGCACGAGCTTACTACCGTATGGCCAGAATCTACGAAGCCGAGCGACAATGGTCTAGTGCATTGAATTTGTATAAAAGGGCTCTCGCTAAAGATCCTTCTCTGCCAGAAGCGGAGGAGGCCATTGCCAGAATACAAAGCAAAACCAAAGCCAACGAAAAGTGATGAGCAACTTGTGTGCCATAGAGAGACTATTACCACAAGCCCGATTTGAAGATCAATACAGGCGAGTGGCATGAGTTTTTACTGTCAGAAAAAAACGACACCTGAGTACACCGTGCCAAAAAAAAATGGCAGGCAATGAGCAGGACTCCTGTTTTTTCCACGAGCCATACCTAAATTTTTGTTGAAAAATTGATTTAGCTTGCTAAGATAAGGAGTTGTAAATAAATAACCTTTACAAGTTGCGCCGAGATTTTGGCCAAGGGCTAGAAGCGACCGAAGGCGCATAGCCGTAGCTCTGTAACTGAGGGCGCGACG
>JAGVGO010000026.1 GCA_020057085.1 Planctomycetota bacterium | reverse complement strand
TGGGTACAAAACAGCCCGCCAGGGGAGAGGTAATAGGCTTGTACTCTTGTACTTATTTCAAAAAAGTTACTATGCCCCCTAATTATTGGATACGCCCAAGCACTAATCCAAGCAGGCCATCGCCATATGATGCCTTACACAAGGATGTCCTCGTGGTAAGGCATGATCTTGTAGCCGCGCAGCATGTGGACAAAGGCCCTGACATTGCGTATCTTGGCCATCATCTTGTCGTACACCTCGGCAAAATTGCCGCCGCCGTACATCAGTTCGGCGATGAGCGCGTAGCCGTCCTGATAAGCCATGTAGTTGCGGGCGATGCCACGCACGATTTGCGCAGCCAAATGTGCCCGGTCGTCGTGGATCTCGCGGATGCGGTTTTGGTAATTGGCTTCACGGCCATTGATGATGGTGATGGCAGGGTAGCCACCGACACCGATCTCGTGGTCCATAGCGGTGACTACGCCATAGAGAAAAGCCATGAGTCCGGCGACGCGGTCAATGTTGCCACGCCGGTCTGCGACCAGCAGGTTTTCAGCAAAGCCGTACATCATAGGATCCACCGAGTGACGGCCCGAACCTTCAGCGACATAGCAAGTCTGCACCTTGTGCCAGTAGAAATTGCTGCGCAGATCGTAGTGATAGATGTTGAATCCGTTCTCTTCGTCGTAGCAGGCCAGCACAAAGGCATTGAGGAAGATGGAAGAAAGTTCTCCTTGCTGGTATTTCCATGTCATCAGTGCGGTGAGTTCGCGGATGGTGTCCTTGTCTTTGATGTCGAAGGTGCGGCCGTTGCGCGTGTAGCTACTTTCCAGAAATTCGGCCAGGTTGAAGCCGTAATCGCCCATAAACTTACGTGTGATGGCGTTGTTCTTCTGTTCGACTATGATGTCGAACACCAGCGGTGCGATTTTGTCGAAATTCATGAATTTGGCGGGTGGCCGGCCGTGTTTTTCGATTTCTTCTTCGTACGCGGCCAGGAGACGCAGGCGAATTGATTGCTTGATTTCATCGCCGAACGAGCACGTGCCGGTGCTGCCGGCGGCCGCTACCATGCCGTATTTTTCCACCAATACCGGCGGCAGGCAGGGCACAATCTTGTCTGCTACGTCAATACGCATTTCATCACTGGAAGTAATGCTCTCGTCACAGATGCACGCCCCTTCGTAGCGATTAAATCTTATGGCATTGATTGTCGTCATGTTTTGCGTCCTTAGTGTTCAGCTCTTGTTGCAATTTGGAAAATCCAGGAAAACGTTCCTGGCTAGGTTTGTAGCCGATGAGATAACGGGTGAGGAGCGGCACATCCTGGCACTTTTTGAAGAGTGTTTCTTCCGCCTCGGCAAAAGTCATGTTTTCCAATAACAGCCCTCGGATGAGGCCGGATGCCGTTTCCCTGTCGAGCAGTTCCAACACACAGGCCGAGGTGATTTCGCCGGCCAGCTTGAGCCGGTGGTCGGCAATTTCCACCACCATATTTTCCGGCTTTGCCGCGCAGCCGTCCACGATCACCAGTTGGAAATAGCCGCCCATCTGGCATTCGAACATCGCAGTCTTGACCGCCACCTCGAGCAGAAAGACAAGGCCGGTGGCGAGGTCGAAGCCGGCGCGCCGCTCGTGCAAATTCATGCGATGAGCGATCTCGCCGTAGATGTGGTTGCCGATCTGATCGCCGTGACCGAACACCGAGAGCGGATAGGCAAAGCCAAGTCCCTTGTGACTGGCGTCTACATAGTACGATTGCAGCCCTTCGCGCGGCGTGTAGCCCATGATACCGCCGGTGTTCTCGGTGATGCGCTGCAGTGCCTCTGTGCGCTCCTGAGCGGTGGCGGTCTTTTTTGCGTCCTGGATCACGGCTTCTTGCTTGATGCTCACGCTGCGCCCGTCTCGTTGGCATGACAGACTATTGAGTTCATCACGGCTGAAGCCGAACATAAGACGCATGCGATCGTTTACCATGCGTTCGTGCACTTTCTGGTATTCCTGGAAAAGCACATTACTTATTTCCTGGAGCGAGGCAAAACTGGCCTGCGCCCCGTTGAGTAGGCTGCGTGCATGCTCCGCCGCTTCAAAATGAAACGACGGAAACCCCAGCCCTGCATACACTGCGGCGACACCTGTACGCTGCATGGTTTCTTTGTGCAGCAAAGGGAAAATATGATCCCCGTAGTTGGAACGCCGGTAGCCGTACTTAAATCCCAGATGCCACGTAGATTCGTCTGCGATCACCGCCCCTTGCCGGTCGTTGAATCGCATCATGAAAATGGTTGACACTATAGTTCCTTTCTTGCAAATGCGTATTTTATGAAAAATGTAAAATGTAACAAATTATATTTTTCTGTATTTGCCGCCGCCTTCATTCACCAGCTTGGTAAAACCGTGATCCTTGATATTTTTGTCGGTCAACAGATGTCGCTGGCCAACTCGCATGCCTACGAGCTGGATTAACCGACGCACCGCCGCTCCGCATTTGGGGCAAACGGAGAGCGACTCTTCGCTCATGCTCTGCAATAATTCAAATGAAGTACGACAATATTCGCAACTTTTTTCCTGTTCTCTCGCTTGGTATACATAGATCGGCATAGGCTCTTTCTCCTTTGTTCATGGAGGTTACAATGAAAAAGGACTCATCGTTAGATGAGTCCTTTCGCTTGATCGGCTGACCATAGGCTCTGTCTAAAAATAACTTCACATTCTTGAGGGCACTTTTATCAATCTACTTCGTTGCTCCTCGCTTACAGAGCCAGGCTATGCGGCGCTCGTCG
>JAGVGO010000075.1 GCA_020057085.1 Planctomycetota bacterium | reverse complement strand
TGGTGCGCGACACTTGGCCCACTTTGCCGATCAACCCGCCGCTGGCGATGACCGGCATATCGGGCCTACCCAGTTCTTCTCTCATGCGTGTGACCAAGCCGTCTATGAGACCTGCAAAACCATAGATGACGCCGCTCATCATGGCCTCTTCAGTATTCTGACCAACGGCTTTACTGGGCACTTCCATAAAAACCGTTTTGAGTAGCGCGGCCTGACTGATGAGAGATTCCACAGACCCTTTGATACCAGGAGCGATAGCGCCGCCTAACAGGATGTTGTTGCGCAGGGCGAACACGACGGTGGCGGTGCCGGCAGAGACAATGATGGCATCTTTACCTATCAGGCAAGCAGCGGCTTCGGCCAGAATCAGAATATCGGCGCCGATTTGTTGCGAAATTTCTGGATGAATCTGGAAATGGAAGCGATTTTGCGCACTGATCCGGTGCATCTCGAGGCGGCGATTCTCCGCCAGCCGCTCCAAAGCGATAGAGACAGACGGCACCACGCTGGCCACCCACAAAGGCGGAATTCGCTCAAGCCCCATTTCGTGGCAAATGTTTTTATACTGGAAATAATATTCATCCACCGCCCGCTCGCGGTCGGTGCGAAAACGGAACACATCTAAGACCTTCGTCCCTTCGATGACGCCGACTTTAGTGTGCGTGTTGCCTACATCAATGCCAAAAATTTTGTTGCGCATGTCAGGTTCTCAAATCTTAGGCGTCTGGCTGTACAGATTCGTTGGCAAGAGTTTCTTGCGTAATGGCTTCAGGTGTGATGAAGAGTAACTGGCAGAATTTCTTGATCGGCGCGGCAAAAGCGTAGATCAGGAAACAGGCGCTCAAGGCGATGATGAACAGTTGCGGTTCGATGATGACGAGTGCGAGGAAGAGCAAGAAAGTGACGCAATCCACCACCACCAGGTTTTTCTTGAGAAAATGTACGCCCATATGGATATAGCGGATATGGCTCACCATGAGGATAGCGAGGATCGCGCCCATTGCCAGCATTGCCCACTTGTAGTAAGCGAGTGGCATCACGTCATACACCACATTGCTCAACAATACGAGCGACGCCACGACGCCGGCGGCACCTGGTGTGGCAAGGCCCTGAAAATAGGCATGGGAAGCTTCATCTTGCTGCGTAGTCACATTGAAACGTGCGAGGCGGGAAGCGGCGCAGATTATGAAGAGCGCCGACACGCACCAGGCCAGAGCAGGATGCACGACAGCCGGGCTTTCCATGAGTTTCACCTTGAGCAGAAAAGCCGGCGCTGCCCCGAACGTAATCATGTCGGAGAGCGAATCGAGCTGCTCGCCGAAGGCGCTGCTCACATGTGCCAGACGCGCCACTTTTCCATCGAACATGTCACACAGCATACCGGCAAAAATCAGCCATGCCGCAGCATTCAAATACCCTTCGGCAATCATCGCGATGGCAAAGAAACCGGAACACAAGTTGCCCATAGTAATGAATGATGGCAACATTTTGATGGTGAAAAGATTTTTCATAAAAATTTGCCCGCCTTTACATCAAGGGTCTACAGAGATAAAATCGTTGCTGTAAAAAATAACTCTTGCAACATAAGAGATAAGGCACTCAGCAAATTATATACCACATGTGGGAAGCGTCATATTGGTGATATAACTGTAATATTTAAACACAGATATAATACCAACAAAAAAACAGGTGACACAAAACAGTGGGCACGGCTGCCATATTTTTTTAGCAGATGCTAAAAAAAACTGACAGCGTGAAGCCGCGAAATCTGTTGCAAGAAAAATTGAACGGTGATATAGTTGATAGAGCAATAGACATTATTGGAAATAAAAGATAGGTCGCGCTGATACCAGCCCTTCCGCGTTCGCGATGGCGGACTGTTGCAGGTTACTTGATTGTCGCCTGTTCGCAAGACCAGGTCGGATAGCGTGTACTGCTTCCTCCCGACGCCGAGGGCGCTCTGCGCTTCAGGGCTGGTATCACGCTCCCCAAAACTACGAGAAAGGTATTACCATGAGCACATGCAAGAGCCAAACGATCTATCTGTTAGCCGCGATATTCGTGTGCTGTATGCCAGGAGCGCCGCTTTTTTCCCAAAATGCAACGCTCATCGAGGTATCGCCACCGGTACACCACATGGGCAGCGTCCCGGACAATCAGCCGGTACACTGTGTGTTCATCTTGACCAATCGCAGCCAGGAGGTGATGAAAATCGTCAAGGTGAACACCCCGTGCGTGTGCACCGTAGCCACGCCCAACCCCTCCGAATTGGAGCCTGGTAGAGAAACACGGGTGGAGATCATTTTGAACCCGAAAAACCGCTTTGGTTTTTTGCGCTGGGAGATCGGTGTCGTAACCAATCTGAGCGAGGCCGCGATTCTCTTGCCGTTTGACGTGACGATCTACAAGGATGGTTTCATCAGCCAGGAAGCGGTGTATTTCGGCGAGATACGACGTGGTGTTGCAGTAGAAAAGAAAATCTGGGTATCGCCGCGTCTCGCCCCTGACTTCCATGTCAACAAAGTGTACTGCGAGGTTCCTGACCTGCCGGAATGCTTTGCCGTGTCATGGGAAGCTGTGGTCTATGATGGTTTTTATCCGGCACCGCGCCGTGCTTACTGCATCAATGTCGCCCCGCGCAAAGACATTCCGTTTGGCCGCATCGAGGGCAAACTGTACATCCTGACCGATGCCCCAGGCTACGAAAAGATAGAGCTGCCGGTAGCGGTGGTGGTGAGCGGTGAGATCGGCCTCAGCCGCGATTATCTGGCGTTCGGGCTTGTCGCTCATAAACGGGCGGTAACGAAAAGCATCATGGTTTACAACCGTGAAGGCAAGTCGTTCAAAATGCAAAGCGCGAACGTCAATCTGCCATTCGCGCACACCGAGATCAAAAACATTATCCCTGACCAGTATTACGAAGTGAGTGTGACCGTGAGGCCTGACAGAGGCACATCAGCCGGTGAATTCCGTGGCAAACTCACCATCGCCACTTCGAGCGAAGATCAACCCACTCTGCATGTCGCCGTGCAAGGTTTTGTACCGCTTGCGGCAAGTGAAGAGAAGCAAGATAAATGATCTTACCATCCTGGCGGGCCGTTTTTTCCAAGGGGAAGTTTCACAGAAGAAAGAGAATTTTTATGAGCAAAAGTAAAGAACACAGCGGTAAAGGCAAAAAACACTGGTCTTTTATTACATGGTTGGTGATCATAGCGGTGCTCGTTCTCATTTACATGTTCGGCGGTATCGGCATCGGCGTGGGTTTTGGCCCTGGTAAAGGGCCAGGACAAGGCCCTGGCGACACGAAAAATTCCACCAAGGAACCAGCCATGCAGCCTGCCTCTCTCGCTTCGCATCCTCTGTCTTTGCAGGGGGACGATTTTCAGGATTTGGCTGCTATGGTCTACAAGATCAAGGAAAACAAAGATCCTGTTTCAGGGTACATCCGCGAGCACCTGTCACCCGAAACCAAACAATTGCTGGGCAAGTACGACGGCTACGTATCCGATATTTTGCAAAAAGCCTTGCTGGCCGACCTCAACTACCTGCTGCGCGAGCAGAAATTTTACAAACAGGAGCGGTTCGCTGCGGTCAATTTGAGTACAGAAACACAAGAGTTGGTCAAACGAGAGGTGGACGGCGACGATCTCGTCCGCCGCAACCGGGCGCTACTCGAAGAAAGCTACCCGAAAGACGTAGCCGCCAATTACAAATTTTCTTTCCGCCATGACCGCATTTTTTACCGCGAATCGCAGCTCAGCAAAGAGCAGTTCCGCGAGCTGTTGGCCAAGGCGCTCAAACAGAAAAAACAAGGCCGCGATGTCTATCACAAATTCATTTTCGATGCCGCCAGCACCACCAACAAATTTTACAAGGATGTCCAGGACGACGTGGAAAGCTTCGGCTTCAAGTTCCAGAGGGAATAGCATTTTGCATCAAGCGATTGTCTCCAATATCAACAGCGTCAAATTAGAAAGGCCGTGAAAAATGTTTAGCAAGTTATTCCAGAAAACCTGTTTTTTGCTACTGGCGATTGTTATTATAGGAACTGTGGGAACAATGGCCCAGGAAGAAACCCGAGAGGTTTGGATCACCGTTTCGCCCTTATCTGGCTTGATTCCCACAGCATCTACGGCTATCAGTGTCAATGGCTCGCTATGTGGTGACGTGCCTGCCACAATAGAAGCAAAGCCTGGGGACTTGATTCGCTTGGACAGGAACGAAGACCGATGCTATCTCTACTATCTTTATACTAACGAATCATCCCTACATTGGGAAATCAGGGGAAATCTTTATTACGTAAACGATGTACTCTACGGAATGCGCATCTCGTCGCCGGGAGACATGGAGAAACAACATGTCTCCTACGAAAAGATCCAGTACGTACAAATCGAAACACGCTTGAATTCTGAGCTGGCAGCGAAGATGTCTGCCCAATTGCCAAATTTAAAAATCGTCATCAATTACCTAGACGAAGGCGAGAAACTGCAACATCTCGCACAGTTTCGCAACTTAATGGTATTAGACCTGGGCTATCTCGGTGACGGCGATAAAGAACTCACATATTTAAAAAATCTGACAGAGCTGGAAATACTGTTTATCAATGGCATCCGTGTCACAGATGCCGGTCTTTCCCATTGCCAAAGCTTAACAAAACTGCGGATGTTATCATGCCCCTATATGGATGATGGTTGGCTAGCCAATATAAAATTGCCAAACTTGCAGATACTTCACATAAGCATTATTGATCTTGGTGACGAGCAAGACTACTTAAAAAATTTTCCTAAGCTCCATACCCTGAATTGTCGAAGATACATAACTCGCCACAATATAAATGCAATGAAAAACCTACGTTCTCTTGCTGTCACGGAAGTTAAAGACATAAACATAGACCAATTGCTTGCCCAGATGAAAGATTTCACCAACCTTTGCTATTTACATCTAGACTTTAGCGACATAAGTGACTCTGGCATCTCACACTTAAAGAATTTGTCTAACCTACGTACTCTTTATGTGGGGGTGCTCAAGCCTCGCGAGTTTACCAATGCCAGTCTGTCTTATTTGTCTCATTTGTCTAATCTGCAAAGCCTTAGCCTCGTGATGAACTTCCAGAATTACGAACTGGATACTGCCCATCTGGCAAAATTGCAAAATCTCCGCAAGCTGGAGTTGGCCGGCATCCGAATGTTCGATGATGTCAGCATGGAGCATTTAAGTGTGCTCGGTAATCTGCGTCAACTTAAGATAAGCTCTAGCGATCTTCCTGAATCTGCTTTGCAACATTTAAGTAAGCTTTCGCAACTGGAAGTGCTGTCTTTAGATAGCATCAAGAAACTGGAACATCTAGCCAAACTTACCAAGCTGCGCACTCTGGATATAAGTTTTACCAATGTCTGTGGCGAGGAGCTAGTCCATTTAAAAAGTTTGACGAATCTTGTCACCCTGTTTCTGGACTGTCACACGGGCACGCGCCAAGTCAGTGGTAGCCTCAAAAACTTACCTAATCTTTATTTTCTCAGTTTGGCTAACACAGACACAAAAGATGCCGATCTGGCCGATTTGGCACAACTGACCAATCTGCGCTTGCTGAATCTGCAAAACACTCAAATCACAGATACTGGCCTACTCCATCTAGCCAAACTACCTCAACTATCTGCCCTGAATGTTAGCGAGTGCCAAATCACGGATCAGGGAGTCGCACATTTGGCCAGTCTCCAAAATCTTTACTCACTTAACTTACGCGATACGAAAATCACAGATGCCAGCATACCTCATCTTAGCAAACTTTCTCATTTATGTATATTATATCTGAGGGGATCCCAGACTAGCAAGTCCGGTGAAATTGGGCTTGCCAAGCTTACTCAGTGGCGTTCTCTTTCCATAAACAGTCCATCAGTAGCCAGAGAACTTAGAGAATCCCTTCCTTTTCCTTGCTGCTTTATAGACTCTGAGGATTACGAGAGCCTAATATCTATGGCGGAGGCTGTAGATATTGGAGTAGTGGCAATACTTCTGGCAGTGCTGCTTTTTCTTTGGCAGTGGAAAAAACGTGCCGGGAAAGATATTGCCCAGCTTTCGATCGGAGATATCACCTGGCTAACCTTTGCTACTACCGGTGCTGGAATCATAGGTGGTGGGCTTTATGTGCAATATTTTACCGATTCATTTGGTATGCATCACAATCCATTGCCTACTTTCACATTGTTCCCGGGCTTTGCCCTCAGCGTCCTTATGACTGCTGTAATCGGCGGTGGCATCGTAGGAACATGGAACAAACGCATAGGCAGTGGGATGGGAATAGCCATGGCTGGAATATCAGCGGTACTGTTCGCAGGCGCCTGGCTTATTGTTTTTGGCAGATACCTAAATCAGCCAGATATTCTCACTGGAGTCGAGATAGCTACATCTTGGGAGGTTGGCATTGCCATTAGTGGCATGCTTTTTTACCGACATGCTAAGGGCTTCTTTGGTGGTCTTCTCTGCGGGTTGTTTATCATTGGAGGTTTGTGCGTGAGCGTCATCGCGGCAGAGAACGTATTTCATATCGACAGAAGAGAATATCCTATGGTGATGCTAATCGTGCTCATTATTGGCACGACTCTTGGGGCAGCTATTGCTGCTACCTTGATACGGGGGGCAGCTATTGCAGCTACCTTGATACGGGTGGTGCACCTCGTTAGAAAAAAAATTTTCAGATAGTAGACGCTTCTGCAGGGAAAGACGTTCGTTAGTTGACTCTCTCCAGCACCAACAGTTCGCTCTCGACCGCACGCAGACGGTACGCCTCGACGCCGGGGAGTGGCGGGTAACTGTCGTCTGCGGCCACAGAGATAGCTACCACCTGGCAGGCACAACGTACCAGCTCTTGCAGATAGGCGGCGATTTCCGGTCGCATACGCAGGAAAACGAAGATAGCTGTGGTGCTGCGTGGAATATCGCGCCACGCTTTCTCCACAACCGTGCGATCTGAGCTGTCTTTGTCCGCGTCGGCCTGTGCCAGGAGTCGCAAAATGTGCAAGGCATGTTCGCTGCCGCGGCCATAAGACACCATGTGTGATCCCTGGGCGAACAAGATGAGATAACCGAGGTGCGCCACCTGCCATACCACCGAAGCGGTCACGACGATGGCCTGTTCGAATAGCGCCGCCTGCTTTGCGCCGTCCGTTTCAGGGAAAATATCCATGACGATGGAAACACCGGCCGGCAAATCTTCCTCATATTCCTTGACGATGAGCTGCTGCGCCTTGGCCGAAGCTTTCCAGTGGATGCGTTTTTGGCTGTCACCCGGCTGGTATTCGCGCATGCCTGCGAAATCCTGGCTGGCAGTGCGGGTGAGCGACGAGAAAAAACCGCCTTCGCGGAACATGCTGGGCTTGTTGGGGAGCGGTATGAGCGAAAAGGGAAGCGGTCTGGGCAATACCAGCAGGGTGTGGTTTACTGCCGCTTTCAATTCTCCGCAAAAAAAACCGAACGGAAAGTCGCTTTTTACGGTGATGCTTTGCCAGATAACGATGCCGCGCCGGGTAAACTTTTTGTCATGCGTGACCGCCAGCGTAGCTTGCGGTGGAATGTCAGGGATGCTATACTGGTAGTCGCTTACCGGGTCGCGCACGCACAGCCCGAATTTGTGGTAGATGCCGTGATTGGCGAATAAATAGCGGAGGGGGCAGGTAGTGTCGCTGAAAACCTCCGGCGGCGACTCCAGGCGCACCACAACTTTAGCCAGATTGCTGCGCAAAAATGCCCACGACAGGAGCAGCAGTGCCAGCAAAAAAGCGGTGAACAGATTGAGCAGATTGGTTTTGGTGTTGGCCGCCGCCATGATGATCACCGCCACCAGCAAGAGGTAATATTTGGCAAATCTGGTAACTACCATAACACACCTAGAGTGGTACGGGCACGGTTTCGAGCAGCCGTGTGATCAGTTGTTCGGCAAACTCGTGGCCACGATGGTCGGAGGTTTGCACCAGACGATGAGCCAATACCGGCAGTGCCATTTTCTTGACATCGTCGGGGATGACGTAGGCTCGCTCTTGCACCATGGCGTAAGCTCGCACGGCGTTGAAAAGCGCCAGCGAGCCGCGGTGGCTGATGCCGTAACGGATTTCCGGCGAGTTACGGGTGGCGTGTACCAGAGCGATGATGTAGCGGTAAATGGTGTCGTCTACCGTGATTTCGCGCGTCTGTTTTTGCAAAGCCAGGAGTTCATCCACCGTCATCACCGCCGTAAGCTGATCGAGCGGATGGGCGATGCGTTGCTGGTGCAACATGGCGATCTCTTCTTCCGGCTGCAGATAACCGAGCTTGAGCTTCACGAGAAAGCGGTCGAGCTGCGCTGCCAGGAGCGGATAAGTGCCGGCGAAAGTGAGCGGATTTTGCGTGGCGATGACGAAAAAAGGTGCGGGCAGATCGTAGGTCGTACCGTCCACCGATACCTGTCGTTCGTTCATCGCTTCGAGGAGTCCGCTTTGCACGCGCGGCGTGCCACGGTTGATCTCGTCGGCCAGCACCACGTGGTTGAAAATCGGCCCGCGACGAAATTCAAAATCGCTGTTGCCCTGATTGTACACCGATACACCGGTGATGTCGGTAGGCAAGAGATCGGCGGTGAATTGGATGCGGGCGAAGCTGGCCTGGATCGAACGTGCCACCGCGAGCGCCAGCGTCGTTTTGCCGGTGCCCGGCACATCTTCGATCAAGAGATTGCCGCCGGCCAGGAGACAGGCAACCGCCAGTTCCACAGCCTCGGTCTTGCCGACAATGACTTTTTCCACGTTGCGAATGAGCGAGCTGATGTTTACCATAAAAGGAGTTCCTAGTTAGTTTGACCTTTTTGCCGCGTCTGGTAGACGCGGACACCTGAGCGAAGTACAGAATTTGCGCATCTTGGCGCCGTAGATGTAAAAGTTTTGTTTGCCGTTCCCTCATAGTTTTGCTATCATACGACTTATCCATTCTAGCAGTTCGTTATCGGTGGTGCAATCGCAAAATTGCACTGCGGCAAACTGTAATAACAGACGCCGGACGTGAGCAGCGAGTTGATGTCGAGCCAGAACTGTTCTCCACTTGACATGGCTTCCGCATCTTCTTTTCGGCGCAGGCTTTAGCCAGATTATCCCAATAAAATCGCTTGCCTTACTCGGCTCAAGCCTGCGGCTACGCATTCCATGATTTTGGCTGACCTCAGAGATACTCTGCCTTTTT
>JAGVGO010000223.1 GCA_020057085.1 Planctomycetota bacterium | reverse complement strand
TCCGCAAGCCCCCGCTTCAAGAATGTTGGCGCTTTTGCCCCTCGGCAAAACTGCTCACGCAGTGAGCAGAGCCAACATTCTAAGCGGGGGTTAGTTGACTAAGAATAAAACGAGTGTGATTTTGCACACAGTGTGTGCAAAATGCTGTCATTTGGAAAGACCTCAAAATGAAGAAACAGCCGGCCGGAAAACGTCCACGTCAAAGTCATCGGCTCGGCCGCCGAACGCTTCGTTTCAGGCGACAGCGACCTGCGCGGCGTGTTTGTTGGAATTCAACCGCTCGATGCAGGAATCGAACGTCCAGAAACTGCGCAGCCAGATGCGCCGCTCTAACAAAGGTGTCATGGTAGAACAGGCCAAGTAACCTGTAATCTCACGTTGATCTGAAACCCCAAGCCCTGTCCGCAAGGATGGGGCTTTTTTTATTAGGCACCCTTAAAATAAGGGCGATAGGGAACGGCTATCTGATAATAAATTTTTCTACCTTTGGCCTCTTTCCTTACATAACCAAGGGCGCCGAGTTCTTCCAAGATATTTCTCAATTGGACTCTTTTCACTTGCAGTTGCTCTTGGAAGCTGAGGTCTGATGGCGAGGCACTCTCGTGTTGTGCAAGGTATTTGAGAATTTTAAGGTGGCTCTCTTTTAAGTTAGCAGAAATTTTGTCTTCACTTGTAGATAAGATTTGCCAACAATGCTCAGATGTTACTTTTTTACTTCCTGCTGTACCTGCTGTATCTAGGGCATTTTCTGCCATTCTCAGGAAACTTTTGCGCACCCCTCGCGTTTTTTCCAAGATAAGTTGCAGGGCATCTTCTTCAAAAATATCCAGGATGGCCAATGTAGAATTGATGGCGCGAATACGGCGATCCAGTATTTCCCTAAAAATCAGATGATTGGCCGATGGTACAAAGATTAGTTTATCGAAAATAGCCCCCATAGCTTCCGTGTGTTTGGCAATTTCTACAGAGCCAGCAACAAAAAAAGTGTAACCTGGGGTAAATAAAACCTCTCTAGCCCGCGTCAACATATTGAGAAAACGGTCTAGTTGCCGCAGGTGGTCTGCTTCATCTATATAGATAACAATATCGCGAAAGCCCATTTCTTGGGCTATTTGTACGAACTCTTCCAGGTAATCCGCTACTTTTCTCATGGGCAGAATCTCGACGTAAGATTGAATACTTTTACGGATCTCTATTTCTTCAGAAGACCCATAATCAGCTTGAATAACGCCTAGCGAAGCTTTTAAATTGTGTTGTTTTTTGGAACTATGATTGTTTTCTTGGGTTTCCGTGTATTTTCCCATAAGTTTTAAAATATTTTCTATAAAAAAATCTGCCCGCTGCCTCTCCATATACCATTTTCTAAGGGCATCCAAAGGTTTTAAAATGGGACGACTGGAAAGTTCCGCCAAAATTTCAAAGCAAACTGCCAGCAACATTTCATGAATGGCTCTTTCTACATTATCTTCGGTGATAATCACCCGTAGGCATAGCCGTTTGTGAAAATTGTATGCTAAGTAGAGGATAAAATCTACAAGCGAAGTCTTGCCATCTCCATAAAGCCCATAAATCAATGCACGCCTGTCTTGCATATGTACGAGGGTCTGTATTTCCTTTTCGATCTCCTGTGGCATCACGAATATTGCTTCTTCTTTTTCACATTTTTTTAGATTTTTAAAAGACCTGAACAGTGGCGCAATGGTAAAGGGATTGCTCGCCAAATTCAATGAGGCATATTGGTTTAAATCTTTTTTTAAATATTCATAAGCCATTGTTTACCCTTGACAAATTTACTGTCAGTATTGTCATTGACAATACAATAACAATATTGTAACAACATTAATCTTAAGGTCAAGGGTTTTTAACAAAAATTGTTCTGGTCAGGGATTCTGCGATCAAGGCATTGTTTAGCAAGAGCCGAAAACTCGACCTCTGCCATGTTGAGCCAAGAACTTTTCTTTGGAGTATAGTGTAACTCGAATTGTTGACCAGTACACATTATATTATTTTTACAGAATGTGAGAACTTACTTGATCTTTTGACCAATGGCGTCGTCGCGCCCTCAGTTTAACCATTTGGACAATTGCTTATTTACCATACTTTCAAGGTAGTTAGGCTCGTGGAAAAAAATAATTATGCCAATGGTAGCCGTTGTGAAAACCATTTCTGCAAACAGATAATTTTTGTTGCAATGGTCGCTAAATAACCGTAAAATAACGGTTGCAAATTACCTTGGCATGGTAGCAAAATCTCACTAACAAGGATGTTGTATGCCTACAAAAATCCATTTTCTGTTGAACGACCGCGCGGTATGCACCAGCGAACCGGGTGGGCTTCTCGTGCTCGACTATCTGCGCAAGAAAGAGCATCTCGCAGGTACCAAAGAAGGGTGTAAGGAAGGTGATTGCGGCGCGTGTGTCGTGTTGATCGGTGATCTCGAGGGCGAGAAAGTACACTATCGTCCGGTCACTTCATGCCTGACGCCGCTCGGTGAGCTCCAGGGCAAACACCTCGTCACCATCGAGGGACTCAATTTGGCCGACGATCTCTCGCCGGTACAGCAGGCTATAGTCGCTGAAGGTGGCAGTCAATGCGGGTTCTGTACACCAGGCATCGTCGTTTCGCTCACCGGCTTTCTCATGCAGGAAGGCTGGGATGTGTCGCCGGCGGGAATCAAGAAGGCTCTAAGCGGCCACCTGTGCCGTTGCACCGGCTATGCCTCGCTCAAGCGTGCCGGTAAAATATTGCAAAACACCATCGCCAAAGACCTGGTGCAGACAAAGAGCCGCATCGAAACCTTGATTGCGCTCGGTGCGCTGCCCGCCTACTTTCGCGATATCCCGGCACGCCTGCGGGCACTGCCGGCCATGCACACCGAAGAAGCGGCACTGCCGAGCGAATTCATGGTCGCCGGCGGCACCGACATCTATGTGCAGAAAGGCGAAGCACTGCCCGAAGCGCGCGTGAAAATACTCAACCTCTACCCTGAAATTCGCGGCATCACCCGTCAAAACGGGCACATCCGCATCGGCGCTCTCACCACTTTCGAGGAAATCGCTCACCATCCGCAGATTCTGGAAATCATGCCGGAGATGCCGCAGTATCTGCATCTCATCGCCTCCTGGCAGGTGTGTAACCGCGCCACGCTGGGTGGTAACATCATCAATGCCTCGCCCATTGGCGACATGACCGCTATCTTCCTGGCTCTGGAAGCAGAGCTCGTGCTGTGCGAGGGAATCAAGAGCCGCAGTGTAGCGATCAAAGAATTTTACAAAGGGTACAAGAAACTGGACAAGACACCAGGCGAAATTTTAACCGAAGTGGTAGTGCCGGTGCGCGACAGAGAGACCAAGTTCAACTTTGAGAAGGTGTCGAAACGCAAATGCCTTGACATCGCCTCGGTGACGAGCGCCGTGCGTGTCAAACTCGACAAGGGCGCGATTGGCGACATCGCTCTTACCATGGGCGGCGTAGCGCCGATCCCGCTCTTTATGCGTAATACTTGCGCCTATCTCCTTGGCAAGCCGGTGAGCAAAGACACGGTCAAGGGCGCCATGCCGGTAGCGCAGAGTGAAATTTCGCCGATCAGCGATATCCGTGGCAGCAGCGATTACAAGCGGCTCCTGGTGCGCCAGTTCCTCATTGCCCATCTGTGCAAACTGTTTCCAGAATCCGTGAAAGCGAGGGATTTGATATGATCAAGCACATTGACGCAGCTTCTCATACCCGTGGTGAATCCCAGTATATTGACGACATGTGGCAGCCGGCGGACTTACTGCATGCCGCGGTCTATGCTTCCCCTGTCGCGCACGGCAAGATCGTGTCTATCGAGATGCAAGATGCGCTCAAGGTGGAAGGTGTGGCGGCGGTCTTCACCGCCCAAGACATTCCCGGACGCAACCAGCACGGCACCATCATCCAGGACGACCTGGTGCTGGCCGACAAAGATGTACACTATATCGGTGAACCGGTGGCCGTCGTTGTTGCCAGGACACCGGAAATCGCCCGCGCAGGGGTAAAGCGAGTGCGCATGGAAGTGAAGGAATCACCCGGCGTGTTCGATGCGCGCGAGGCGTATGCCAAGGGCGAGATTATCGGTCAGCCGCTCACTTTTACACTTGGCGACGTAGACAGTGTGTGGGAAAAGTGCGCCATCGTCGTCGCCGGCAGCACCGAAACGGGCGGCCAGGAGCATGCTTACCTGGAAACACAAAGCGCCCGCGTCATTCCGCTTGAAGGCAACACCTGGCGTGTCTACGCGTCCACGCAAAGCCCCACGGCGGTGCAGAAGACGATCGCCCTCATGCTCAACATTCCGTTCCCCCAGGTCGAGGTGGATGTGCCGCGTCTCGGTGGCGGCTTTGGCGGCAAGGAAGACCAGGCTACCCAATGGGCCGCCATTGCCGCGCTCAGTGCCTGGAAACTCAAACGCCCGGTGCAGATCGTGCTGTCGCGCGCGGAAGACGTGCGCATGACGGGGAAGCGCCATCCCTATTCCTCTGATTTCAAAATGGGACTCAGCAAAGAGGGCAAGATCCTGGCCTACGAGGTCAAGATGTATCAGAACGCAGGCGCCACGGCCGACCTGTCGCCTGCGATCCTCTATCGCAGCCTGTTCCACGCCACCAATGCTTACTACGTTCCCAACGTGCGCGCCTTTGCCGTGTCGTGCCGCACCAATCTCTTGTCCAACACCGCATTCCGTGGCTTCGGCGGGCCGCAAGGCATGTTCGTGATCGAAGCTGCTATCGCCAAAGCGGCAGAAAAACTGGGCATGGCAAAAGAGGAAATCCAGCGCAAAAACCTCATCAAAGAGGGCGAGATGTTTTCCTACCACCAGCAGGTGAATGCCCCGCGTGCCGAGCGCACCTGGGACGAAGCGATGCAAATCTACAAGATAAGCGACATCAAAAAAGAGATTCAGGCATACAACGACAAGCATTATGAAACAAAGAAGGGGTGCGCGGTGATGCCGATCTGCTTCGGCATCTCGTTTACCACGACTTTTCTCAATCAGGCAAGCGCGCTCGTCCACATCTACACCGACGGCAATATCAGTGTGTCAACCAATGGCGTCGAGATGGGGCAAGGGGTGAACACCAACCTCACAGAAATCACTGCCCGCGCCCTCGGCGTCAGACCGGAGCGCATCAAGATCGAAAGCAACAACACCAAACGCACGGTCAACATGTCGGCGAGCGCGGCGAGCGCCTGCACTGACCTGAATGGTAACGCCTTACTCCATGCCACGGCACAACTGTGCGAGCGTCTGTACACGTTTGCCGCAAGCGAACTCAAGCTGGCCGACAAGGCAAAAGTGGCGGTTGTCGCCGAAAAAGTACTCTACGATGGCAAGGAAACCGGCTGGAACTGGGACAAACTTATCATCTCCGGCTACCTCAATCGCGTTGATCTGAGCGCCCACGGCTTCTATGCCACACCCAATATCGCCTTCGATGCAAAAAGTAATCAGGGAAACGCTTTTGCCTACCACGTGTTCGGCACCGCCATCATCGAGGTGACAGTAGATTGCCTGCGCGGCACCTACGACATTGATGCGGTGAAGCTCGTACACGACGGCGGCAGCTCAGTCAACCAGCTCATCCTGCGTGGCCAGGTGGAAGGCGGTCTGGCGCAGGGGCTTGGCTGGATGACTCTGGAGGAGATCAAGTTTAACGAGAAAGGGCTGCTTTTGTCCAATGCCCTGGCCAGTTACAAAGTGCCGGAGACTTACTTCATGCCCGACGACATCCAGGTAAAATTCCTCGAAGGGGTGGACAATCCGGCCAGTCCTTTCGGCGCCAAGGCTGTGGGCGAGCCGCCCCTCATGTACGGCATCGGTGTATTTTTTGCCATTCGCAGTGCCATGCAGACGTTCAGCCCGAACAAAACATTCGCTTTCAACGCGCCGATGACGCCGGAGCGGGTGTTGATGGAACTGCACGGCGACTATCTCAAGGAAGTGCAGAGATAAACGGATGAAGGCCATCTGGCGCTTGGCAATGGTATATTTTTGATCCAGCGCCGAAGGCGCGAATTGTTATAACCCAGGGCTTACCGCCGTCTAAAGACGGCTATCGCCCTGGGTAATTCGAATTAGGTGCAAATAATCCACAATTTTGGGAGAAAATTATGCCAGAGCATATGAACGAAAAACTGGTGACACTCCTCGCCGCCAACAACTACAAAAACATGTCCATTTATCTGAAAGGCAAAGATGCCCCTATCCGTGGCAATGCCGAAGTGACGCCCGACTTCCTGATCGTCAAGTTTTCCGAGGAAAACATCTATATCCCCTGGAGCGAGATTCAGGCGGTCGGACTGGCAACCAAGAAAAAATAAATGAGAATGACTATGCGCGGGAATGAACAAAAACCTCACTCCAGTAAAAACGATTCGTTGCCAACCCAAAAAAAACCTAAATCAGAACCATCTGAGGCAACCATTTTTGCACCGCTATCGCCTGATGAGACTAGCGATACTACGGTGGCCTACGACTCCGCTGCTGCCGATACTTCCGAAGTTACCCAGCATCTTGCTCCGCCTGCCGACGAGGCCGACAGTAGCAATGCGACGGTGGCCTACGACGGCCCTGATCTTGCATCTGTTGCCGACGAGACCGACAGTAGCGATGCGACGGTGGCCTACGACGGCCCTGATCTTGCATCTGTTGCCGACGAGACCGACAGTAGCGATGCGACGGTGGCCTACGACTCTGCTGCCGACACCTCCGAAGTTACCCAGCATCTTGCGCCTGCTACTAATGAAAATAGCGCCACGCATGTTTTACCGTCGGCAAACAAGTCGGCATCTTCGCTTTCTTCTCCCTCTCAGCACAAGACAGTCTCTGCCGTGCCATTGTCTGCGCGCAAGCAAGCTGGAGGGACAAAACCAGTGATCGAGCCGGCCACCGGCAAGAGTGCATCAACGCAGTCCCCGACCATGCCAAAGCAGCCCCAACCGAGTCAGGGCGACAGCAAAGCCAACATCGGTGTCTACCAGATTCTCCAGGAGTTGGGTGCCGGCGGCATGGGCAAAGTATACAAGGCATACCATCCGCAACTCGAACGCACAGTCGCCATCAAGGTGATGCTGCGCGGCGACAAAGGAAACGAGCGCGAACGGGAACGATTCCTGACCGAGGCACGGCTTACCGCCAAGCTGAAGCATCCCAACATCGTCGCGGTACACGACGTCGTGCAGGAGCAAGGGCAGGACTACATTGTCATGGATTTCATCGCCGGTGAGTCGTTGCTGTCACAAATAAAACGCGCACGCCCCGCGCCGCGCCGCGCCCTTGAAATCATGCGCGAAATTGCCCTGGCCATGGATTATGCGCACAGCCAGCATGTTGTCCACAGAGATCTCAAGCCGGGCAACGTGATGATGGAAAAAGGCAGTGGCAGAGTCCTCATCCTCGATTTCGGCCTGGCCAAAAATGTGCAGCTCAACAAGGAGATGACCAGGGCCGGCGAAATTCTCGGCACGCCCAAGTACATGGCTCCCGAACAGGCACGCGGCGAGGCTGCCAAAATTTCGCCGCGCACCGACATCTACGCGATGGGAGCGATGCTCTATGAAATGGTGACAGGCGTTTCGGCGGCCATAGGCGACACCCCTTTCAACATCATCTACAATATCTTGCAAAAAGATGTGGTACCGCCGCGTAAACATACCCCGAATCTGGCACGCGATATCGAAACCATCTGCCTCAAGGCGATGGAAAAAGATCCGGCCCGCCGCTACCAGAGCGGCAAGACAATGGCCGAAGACATCGAGCGGTTCTTCAACGGCGAGGTCATTCTCGCCCGTCCCACCTCGTTGTGGTACCGCGCCTGGAAAAAAGCTTGGCGGCACAAACCGGCATTGGCCACGTTCCTGATGGTACTGCTCTTGTTCTTCGGCTGGGGAGTATATTGGCAAAAACGTCAGGTGGAGCAAACGCTTGCAGCGGCCGCTTCTTTACTGCAAAAACCGGACAGCGAGAGTACGCTGGGCGATTATCAAAAAATGGCGATGCAGCTCGAACTGCTGGCAGCCAAAGGGCAAGCAAACGAAAAACTATACAGCCAACTGGTCGCCGTCAATCGCAGGTTGAGCAAACTGTCGGTCCCTAAGGGTGATTTCGGTACGGCCTTGAGCGCACTGGAAAGCTGCAGCCGTTTTGCTAATGACAAAGAGCTGCAGGAATGGCGTGAAGATCTCGACAAAGGGATATGGGGAGAAATAGACAACAACATCGCCGCATGCCAAAAAAACAAGCTGGAGGGACAGAATCAGAGCAAGGGCATCAAACCTGCACCAAGCCAGGCCGATATAGAATATCTGCGGCAAAAAGCCACAGAAAACTATCAAAACGCCATAAAACAAGCCCAAGAGGCTGAGAAGCTGTTGTTCAGTTTGGAGAGGTACCTGGCAGTACTACCGCAGAAAGGGCAAATTCCTGCATATCTGAAAAAAGTCAAAGTGAGACAAGACAAGGTGAGACAAGATATCTGTGAACTCTACAAAGAGATAGGCAACCATGCTTTGGCAGGAGAAAACTATTTGTTGGCACGGTTAGCCTTTGCGCAGGCCGGAGAAGAACTGTCGGTAGCAGAATCGCGAATTCAACAGGCAGAAGCCGCCGTCCGTGAACAGACTCTCCAACAATTGAAAAAGAGCATGCTACTATTGAGCAAGCCACCGGAGCAAGGCGCGTTGCAAGAATATGTCGCGCAGATTACCAGGTTTTATCATGCAGATGTGGTCAAAGAGTTGATTCGCTATGTAGATACGCAAAAGTTCGAGGAGCAGGCGCTCAATCTATGGCAACGGCTGGCCGCCATCCAGGCATTGGGCAGATTTGGCGACACGCAGACAAGAGAAGGCACACATAACAGCGTGACATGTTTAATCAGGAGGCTCGAGAACTGCGATATTACACGCGGCCTCCAGGAAGTGGAAGTGGCGATATGGGCTTTGTACCGGCTGCGTGCAGGTATTGTGGAGGCGCATGCCAAGGAGTTGGTGTATCAAGTCCGCCAGCAAGTACGTAGCAGCAGAGACAACCAGCAGTTTCTCGACAATACCTCTTTTGCCTATCGCGGCCTTCCTCTGCCGCAACCGTCCGACGAAGAACAGAAAAAGTGGGACGCCAGGAAATGGCATCTGCGCGGCCAGTTGTACCACGAGCAAAGAGATTTCGAAGAAGCCATAGCCTGCTACAACCGGGCGCTCACCAAAGATGGCAAATTTGTCGAAAGTTACCTTGGGCGCGCCCAGGTTCTCATGGAGCAGGGCAATGTCGCCCTGGCTGTTCATGACTACAGCGGCGCGATCGCGCTCAAACCGAATTTTCCTGCCGCGCATCATGCCCTGGGCCTGGCGCATTTGCAATTGGGAGAACCGGAACAAGCGGTGCAAAACTTTACGCAGGCTGTCCGTCTCGATCCGGCTTTTGCCGAAGGGTATCACCAAAGGGGTAATGCTCATCTCTTGTCCGGCAATATAGAGAAATCACTTGCCGATTATGACCAGGCGATACAGATTGCGCCGCGTTTCGCCGACTGTTATTTTAGCCGCGGCCAGGCACTAGAGAGAAAAAACGACTGGGAAGGCGCAGTAGTTGCCTACACAGAGGCTTTGCGCGCTTCCCCTAAGGCGCTGTTTTATTGTGCCCGCGCCAGCGTTAAGCGACACCGAGGCGATATGGCGAGTGCAGTGGAAGACTACAACTCTGCCATTCGTTGGGAGCCAAATTACAGTCAGGCTTACAGCGACCGCGCCATGGCCTATGCAGACAAGCAAGATACACGACAGGCGCTCCTGGACATACACGAGGCCATTTACCTCTTAGAGCAAGAGACACCGGCAGAGAAAAAAGTTGCGGCAGAGGCTTACTATCGGCTTGGCCTGATCTATGCAAAAGCTACAGATTACGAGAAAGCCGTGAAGAGTTATACCCAGGCGCTTGCCCTGTCGCCTGAGTTGCCCCTGGTTTATTTTGGGCGGGCACTTGCCAGAGAAAAGCTGCAAGACATGGAAAACGCCATCCGCGATTACAGCGAAGCTATTCGGTTGGACGACAAGATGGCTCGAGCCTACAAAAACCGTGGTTTTCTCTATGCTGCGCAGCAGAAAGTGCAAGACGCCATTGCCGATTTTACGCGCTCGCTTGCATTGGATCCGAAAGACACCGAGGCGCGCAAAATGGAACTGTACATGCGAAAGAACAAGAAATAGGGAGAGAAAGATGAAAACGGTTTCTTCCAAACAAGGCATAGCGTTGATCTTCGTCGTTGCCACTCTTATGTTGCTGGTCACGATGGCAATCGGTTTCTCGCGGATGACAACCATAGAAACGAAATGCGTCGGCCATGCTACCGAGAGTGCCAACGCCAGGCTGGTAGCTCAGGCCGGCGTCTCTTATGCCACGATGCGTTTGCGCCAGGATTTTGCCGGCGAACTGGTAGATGTTGCCAAAGAGTGGATGTGTTGGGTGGAAGACAGGCCGCCGGCGGTTGAAGATGACAACGGCGCCGGCACCGACCGAGTGTTTCTCACCCAGTACGACGCCACATGGCCACGCAGGCCTTCCTATGTGTGCCGCAACGGCACACAAGACTATTATGAATATCCAGACGGGACAAAACGACGTTTCAGTGGCTATCTGCGGGATGCAAAACAGGTCTACACCCTCAAAATTCTCGATACCACCTCGCAGCTAAATCTCAACTCGCATAGCGATGCCGACATTGTCCGTATGGGAAATCTGCTGTTGGCCTTGAGCAGAGCCATTACCCTGCGCACCGGCTACTCTCCTGCGTCGGACGCGACTCTCAAAACTGTTTACCAGGCTATTTTCCAAAAACGCACCGAACTGGGCGGTTTTACAGCCAAGGAAGACATTTTGCAGGCGACCGGTATGACGCAGGAAATCCTGCAACACCTGTGGGACTATTACACCGTCTATCCGACGATGGAAGAGATGCGCAACAACGATATCTACCGCACGATCCGACGCATTGTGCCAGGTAATGAAAACCAATATGCACAGGATTACCGCAGCCCGATCAATGTCAACACTGCACCCTGGCCTGTGTTGGTTGCGGTGCTGTGCGATCTGGAAAAACGCGATGACACGGCATGGCCCAGCAAGATAGCGGACACTGTAGTCGGCATCAGCCAGGATGAAGCGATCAACCTGGCCGATAAAATTTGCCAGGAGCGACACAAGATCAACTTCGCTTCTTTTCAAAACTTCTTTGCCTTTGTGGATCGGGAAAAAAATACGGTGTTTATGGGCAGCAGCGCCGAGCAAGAGAGTAAAGCCGCGCTCGTCAAGGCCAACGCCAGCCCGCATGTCTACTTGCGCAAATACAATCCGGACGCCGTTGTCTACCAGGCTGTCAACAAACTCGATTTGAGTTACTACACCACAGAATTTTGTTTTTTTCCCTATGGCTTATTCGAAATTTACTCGCTGGGCGAAATTTTGGACGACAACGGCAGCACGCTTGCACAGTCCGAATATTATTGTGTGGCCGAGGTCTTCAGTTTGGCCAGGCACAAGACCCAGGAACAACTGGAAAACGCCACCCGTAGCCCTGCCCCTGATGGCCGTGGGCTTGACACGGACACGCTGGCCACCAATCACCATGCCACGCATGTGAAAAATTATCAAGATAAGCCACTCGGCACAGATCCTCTCATGGAAGATTTTGGCTATGTAGAACCTGTTACCAATGATGACAAGGTGTTGTTCGGCAACAGTACTCTCCACAGTAATCTGAAATTCAAGGCACTGTTCAATGGCGACTTAAATATCACGGCGACGAAAAATAATGAGAATGTGCAACTGGCACCCCTGCTCGCTGGCATGAGCAATATGAGCGTAAGCCAAAATCTTGTCAGCGATGGCGTCTTGTGGCTGCCCAATACTACCTTTTGCCATATTGCCACAGAAAAGCAAGACATCAGTGATATTGACCCCGACAGCCCGCTCATCAACAACGATGCCAATGTCCCGCCCAAGGAAGGCACAGTCTCTTTCTGGATCAAGTTCAACAAAGGCGATGATGAATGGCGGACGGTATTTGGCTCCACCACGGCATTGGTTGATTTCAATACGAACAGCCCTCGCGATTTCGGCGGCGATGCCAACGACCCGCTTACTTGGGAATCTCCCACCATTGGCACCGTAGTGCAGCTTCCCCACGCCAGCAATGGCCTGGCTCTTGCCCACATCAATGGCGACTTTGAGCTGGCACCTTTTGAACCTGCTCTCCAGTTCGAGGGAACCCACCGCTGGGCAGCGGCCTTCCAGATACAACTTGCCGCCCGCTACAATGAGGCCGATAAAGAATTGCGGCTCAGTGTCAAACGGCAATTTCTCAAATGGCCGATGGGCTACGATGATCAGGTTGAGGGAACTTTCGCCGTCGGCAATCCTTACATCAGCACCCAGGCAACTCTCATTTTAAAGCCGGACGGCAGCGGCGGCTATCCTGTGCGTCCGCACGAATGGTATCACCTTGCTGTACGCTGGCGTGATTTTGCGGATGTCAGCCGAAGTAGCAGCGGCGCCCCCGATGTGGTGGTCAGTGGTTTTTTCTACAACGATGCAGGCACGACCCTCCACCGTGGGACAGTCACCTCTGGCACAGTCAACAGTTACACTTACCTCACGCCAGGAACTTCTGTGCCGGATCATATGCCACGCAATGAAGACCCCGATTACAACCTGCGCAAAAACAATGTGCCAAACTTCAGTGCATTTAAAAATGCGATGAACATTCCCAATCCGCCCGTAAACCCGCCAACTCCGTTGCTGCTAGATCCGGTGTGGATAGATGTGTCGGCAGATTCTACAACGGATCCGACATATGCCTACAACGTACCTGAACAATACGCAGAGTATGTGAGGGAAATTTATGATAAGCTGGTTGCTATCACTTTTGACGACCCCAAGTACAACAACATCAACGGCAGGTCTTTTCTCGCCAGGCGTCTCTTTATCGCTGCCGCCTATATGAGCACGGATTTACGCGAAGCGGTGCTTAGCCTGGCTTACAACGAAGTGAAACCAGGATGGCTCAAACGACTGTATTTGGGCGGCGAGTACGCTATTGACTTTGGTCACCCTTTTAGTTTCTGGGATGATAGTAGTGACGACAGAATCACCAATATCGACCCGCCGCAGCCTAATAAAGAACCGGTCAACGAATTTCGCTCACTCGATGGCTCCAGGACACTTCATTTCAATGATTTTGACCCGGATGGCGATGGTGGAATCACGGAACAAGAGTTGATTTGGGCGCGAAACCGCTATTTGCAAACGCCGTTTGCGACGTTGGATGATCTGGGTATTTCTTCGCAAACCAACATTTCGGACAGCACTTTTATGCCGGGCCGCTATATCGCGCCCGCAGAAAACAGTTCGCGGGAAGTAGCAAAATTTCAGGGAAAATTCAAGCCTGACATCCGTAGCAGGGCAACTCCTGGCTGCCTCTACTGGAGCGGGCGCTATGTCGCCGACATCACCTGCGACAGCCAGGACAAAAATGGCTGGCCGCAAGGCTACCCCAAACATGTGTGGGACGAAATCTGGCAACGCATGACGCAAAACGCCCCCAAACCGCTCGACTTCACTGCCATCACTTTAACTTATTCTGCCCATGCCAGTATCAGCGTAGCAGGTAACAGAAAGAACGGCGAGGTCACGATAACCACGCCCACCGGAGATGTCACTGTCAAAATCGCCGACCAGTATACGGCGGAAACCGACTATAGTATAAAGTTGGGCACGCCGGGGCCGGCTTTGCTACTGAAAGAATTACTGATCAGTTGGTATACCGCCTACACAGCCCGTGAAGGTTTACCGACCAATGCCGCTCCTAGCACAGACCCTATGGATTTGTACTACAGTCTTGCCAAAAAGCGGAACAATGGACATACCATTTCCGACAACGACGGAAAACCGTTATCGCCTTTGTCGCCAGGTGGCTCTTATGATTACGATATTTACTTTTTGGCCAGCGACGATTTTTATCTTACGCCTGCGCCGGATTCTGCTTCCAAGCCTTTATTCAACATGGCTGTTATTGAAGAAGTCATCTTCAGTTATCAAGATAAACTACGCTACCATCAGTACCGTGAGTTTGCCAGATAACAGGAGTGCAAAATGAGCCGTAATCTTTTAACTCTTATTTTGTTACAGCTACTCATCGGCTTTCTTGACTCGCAGACCATTACGGTGCGTGCGGTCTCCGACGATGAGCAAAACCAAACCTACTGGCACATCTATGGTACAAGCGACCTGAGCGACGGTACGGTACTGGTGGGGCGACTCTTGTTTGAAGACGCCGAAATACCCCGCAGCCGCTTTCAGACCAGTGTCAACCACGGCGCATTCGAGATAGCCTACGGCCCGGTTTTGGGAAAAATGCTCAACGGCACTTATCATGTAGAAATCGCACTGGACAAAAGTTTGCAACCAGTGGCATTGGCCGCCGGCTATAAAGAACCGTTGCTTGTGCAAAAGAAACCGTTCTATCTCGGCAGTGTAGCCGAGGAACGTATGGTGCGACTGGCTTACCGTGATTTTCTGCAAAAGATGGGAGATCGTTATCGCCGGTTTCATAAAGAGCTACGCGAGAAAAGCGAATCTTATCTGCAAAAACAAACATTGACGCTGGCAGAACAAGAGGAACTCAGGGCGTGGCTTAAAAAACTGGCGGAGGAGAAAACGGCTCTCTGTAACGAAACTGAACCATATGGTTTTGCCAAAGTTTTCATGCCTTATTGCCGTGCCAGCATGCTGGAACTGCAACAAATCGAGGGCATGACAGAGAGCCTTGTCACGTTGCGCACAGGCGAGATCTTTTTGCACTTTTCTCTGCCCCTGCCTGCGCCATGCCGCGACATGATCAGGGGCGCGGTGGAGATAGAATTGCACGACAAAGCGTTACGCGCATTGCGGGCGATGCGAAAAAAGAAGAATTATCATAAAACCAAAGAATACCAGGAGGCTTTTGCCCTGCTCAAGAAGGTAGATAAAGAGTACAACCAATTTTGTCGAGAACTGGATTTTCTGCAGCAAAGCATTCTTCGCAAAATGCAAGATATGCTGGCGCGTGAACCAGTGGGCGAAAATTTCCAGTACCCGATGCTCGCGCAAGATATCCAGTGGTGCGAAGAGAAGCTGAAACAAATAAAACAAAAATATCAAGCCATGCAAGCATCCCTGCCGCAGGGAAACTGGGAAGACTGGTCTGCATACATGAAAACAGTGGCAAGCGATCTTGTCTACTGGCATACAAAGATCAGTGCCTACGATCATGCGCCACTTGTTTTACGCTATCCCCAAATGGACAAAGTGATGGCAAGGCTTTGTGCGAATCTGCAGAAGCTGGCCGCACGCTACACGCGCGATCTGTACCAGCGAGCGCAAAAAACTCCGTCTGCCGATTTGCCGGTGGTAGCGCAAGATGCTGTCACGCTGGAGAAAAGTTTAGAGCAGGATTTACAATATTTGCAAAGCATTCTGGCCAAAGAAAAAGAGCTTGCCGCCCAGAGACGCCATGACGCTACGCAAAAACTGGACGCCATGATCGCTCGCTGGCGCAAGTTGTATGACGATTTGGAGGGCATGGAAACACAACTGCAAAATAGCGATAAAAAGGAAAAAGAATTGCGAGAGCTTTGGCTGAACTGGCAGAAGACATGGTATCCGGCTTTAAAGACACTCCGCCAGACGATAAAAGATATGCAACAGGATACCACGATTATCGAGTTTTTTGCCGATGGCAAGCTGGCGGTGGCTACCCATCACCTTTATCTTGCGTATCTGGAGTGCCAGAGTATCGCCGGCGGCGACAGGACATTGACAAGATTTGCCAATGTCCGCAAGCACAAATATTTTGCGATGCGGCTGGTTTTGCAAATGGAAATGGAACTGCACGAGACAAAATAATATATGAAAAATTTGCAATATTTATTGATAGGAATAGTGTTTTCTATATCTATTCAAAGTGAGGAGGCACAACATTTGTTAGGCTTTCCTCCTTTCTTCTCTTCTCAGGAAATACAAATCCAATTTACACCCTTAATGAAATATCTTGCGAAGCAAACTGGAGTTACTCTGCAAATGAAAGTAGCCAAGGATTACGGCGAACTCATCGAGTGGTTAGAAAAAGGTCAGCTCAGTTTTGCCCATCTTTCTCCTTATGCCTATGTGAAAGCTAAAGAACGATTTGGCTTGGTATTGCTTGCTACAGTGGCTAATGAAGGCGAAACCACTTTCCGAGGTCTTATCATTACCCATAGTAAAAACCCTATATCTACCTTGAGCGATTTAGCAAACCGGAGCTTTGCTTATGTAGATACTAAATCCACCTCTGGTTTTATTTATCCTCGTGCGCTTTTGATCAAAAACGGTTACAATCCATCACATTTTCTGGGTAAAACTTCATTTTTGGGCGATCACTTGGCAGTCATTGATGCAATCCTTACGCAAAAATATGAAGCAGGAGCTACATATGACGGTGCGCTCGTCATTGCTAAACGGAAGGGATATAAGGTAAATGAGCTAAAAATTTTAGCCAAAACCGAGCCTATTGCGCATGATGCCTATGTAGCTTTGCCTTCTGTGGATGCAAATTTGCGAAAGCGTTTCCAACAGGCACTTTTGCAATTGAATACAGAAAGTGAACCAGGCAAAAGTATATTGGGAAAAATTGGCTGGATAGGAGGATGGAAACAGGGGGAAGAAGAAAGATACGAACCTTTACGCGATTTGATTCATTATGGCCGCGAGCGTCCTCGCCTTGGTATTTTGCCCGTAACTTTAGTGGGAGAACGATTGTCAGAAACAAAGCGCCGAGAGGTTATGGAAATTTGGATGGCCGCGCTTACCAAAACGCAGCGGTTTTTTATAGTATCTCTAGAACAAACGGGATGGGAAGGGCAAGAAAATGGCACATTTACTACCGACAAGGCTATAGCCGTTTGCCGTCTGAAAAATGTGGATTTTCTGGGAGAATTGATTTGGTTGAAAAATCTGGAGAAACTCTCTTTATCGCTACGTTTTTATGAATGTAAGAAAGGTTCATTGCAACAGGTTTACGTAGCTGAAGGTAAAGGAGAGGAACTCAAAGAGATGACCGAACAAATTGTCCGCAAATTAGCCATTACACAACCTCTTCGCGGAACAATTACGGAAATTAAGCCTCCTCATTTTACCATAGACCTCGGGCAACTCCAAGGTGCCGAGGCAGGTGACGTAGTAGAGATATATAGCCATGGAGAAGCAATTTGCAACCCAGTTACTAGTGAAATTGTTGGGTATAGAGAGAAAATTTTTGCCAAAGGTAAGGTAATAACAGTTTCCATGGATACTGCTCTATGCCAGCCTGAACAAGAAAACAACGTTCCTTTAGGGATGGAAATTAAACTTTATGCAAAACCAACGGCACCTGAGTTAAAAATTGTACCACAGGAAAATAAGATAGGGTCACTCAAGGTTATTTCTGAGCCGCTAGGGGCACAAATTTGGTTGGATGGCAAACAGACTGGTTTTAGAACTCCCCACATCTTTGAAAAAGTGCCCAGTAAAAGTTATGTGGTAAGCCTTTCCTTGTCTTATTACAAAAACGGCCAAAGCATAGTCAACGTATTGCCAAAAGAAGAAGCTACTACCAGTATCTCCCTGGTTCCTTTTCATAAAACAGAATTCACCTTGTGGATATGGATTGGTACTGGAATTTTGTTTTTGAGCCTGGGTGGTTTGTGGTTATGGAATTGGCGAGCCAAGAGGCGGAAAACCGAAGATAGGGTTTTTTTTGGGCGCTATAGGATTCTGGCTGAGATTGGGCGTGGCGGGATGGGACGAGTTTATAAAGCTTACGATGCTTCACTAAATCGTGTCGTGGCAATCAAAGTACTGATTGCAGGAGAAGCCGCTGTGCAAGTAGAAGCCCAGCGGTTTGTAAAAGAAGCAAGAGCCTCTGCGCAATTATGCCATCCCAATATCGTCACCCTTTATGATATTGGGACGGAAGGAAAGCAGACCTATTTGGTGATGGAGTTTATAGAGGGTATCTCTTTGAAGACTCTCCGACAACGAGCTCCGCTTTCTATCAGACAAACAGTAGAAATTATGAGAAAAGTGGGCACTGCAGTTTCTTACGCCCATAGCCAAGGCATAATTCATTGCGACCTCAAGCCTGCCAATATAATGATAGACCCATTTAACGAACCCAAGATAATGGATTTTGGGCTGGCAAAGATGATGCAAGAAACCAGTGAATTGACGAAAAGTGGAGTAATCTTGGGCACCCCTCTTTATATGCCGCCAGAGCAAGCAAGGGGAAGACGCGATATAGATTATCGCAGTGATGTGTATGCTTTAGGAGCGATCCTGTACGAACTTCTAACTGATAGCCCTCTTTTTAGCGGAGGTTGTATGGAAATTCTCGAAAAAATTTTTGCTGATGACCCAATTCCTCCTAGCCAAATTAAGCCAGACATTCCTAAAGATCTGGAAAACATTTGCTTAAAGGCTTTAGAAAAAGAGAAGGAACGACGCTATCAGAGTGCGGCTAAATTTGTAGATGACCTTGCGGGCATCGGTTCTTCATTCTGAGTGGAAGAACAGCTTATGGAAACCAACAACACACTATTTCATTGTAAATTTTACGTTACCCGTTTAGGTGTAGATTACCAATGTGTGCATGATTTCAGCAGCACCATAGAAACATATCTGGAAAAATCGAGCGGGCAAATTTTGTCTATCGGTAGCGGGCAGGAAGATTTCATTCATTTTCGCGGACTACCGCCCGGCGCAGTCAGTTTCGCTATCTTGGATGACGCGCTCATTTTGCACACCAGTGAACCCGTGCAACTTCTCATAGACGAAAAGAAAATTCAAACAACCGCCGGACAACGCCTGAATTTCCCCTTTACCGAAGAAGGCATGCAGCTTTTCGGGTTTAGCTGGAAAATTACCTTGGGCAGCCACCACATCATCTTCAAGGTGGCGACAGAGGAAGAGCATCTTTCACCTCAGGTAGTTAGTTTTCTCGAAGGTCGCCATGGCAAAATGCAGAAAATCCAGGAAGGCCGGTCCTCTCTTTTATTTCGCACAGAAGAGGGCAAAGTTCTGAAAGTGTTGCGTCCTTCTTTTGTTAAAAGCACGGGTGTAGTGCAGCGGTTTATCACGGCGGCCCGCAAATTTCAAAAACTGCCGGGCCATCTGTTCCTGAAGACCTACGAAATCGTCTATCAACAGCAGCATGGGCTATGCTATATCGTCATGGAATTTTTTGCCGGGGAAACTTTGCAAAACTATCTGGCGCGCAAGGGTATTTTGCCACTGGCCGAAGCGGAAAGCATAGTTTTTCACCTGGCGCAAAATCTGGCAATTTTACAAAAATATGGCTACTGCTTTCGCAATCTGACCCCAGAAAACATCTTGATCGGGGCAGATGGACAAATTCGCCTCACCGGCTTTTTTCTGCTCAAGGCACAAGATGTACAATTGACGCTGGATGGCGCGCAGATGGTAATCCCCAAATACTCTGCGCCAGAACAGGCACAAAACCCTTCCGCTGTCAACATCATGGCCGATATATTTTCGTTGGGAGCAATTTTCTATCATTTGCTGGCCGGTGAACCCCCATTTCAATTCAGCACCCCCAAACAATACGCCGAATATCTCAATAGCGGTAAAGAGTTGACTGCTGAAGAAATAGCACGCCAGTTAGCGGATATACCAGCACCCACTGGCGAGTTGATTGCTTCCTTGCTGTTTTTTGATAGAAATAAGCGGCCGGACCCGCAAACGTTGCTTGACAAACTAAGTCAACACAATCCTCGACTCGTTTTAGACGTGTACTTCGTACAGACTATGGACAGGTTGGGGAGAGAGCATACAGAGCAAGAAAACAAAGACGAGCTGGCCGATTTTTCGCCCACGATCGTTGCCCTTCTCAACAAACTGGAGAACGAAAAAATTCCAGATGGAGATAGTGGCACATATTGTCTGGAAATAGTGTCTGGCCCGCCGGAGGTAAAGCGTCAGGCTTATCACTTTACCGGCGAGCGCACGATAGTGGTAGGCCGGAGCGGCGACTTCCGCATCGAGGGCGACTTGCGTATCTCGCACAAGCATGCCCAGATCGTCATAAGAAAGGACAGATGCTGCTTGACAGATATGGGAAGCGCAAACGGCACATATCTTGGCGGAGAAAAGCTCGGCACCGAAAGTCGAGAGATTGCCTTAGGCACGGAGTTCAAAGTCGGACACACTGTTTTGCGTTACCGGAGAGCCTCTACTGCCATTCTCGACAAACCCGAATGCGATATTTCGGCAGAAGACATTGGGCAGTTGGCGGAGCTGAGGATCATCACGCTGAACGAAGATGTACCATCCAGCCTAGCCGAAGCGGGAAAACATCTGCGTAGCGTCTACGAAGACATGGATAAGCGCATTACCAGTCCGATGTCGGCAGTAACACTGGAAACGCCGCGAGCGAAGTTCGACGCCATCCCCGGCCGTTTTGGGACCGGCCACAAACAAATCCGGCGGCAGTTGTGCATAGGCGCAGCCATCTTAGTTGTGCTGGCGATCTCGCTTCTTGTTCTTTTGGTAAAACTTACACCTGGCAAAAAAAATTTGGCAAAACCTTCGCCTGATGTCCTGAGAGCGACATCACCAACTGTTGTCTCTCAGCCAAAGCCGGAGAAAGTTACGATACGCTCGGAGCCGCTAGCCAGCGCCACGCTTGAACAGGAAATGAAGGCGCAGCAGATGGTGAGATGGGAGCAACACTGGATCGGCCAGGCGACGTATGATGAACTTGCCCAAAAATATGAGATGGGAAGCCAAAGAACGCCAGTCGCTTTCACGGCGACAGTGTCGGAACTTGCTTATGATGTGCAAAAACACGCAATATACGCTCACGGGCAGTTGTCGCCGGCTGTCCTGGGGCATACTATGAAGCTGAGGCTACAAGCCAATTTTGTCAACGCCTTTGGCGATGCGCTCTATGCTGGCAAAGAATTTGATATTGATCAGGAGCAGCGTTGGCAGGTGGCCTGGGATTTACCCGAGGCGCTCCCCCCCGGCATCTATTATCTTTGCCTGTCCCTGCGGACGGAGATGCAGAACAACTTCACGCGCGATTTTCTCCGGCTTACCAGTAGCCAAACATGGCGCTTTGCACTTGCTGGCGGCACTAAGGCTGCAATTATCCAGCACTATCAGGAACACAGCAAAACGATACAAATGATTCTCAAAGACAGCAATGAACTTTACAAGCGACTGCAAATGGTAACTGGCAAAAAAGTGCAGAGCGGCCAGGAGTGGGCTCAGTTTACAAAAAAATGGCAAGACGCTTTACGTCGGCTGGAAAACAAACTGGCTTCCCGCCACACACAAAGAAAAGAATCGCCTCTACTCGCACGTGTTGACAGTAAACTCGCGTTCGTCTTGCCATTTTTGCAAACTGTATTTCAGGCTACGGATAAAGCCATGCACTCCCCTAAAACGCCGGGGAATATCCTTGAACTTTTTACCGCCCAAAGTCAATGGGAAGTGCTATACGATGAGATATGTATTCTGCTGACGCAGGAAACAAAAAGGATAGAAGAGAGTGTCAAAGAAAAGAACTGATGCTCTTACGGGCTACCGATGTTAAACGTCATCCGCAGCCCTTCTATTTCAATGACATCCCTGTGTTTCAGCTGGTCTGTATCTGTTTGTTGGTTGGCACTCTTTTTACGGTGCAGGCACAAGCACCAGAGCCACCGATCAAGGTCTTGGTCATAGACACAAGCCGTAATATTTTATTCAATAGTAGAGGTGCTGTCTGCATCCGAAAAATTTATTGCGACATCTAAGGAGCAATGCATGCCGTTTCCCAGACTACGCAAATGGCTACGCCGCGTGTTCTTGTTTCTTTTGCTGTTGTTCATCGGCGTGGCTGTATTCGTTTTCTTCATTGAGGAAATATGCGAATTTGCGCCGCCAGCGGCCACAACCGGCACGAGTTTACTTGGCAAGCTCCAGGAGCATGACAAATACCAGACGCTGGGTGCTTCCTGGCACAAAGAGGAAATGGAAATTTCTCTCCTGACAATCAAGGGCGACCCGTACTTGCGCGGATGGGCGGCTGCCCGCCTCACGCGCAGTGAGTTTGCCCGCCTGGAGCATGAAATGTGGCAAGCGGTAGAGCCGTTCCGCAGCAACCATCCTTACCAGTTCTGGCTGGCGCGCAAAGGAGTGTATCTCTTCTTCTACGACCAGCCTCGCTATTTCCCGTCTTTTGTCCAAGAAGAAGTTTATGGTTATGCCTGTGGTATGGACAACAACTACCCAGAAGTCAGCTCACCTTATTTCCGTACACTGCATTATCAGGCACTTTATGACAGCTTGCCGCACGTATTCAGTTCTTTGCGCGGCGTGCAGAATTGCACTTCGTTTGCCGCCTGGGGCAATGCCACGAGTAGTGGCCATCTTATGCTCGGCCACAATTTCGAGTGGGGTATTGCCGACATCTGGGAAAAACACCGGCTCCTCTCTATCGTCCATCCGCACGAAGGCATCCCGTTTGTTTCCGTAAGCTGGCCAGGCATGAGCGGCGTGGTTTCCGGCGTCAACCGTGAGCGGCTTGCCGTCTTGCTGCACGGCGTGCCAAGTGGCCATGAACAGTGGAAGGGCACACCGGTGACGGTATTGGCACGGCGCATTTTGCAAGAGGCAAAAAATCTGGAGACGGCGTTCGCTATTTTGCGTGAGGCACACACCTCTTTGTCGCAATCTTTTCTGCTGGCGGACGGCAAGAGCGGCAAGGTAGCTGTGGTGGAAAAGAGTCCGGAGCGCACCGCGCTACGTGGAGTAGAGCCTCCCGCTTGTGTTATCACCTGTGTCAACCATTTTCAGTCTGCCGAATTTAAAGGCGTGCATGACGAAGACGGTTCAGCACGTCGTCTTGCACGTCTCAAAGAACTAATGTCTCGCCATAGTGGCAAGATAGACGCCAATATCGCCGCCGCCATTCTGCGCGACAACAAGATGGCAGGGGATGTCTCGGCCGGCATGGGACATTTGCATACCATCAACAGTAGCCATGTCAGCCACTCGCTCATTCTCGATCTGAGCGAAGGCAAGCTGTGGCTGGCACGCGGGCCGAGGTTGTGTGGACAATATCTGCCGCTGTCGCTTACTTCTCTGTTCCAAGAAGGGCCGGAAGCTACCTTTGTGCATACCGCAGGCATCATCCCCGTTGACTCGCAGTTTGGCGCAAAGCAACTAAAGCAGCTCACTACCTGGCAGGAAAACATTCTGCAGTGGCAGCAAAAACCTGAAGAAGTGAGCAAAATTATCGGTGTGTTGCAGAGCCTCAACAACGACCACTTCCTGACCATGGTGGCCACCGGCGACTTCTATTTCCACCAGAACAAACATGCCCGTGCACGCGAATGGTGGCTAAAAGGCTTCAATCACTACCCGTACGGCGACTGGCCGGCTATCATCAAGAAACGGTTGAGCGATCTGCCAAAGTAAGGTTCTTGGTTTTTCAGTATCTGGCACACTCTGGTAGTCAAAGCCCTTCCAGTCCGTAAATGCAAGAAGCAATGCAAGTCAAATCAATAGGTTAGCGGATGAATGTTCACGATGAGGAGTCTATTTTAGCATAACCAAGGCAATTTACCACAAATTTTTGTGTGAAATTTTGCTTGTGATTTGGCAGCTAAAGTTGTAAATTGTTTCCTAGGCGACTGAAAAAAAAGAAACTACCATTTTGCTTGACCTTTTGGGCAATAGCTGCGTCGGCGCCTCACTCACAGAGCTACGGCTATGCCGCGTTCGTCGCTCCTTGCTCTTGCCCAAAATCTCGGCGCAAAATTGGTATTTTCTTTTTTCTCAGTCGCCTATTAGACTATTTTGCTGTCCGAGTGTAACAGGAGAAAAGCATGACAGAAATGAAACTTCTCAAAAAGATGGATTTGTTCTGGGGCATGAACGAACATGAGCTCAAGCTGTTCTGTGACATTGCCAAGCGCGAAAAATACAAGGCCGGCCAGATCATCTTCCAGGAAGGGGATCCGTGTGATCGGCTCTACATCGTGTTGAGCGGGTTGGTGGAAATCAACATGCTGGTAAGCGACGATGTGACACAGGTGCTTGGCGAATTGCGGCCCGGCACGCAGTTCGGCGAGATGGCGCTCATTGATGACGCCCCTCGCTCCGCCAGTGCCAAAGCACTTGAAGAAACAGAACTCTTGACGGTGCTGCGCGACTCTTTCCTCGATCTCATCGAGCACAACCCGACTTTTTCGGCCAAAGCGCTCATCAACCTGGCGCGTACCATGTCGAGCCGTCTGCGCATCACAAACAATGTGCTGCGCCAGACCATGAGCTGGAATATCAAGCTAGGCGGCATGAGCGATCTCAGCCTTGCCTCCCTGGCCAAGGAGGGACGCGCTATCCAGATTCACCTGATATCGCACGAAAGAATCAAAGGCTTGCTGCTCAAAGTGGAAAAACGCGACAGTAACTACGATTTGGTGGTCAGGGATGAAGCCGGCCAGATTTTCCTTATCCCTTATCATGCAGTGGTGTCCATCTCGGTAGAAGGAAAATGCGACACGGCCCCGTTGTTCTTGCAATAGGAGAGTAGAGACATGGCTGAATTAGATAGATTG
>JAGVGO010000287.1 GCA_020057085.1 Planctomycetota bacterium | reverse complement strand
TGGGTACAAAACAGCCCGCCAGGGGAGAGGTGATAGGCTTGTACTCTTGTATTTATTTCAAAAAAGTTACTATGCCCCCTAATTATTGGATACGCCCGTACAGAACTTATCGGAAATCTCAGCGGCTATTCATGCGCCAAATATTCGACCTGGTTTTACTACAAACCCGACGGTATCCTGGGCCATAAAAGGCAAGCAGGTTACTTGGCCTGTTCTACCATGATACGGGCGTATCCAAGAATTAGCCATTTTTTCCAAAGCGAGAATATCAAAAAGCTTTCGACCAGGAAATCAGCACATTGTGGCCATCGGTGCGTTTTTCTCCATGCAAGAGGCCACGGTCGTGCACGTACTCGATGTACAGTTGCGAGTCCCACACAAAGCCAGTGGTGAGCGCTGCACCAATCGAGCCGACCCATTCGTTTTTGCTGAGTGACACTTCGTGCTCGTTTGCATCGAACTCCATGCGTCGCACCGGGCCGATCATGCCTTTGATGTGCAGATACATGAAGAAAAGCAGCTCAAAGCGATATTCGATTCCACCCAGCAAGAAATTGCTGACGACAAATTCGTCAAAACGCGCGCCGGGGATAGGCGAACGCGAGAGCGCCTCTGATTCGTCGCCGCCAGGGCCACCACCAAGTCTTGGCGCCGAGTAACGATCGAGATCGTCGCCGATCGTCGCGCCGCCATAAAGTGAAACAATGAAGCGATGTCTTTCGGAGAGGAAACTTGGTCCGCCGGCCCAGGTGAGGTAGCCGGAGACATAATAATACGTTTGCGTGTCGTCTTCTTTGAACGAACCGTTGAAATCATGGTCTTTCCAGCGATGTCGGTAGCCGTAGATGCCGTCGAAACCACCCGCCCAGCCATCATGGCGTAGCTCCATGATGTTTCTTTCCATGGCGTCAACACGCAGGCGGAAGTGAAGACGATCCTCGAACGTGGTCTTGGGCACGATGTAATTGTCGGCGGTGTTGCTGGTCGAACGGAAGTAAAGAACTCCTGGTTCGTACATGAAATAGAACGCCACGTTGTTGTCTACTTGCCAGGGCGTAATGCGGGTACGCCAGCCAAGGCCCAATCCCGCACGCACGTAGCCCCAGTAAATCTCGCTGTCTTCGAGCGGTTTTTTTTCGATCTCGAGCGACGAGGGAATAGGCAGCGTGTAATTTTCGAAACTGGCAGCGAATTCGATACCGGCGTCGTTCCAACTGCCTTCAAAAAAATCTATGAAATTGACCACACCGGCCAGGATCATACGGATGCGACTACGGTGCTCTGCCCAGCTATCGGTGTAATATAAGGCGGCGAATGGTATCACCGCATTGTCACCGACTTTCGGCGTGTAAATGGCCGCGCCTAAGCTCACTGCCGTGACATTGCTGCGGTCGCGCTCCGGTACCTCGAAATCGAGGCCAAGCAAAGGAACGTAGCCGTGCAATTTTTGGCCGGCACGTGGCGTATGGTACTCGTCATCCGGCGCTAGTATCGCTGTTTTGTCCCGTGCCGTGCTGTCCGATTTTTGGGCAGTGGCAGACGGTGGAGTATTGGTGGTCTTAGCCTTGTTCGGGTCATTGGCCGAAGGCTCTTGCGCATACACGAAAAAAACTCCCCAGCCAAGGAGTAAACAGGTGCATAACGAAAATTTGTGCAACATAAGTATCCTCATCAATTAATTTCCCATACGCCGCCGCAGCTCATCCATGAGTCTTTGCAAATCCGAGGAGGCGGAGCGGTTGATCAAAGTGGAAACATACATCAACACCGAAAACTGCCAGCAACAGGCAGGCCCAACCATGAGTCCGGTCTGTCCTTCTTCTTCTTTGTCCAGTTCATGCTGAAAGTGATCGCTGGCCTTTTGTACATTGCCCTCGAAAACGTCCAGCGTGCAAACTTCATTGTGATATTTGAGCGAGGGGAACTGGATGCCGCGCAACATGAAGAAAAAGCGCAGGCTATCTTCGTCGGTGTCCATACCCTCTTCCAGTTCGAAACCGGAAAATTGCGGAATATTTTTGGGCAAAAGGATGAGTGGACGATCAACGACGACCTTACCTTTGCGTACTACGGTATCCCCTTCGTTCACTTCCGAGGCGGCCAGGAAAATGTAAGGAAGAGTCGTCGAGTTTTCTGCCGACAAGAGGTGCGGGTAAGCATGCAATACTTTGGTTTCTTCCATGGCGCGTTGCCATTTTTCTGACAAATCCATAATAGCGATGCCTTTCTGCCTGCAATTCAGTGCTTGGCAGAGCTTTGGTCGCTGTAAAAAAATGACTGCTACGATTTACTTGATCTTTTGCTCAATGGCGTCGTCGCGTCCTCAGTTACAGAGCTACAGCTATGCGCCTTCGGTCGCTTCTCGCCCTTGAACAAAATTTCTGCGTAATTTGTAGCATTTATTTTTTTACAGCTCCTTTGTGTTTGGTCAGGAATTTGAGAAAATCCTTGCCGTCCTGGAGACGCCTTTTGCGTTCCTGCGGGTCGCGGATCATCGTCTTGAGCATGCGCCAGATCGGTTTGGGACGGAAGTAAAAGCGGCGGTAGAAACGTTCCAGTTCCTGATAGATACGTTCTGCCGGCATACCGGGATATTGCAGCACGCAGCTCTGTACGCCGTCGTTGCTGACGAGGTCGTCCTGTTGCCTGGCAAACCATCCTTTTTCCTGTGCCTGTTTGTACAGTTCGGTTCCCGGATAAGGGGCTGCCAGCGCCACCTGGATGGTGTCGGGGTCTATCTCGCAGGCAAAGCGAATGGTTTCCTCAATGGTTTCCGGCGTCTCTTCCGGCAGTCCCAGGATGAATGTGCCATGCACGGTGATGCCAAGTTTTTTGCAGTCGCTGGTGAACTCGCGGGCCTTGTCGAGTTTGATACCTTTCTTGATGTTGTTGAGAATCTGCTGGTTGCCCGACTCGTAGCCGACGAGCAAGAGGCGTAGCCCATTTTCTTTGAGTTTCTGCAAGGTGTCGTAGTTGAGATTGGCCTTGGCGTTGCACGACCAGGTGACTCCCAGCTTGCCTAACCCCTCGGCAATGACCAAAGCGCGCGGAATATCGGCGGTGAAGGTGTCGTCGTCGAAGAAAAATTCCTTCACCTGTGGAAAGTATGCATGCGCCAGTTTGATTTCCGCCACCACGTTTTGTGGACTGCGTGTGCGATACTGATGCCCGCCGATGGTCTGCGGCCACAGACAAAAAGTACAGTGGCTCGGGCAGCCGCGCCCCGAATAGAGAGACAGATAAGGGTAGAGCAAATAGCCGATGGCGTAATCTTCAGGACGCAGGTCGCGTTTGTAAACGTCCACGACATACGGCAAATCGTCCATGTTGTGGATGAGCGGTCGTGGCGGATTGTGTACGATCTTGCCACTTTGCCACAAGCTGATGCCCTCTACTTCGGCGAGAGGCTTGCCAGCGGCAATTTCCTTGATAGTGTAATCGAATTCATCGCGCGTCACGAAATCTATGAGCGGCGAACTCTTCAAGGTCTCTTCGGGCAACACCGAGGTGTGCGGCCCGACAAAGCCTATCGTCATTTTGCCATAGCGGTTTTTGAGTGCCTCGGCTGTCTTGATGTCGTTCCTGAGCGAAGGGGTGCTGGTGTGTACCACTGTGAGATCGAACCCTTGAGCCATGTCAAGTAATTTAGGCAATTCATAGCCGGCCGCCGGCGCGTCAATCAGCTTGCTGCCTGGGATCATGGCCGCCGGCTGCGCCAGCCAGGTCGGATACCAGAATGAACGAATCTCACGTCTGGCCTGATAACGTGAGCCGGCACCGCCGTCGAAACCGTCGAACGAAGGGGGATTGAGAAACAATACTTTCATGCCAAAAATCCTCTAGTTTTCGGAATTATAAGCCTCGCCCATTGTGAGCGGGTCATCGAAATTATTGTACTGCTTATGCCACCTTTTGTCAATAAAACATCACACAAAAGGCCAAAGTCACGCTGCAGCTTGCGGATTTCTTCTTTGGACACGCCGGTGATCTTGTGGATCGCCTCCACACTCCGCTGTTACAACTCAGTCACCTCGCCCTCCAGTACCAAACGATTGCCACCGGCACTGCAATAAAAAGTCATAAATATCTGCGTTTGTTGTTGCTAAAAAAGATTGCTTTTGCCAAGATTTTTCGGTACACTATAATTGCTGGTTTTTTTTGAAAATTTCAGCAATATCGTTATAACAATCTGTCAATGATTAGGATATCGTATGTTGGACATAAAATTCGTGAGGCAAAACGCCGATAGAGTCAGAAAAGTCATTCAACTCAAACAAAGCAAAAACTATCTTGATCGTATTCTTGAACTTGACAATCAAAAGCGCCAGAAACAAAATGAATTTGAAAAGTTGCGCGCCAGCCAAAATAAAGAAAACGAAACCGTGGCCCAGGCCAAGAAGAGCGGCCAGGATACCAGCGAAATGATCTCTCGCCTTGGCAAAATTTCCGATCAGATCAAATCGCTGGAAACGGAAATTAACGCCATGGATACGGAACTCGAACAGCTTATGTTGTGGCTACCCAATATTCCGTTGCCGGAAGTAGCGGAAGGCGGCGAAGAAAAAAATAGTATCGTACGCCATTGGGGGGAACAAAAAAAATTCGCTTTTCAGCCCAAACCGCACTGGGAACTGGGCGCCAGTTTGGGCATGTTTGAACTGGAACGAGGCTCGCGGATCGCCGGTTCAGGTTTCCCCATGCTGGCAGGCGACGGCGCTCGTCTGCAACGTGCCATCATCAATTTTATGCTGGACACGCATCATCAACACGGTTACAAAGAAGTGGCGACACCTTATCTGGTAAATCGTCGCACCATCACCGGCACCGGTCAGGTACCCAAGTTGGAAGAAGATATGTACCGGCTGGAAAAGGACGATCTCTTCCTCATCCCAACCGCTGAGGTACCTCTTACCAACTTTTTTCAGGGTGAGCTCATCCCTGGTGAAAACTTGCCTATCTACATCGTCGGTTACAGCCCTTGCTTCCGCCGTGAGGCAGGATCCGCAGGCAAAGACACGCGCGGCCTTTTGCGTGTACACCAGTTCAACAAGGTGGAACTGATCCATTTCGTGCGGGAAGAAGATTCCTCGAAATCGTTGGAAATCATGGTGGGCCATGCTTCAGCCATTCTGGAAAAACTCAATATCCCTTACCGCATCGTGCTTTTGGCGGCAGGAGATAGTTCATTCTCATCGGCCAAAACTTACGACATTGAAATCTGGGCACCGGGCGTGGATCGCTGGCTGGAGGTTTCGAGCTGCAGCACCTGCACCGACTTCCAGGCACGACGCATCAACATGCGCTATAAAGTGAAAGGCGGCAAACCAAAATTCGTACACACCTTGAACGGGTCGGGCGTGGCATTACCGCGTTTAATTGCTGCCGTGATGGAAAATTACCAGCAGCAAGATGGCCATATTTCGGTGCCGGATGCGCTGAGACCTTATTTGGGTGGGCAAGAGCGCATATAACAGTGGCCATATGCGATCACACTTTCATGGTAATCCGTTATAATCAGTAAAAAAGGTAGCCAAAATGATTGGGGAAACGGTAAATGGCAGCCGGATAGAGGGAAAAGTCTGTGTCACTACCACTGGTACGGTTTATCGGGCAAAAGATGCCGTATTGGAGGTGCCAAGGGCTGTCAAGATTATTCACCCACAACTGGTCAATGATGTGGTACGCGAACGTTTCAACAGGACATTACCGGCATGGGGGAAATTGGATCACCCTAATTTCGTACACATCTTTGCCGCCGTCGACACAGGCAAAAACTTGGGGTTTGTCATGGAGTTCGTCGAAGGGAGTTCGCTGCGCCAGATGCTGCAATCCCAAGGCCGCTTAGGTATTTCTCAGGCTGTCGGTTATGCGCTCTACATCGCCAAAGCACTTGCCTTTGCTCATGAACACAACATTGTGCATCGCAAGATGTCACCAGACAACATTATCATCCGCAAAGACGAGTCTCTCAAAGTGATGGGGTTGGGAGCGCTCAAAGAACTGACAGCGGATCGCCAGATTACGCCGCCCAAATTCTGCATAGGCAAGCCTAAATACATGGCACCCGAACAGTTTGCCGGGCATTATTCGTCATGTTCCGACCAATATACCTGGGGTACCGTATTCTACGAAATGGTTACTGGAAAACCACCATTTGTCAGCAACGATTTACGCAAGTTGTACCGGATGCATATGCAAGAAAAACCGACGTTGCCACGCACACTCAATGCGGAAATCAGCGGTGAATTGGAGGAGATCATTGTCAAAACGCTGGCCAAAAAAGCGGAGAACCGTTTTCCGACGATGCATATTTTGATCGAAGCGATAAAAACCGCTACCGACCGTCTGGATGACAGCGAAGATAGCAGTTTGCAGTCTCTGATGTACCGTGGGCGCCACGCGCTGGAACGACGCAAGCTGGAAACAGCCGTCTTTTTTTTCAACCGCGCAGCCTCTCTCTATGGCAAAGATTCACCCGCCTTCGCCGAGGCCTATGCTAAAAGGGATCAGGCTTTGCATATGTATCAGGAAGAAGTGGCCATCCGCAAGGTACGAGATATTTATTCCGAGACGCTGCGCTGCTTCGATGAAGAAGACGAAACGAAACAAGCGTTCAAGGAAGAAACTCGCCGCCTTATCATGCAGATTTTGCAGGTGATGCGAGATTACCCTGAATCAACGCGCATTCGTGGTACGCGCATGGATCTATTGCGTGAAATGCACGATCTTGTGGAAGAGACGGAAAAAATTTTGGCATGCCAGATAGAAGAATCAAAAAAGATCACGGAAAAAGGTAAAATCTTGCTTGAGGAACAGCATTATGACGAAGCGATGCTGATTTTTTCCCAGGCGATTGAGGTAGATCCTTATAATGAAGAGGCAACACTGCTGCGCAATGCCAGTAAAAAAAAGCACAAAATGGTGCTGGTAGCCGAATGTTACCGTGACGGGCGGCTGGCTATGAACAAAAAAAATTATGCCCAGGCCACCTCTTTTTTTGAAAAAGTGATCGAATTGCAGCCAGACCATCGCGGAGCGTTCCAATATCTGCAAATTGCCTGCGCCGAAGAAGCGCAGCAAAAGAAGCGCCTTGGCCAAATCGGCAAATATTATAGCGAGGCTCTGGAACTCTATGAAAAATGGCAGTATGACCAGGCTCTGGAAAAATTTGCCAAAGTACTGGAATTGGATCCTGAAAATACGGAAGTCAAAAGTTTTTTAAGTGCGGCCAAAGATCGTTTGCACGAAGATGACAAGCTCGAAGAAATCGGTTTCTTCTATAAAAAAGGAGTAACCTTTTTCAATGAACACAAGTGGCGGGAAGCGATGGCCTGCTTCAATTATGTCATGCGTGAGATGAGCAATCATAAAAAGGCTCTGGAATACCAACGTCTGGCGCGTGAGGCACTGGATAGAGAAGAACATTACAATCTGATTTTTGCGGAGGCGATGGGGCTGTTCCGCAAAAGCGATTATGAGCAAGCACAGGACCGTTTCAATTACCTGTACCAGCTCGATCCAAAAAATCCTGAAGTGAAACGCTACCGCCGTCTATGTGCCGAATTTATTCAGCAAAATATCGAATTGCCTCCTTCACAAATAAATATTCCAAAAATGTAATTGGCACAAGGAGTTATAGCATGAACAGAGGTTGTTTCATGGTAATTTGCTTGCTGATTATGGCTCTCTGTCCGGTTGCGCAAGAGATAGAAAAGCCGGCTTTGTTGGTTAAAGAAGTTACGGCTGAGACATCTTTTCCCGCGTTCAACAGACAAGTTTCTGCTAGCACTGGGCTGCAAAACACTATACGTATCTGGCAGACGGAATTACCGTCGTTCGATGTGAAAATGAGCGGCGCGGCACGCTACGTCGTCTCTGTCTGTACCCAGACTATGGGTTGCTGGCAAGTCGGCCTGCGCAGCCCGCAACAGGAAATTATGCTGGCCAAAGTAGTATTGCGTGTATTGCTGGAAGATGTGTCAAAAAGCGGTAATTCGCTCGATGATAAATTTGTCGGTTATGCCATCAGCGAAAGTTTGCAAAGTGAAGCATTGAAATCTTTGCTCGATGCCTGGCAGAACGCCTTACTTATCACCTCGCGCACAATCGCCCAGAAACTCAACCCACATGCTACACCGTTGCTCACCCATATGTTCAGCGACGAAAAAGAGTATATCACCACCAACTATGGCAGCATGGGCATGTTCGCACCTCTTGTACCCAATCCTATAGAGCAGATTCAGCTTTACAAGACGCCTGATTTGAGCAAGGTGTATCTCTCGTCCTACCCGCCGATTTTGCAGATTCAGGTCAAAGGCCTGGACAGTTATGGTGATGAGACGCCTCTCGACAACAGAAAGCTAAAGTTTCTGCTGCACGACGGCAAGAAAGAAACCTTGCTGCCGCGTGCCGAGTTTAAGCCCTGGCGCGTAGGTGTCTTTAGTCTACGTGCGTTGTATCCGAGCAGTAAAGAGCGAGATATGGAATCACCACCTTTGACGATAGACGTTACCCGCATCGAAGCACTCCTGATCGCCCCCACAGTGGTAGAAATCGCTCCTCAGGAAAGCTATACTTTTGTAGTTGCCGGCCGTGATTGCAATGGAGGGGAATTGAGTATAGGCGATCTGGCAGATGAACTTGTCTGGAAAATAGTACCAGCCACGATGGCCGCAATAGAAGACCAGTGCGCTGTCAAGGCGGGCGTGGCTCCGGGTGAGTGCCGGCTCGTCATTTCGGTCAAAAGCAATCCCAACATACAGGCTGAGGCAAAAATTTTGATCCGCGAGCCAAAATGAATGGAAAGCGAACTATGCAACGTTATCTCTACTATTTTTTACCATTGTTGTTTATGTTGAATGCAACCGTACCTGCTCAGGGGTGGCCGTGGATTTTTGACAGTGGTCAAAACAGTTGGGCCGACATGGCACGGCTTCAGGAAGCCATGGGACAGAGCCAGGTAGTGGTGGTCGGTGAACAGCATGACCATGCCATTGGCCACCAGGTGGAATGCGAACTCCTGGATATTTTTTGGCAGACTCATGGCGACGTAGCCGTTGCCCTGGAAATGTTCGAGCGTGATGTGCAGCATATTGTGGACGGCTATCTGGAGGGCGAGGTAAGCGAACGTTTTTTTCTCGCCAACAGTCGCCCCTGGAAAAATTATAGCTCCGCTTATCGGCCACTTGTCGAGTTTGCCAAAGATTTAAGCTTGCCGGTGCTGGCGATGAATGTGCCCCGCCGCTATGCCGCACACGTAACGAGTGGCAAGGAAAAAATCCTGGCAGAGTTGCCGGCAGCAGATAAAAAATTTTTAGCAGAGATTGTTGTCCCGTCCGGCGCCTACCGTGAAAAATTTGTAAAAACCATGCAAGGCCATGCCAAGCCGGAAGAGATGGAGCGCTACTACCGTGCCCAGTGCTTCAAAGACGACACCATGGCGCGTGCGCTCGCCGAAATGCGTCAAAAGCGCCCGGCGACACGCATTATCGCCTATGTCGGTGCATTTCATTGTGAAGAGAGGCTGGGCGTGCCGCAAAAATTACTGGCGCAACTGCCCCAGACAAGAGTACTGGTCATCTGCATCATCCCTGTGTCAGGGCGGCCGGAACATCCGGAAAATTATAGGCAGCAGGCAGATTTTCTGTTGTTCGCACCCGAGTACCATTGATGGAAAAGCAACCTTTGTGGAAAAGATGCAAACGCTGGCGTAACCGCCTGCTGCTCTCGATCGGCAAATACACACTACCATATGTCTACCTCGCCTATATCCGCTTTGTGTGGTGGACGAGTAAGGTCACCGATGAAATGGACGTGCTACGCGAAGACCTGCAACAGCCCCCTTACAAAAGTGTAAATGTATTGTGGCATCAGGACGTGTTCTGCGTAGCGTGGGCCTTTCACGATTTCCGGCCTCACACCATAGCCAGCGTAGGGGATGCGGGGGAGATCATCGCCCGCATCTTGAAGCTTTGCCATTTTTCCACCGTTTTGCGCGGCGGTTCGAGCAAAGGTAAAAAACGCCAAACCCCTGTCCTCGATGACATGGTGGAACACATGAAAACGTCGCACGGGGTATGCGGCATCACAGTGGACGGCTCTTACGGGCCGGCGTATCGCTTGAAGCATGGTGCTGTGGTCATAGCCAGAGAATGCGGTTGCCCGATTTTTACCACGCGTATCTGGTGCAAGCGGCGGATTTTACTTCCTACCTGGGACCGCACCATGATCCCACTGCCGTTCAATCACCTTCTGCTGACGACACGAGGGCCATTTTATCCACCCCAAGATGCAGACAAACCGGAGGTGTTGGAACAGTTTCGCCAGAGCGTCGAACAGCGTATGCTCGATACCACATACCACAGTTTTTTAGCGATAGACAAAAAAGCACCGCAAGATTTACTAAAACTCTTTCCGCCGGAGTGGACACCGCCGGCAACATCTGCTCTAAAGGAAAATCAGGAGTAATACGATGTGGTCGTTTCGGCTGGGACGTGTACTGGGAATCGAAGTACGCATCCACTTCTTGTTTATCGTCTTGCTGGCTCTGGTCGGGTTGTCCGCTCTGCTACGGGGTGGCTTTCTGGCTTGCCTTTTGTCGCTCATATTCATATCGCTCGTGTTCGCGTTCGTCTTTTTGCACGAGCTCGGGCACAGCCTGGTCGCTCGCCGGTATGGTATCCACGTACGGGATATTACCTTGTGGCCGCTTGGCGGCATCGCCTCTATGGATCGTATACCGCAAGAGCCGCAAGTGGAAATGGTCATCGCCCTAGCCGGGCCAGCCGTCAATTTGGCACTGGCCATTCTGCTGACGCCTCTCGCCGTCGTCACTTACTTGCTCAATGAGTCGCTGTTTACCGTATATCTCCTGGAAGTGAATCTGGTACTCTTGTTCTTCAATCTGCTACCGGCCTTCCCGATGGATGGCGGACGCGTGTATCGCGCCTGGCAGGCCAAGCGAGTGGGTTATCAACAGGCGACACGGAAAGCCGTGCAACTGGGGCAGATCATCGCCATAATCATGGGTTGTTTGGGGCTGGTAACGCTCAATTTCCTGCTGCTTGCCATCGCCGCTTTCGTTTTCGTTGCCGGGCGAGAAGAACTGGCTATGATAGAATCGCAATATCAGCAAATCCGCAATTTCTATTTCTTTCACCTCGACCCGCAACAGCAAGGACGGCCGGGCACGAATTACCATCGGCCAGGCGTAAATTACCAGGGGTGGGTACACCAGTTGCAAATCGCTATGTCACAGGCAGGAGCATGGGCGCTTGAGTTTTGGCACACAATGCGCCGGTGGAGCCGCCGTTTTTACAAAAAGGCGAAAAAATGGTGGCAGGAACACAAAAACCGGCAGTAAAGGCTAGCGACAGCTCTGCCCAAACGTCTCCAGCGCACGAGGATATTGCTCTATGTCTGGCATTGTTGCTGCTCGCTTTCATCGTACGTTTTTGCGCGATATGGGTCACGTCGGCAGACGAGATTGCGTTCGCCAAATACCAGATTCTGTCTCAAGAGCTATGGCAGCACCATCTCCTGGCTGACCGGCCGTTTTCCTACAGCCCTATCTATTGCTACCTGCTCGCCGTTATGTATGGGCTTGGCGGTGGTTCGCTCATGCTCGTGCTACTCATCCAGGCATTCCTGGGCGCGTTCAGCTGCCTGCTCATCTTCCTCATCGCGCGCCGCTTTATGGACAACGCCTGGGCAACCGTGTGCGCGTTGCTTGCCTCGCTGTCGCGCAGCTTTGTCCTGTACGACATCAATTTACTCTCCGATTTTCTCGGACTCTTGTGCCAGCTCTCGTTTATCGCAGTGTGGTATCTGTGGCAAGAGCGGCAATCGCTACGCTGGTGCGCCGTACTCGGCATCGTGGCTGGCTGTTGTGTCATCCAGCGGCCCAACAGCCAGGTACTTCTGATGCTGACCGCCGTCGTCTGGATTTGGCAAATAAAAGGATGGCGCAATTGGCTAGAGCAGGTGCTAGTGTATGGCGTGGCGGCCTTGACGATGATTCTGCCGATCGTCGTGCAGAACATTCGCACCTGCGGCGAAGCATCGGTGCTGATCGGCAACACGGGCTACATCTTCTACAGCAGCAACAATGCGCAATGCGTCGGCTTCCGCTACACTCCACCCGCATTGTTGTTGCTGGGAGAAAAAGCGGAGCGCTCGCCGCAGGAATCCGACATTGATTTTATGGATGCGCGCCTGTCTACCCGTGTCTCGCAAGCAATTACCGGTGAACCAATGACATTTGCCGATTCCTCCCGCTGGTATTTTGCCCGGAGTTTTGCCTATTTTTACCACTATCCGCGCGAAGCCATGACGCTTTGGGCACGCAAAGTGTGGCTGATTTTCCACAGCTATGAACCGCACGACACTATCACGCTGCTGCTCCACGACGAATCACTTGGTTGGCTCGCACCTGTACGCTATGGCTGGCTGTTGCCGCTCGGTATTTTGGGACTTGTGCTGAGCCTGCCCGATTGGCGGCGCTGGCTGCCGTGTTATATAGTCTTTGCCAGCCAGTGTTCGCTCATGGTTCTTTTTTATGTGGTAGTACGCTTTCGCCTGGCGGTGGAGGCGATGATGCTCTTGTGGAGCGTGCTGGCTTTGCGCTGGTGTGTAGAGGTGCTGCGCGCAAAGCGCTGGCGTCTGTTCACGGCTGGACTGTCACTGGTAGGCATTGGCATAGTGTTGTCACATGCCATGAGCCGCGAGGTCGCTGACAGGATACGGATGAGCGATGCGGAATTTCGCTCTCTGGCGGCGCACTGGGCATACGAATCGAACGACATAAAGCTGGCCGAACATTATGCGCAGAGCGTGATTGCCGGCGAGAACGAGAGGTACGGCACTTACACTTTGCAAAGCCAGGAATTGCTTGCCACGATCTATGCCCGGCAAGGACTGCGAGAGCGAAGTGAAACGGCCATGCGACTGGCGCACCCTGGCATACAAGAAATGGTAGCCGCGCTTGCCCGGCGCGAGAGTTCGCTCACCTGGCAGGAACGCGTGCGCCTGGCCGATCTGTACCTGGCCGCCGGCAAAAAAGATGCGGCAGCCAGACTGTGGCAGGAGTTACACAGGGAAAAGTCGTCGTTGCCGGATATCCGCTATCGCTGGGCCATGTCGGAAGCCGTGCAGAACCCGCAACAGGCTTACAACGACTGTCTCCTGGCCGTACGCGACGGCTTGCTCCTGACGCCCTGGGGGCTTTCCTGTGCGTTCTATCTGGCGGAAACTCACCAGCAAAAAGGCGAAACGAGCGAAGCTCACCATTGGTACACCCAGGCGGCCCGCCAGGCATATTTTGTACCTTGGTTTATGCCGCAGCCGGACGCCACGACACTGGCGATACTGAACAAATTGCGTCAACTAAAGTATT
>JAGVGO010000183.1 GCA_020057085.1 Planctomycetota bacterium | reverse complement strand
GACCGAAGGCGCATAGCCGTAGCTCTGTAACTGAGGGCGCGACGACGCTATTGGCAAAAAGATCAAGCAACTTGTAATAGTTATTTTTTTACAGCGACTTTGTGCGGAGAAAATTATGAACTATGATGTTGTGATTATAGGATCTGGGCCTGGCGGGTATGTGTGTGCTATCCGCTGCGCACAACTTGGCATGAAAACAGCCCTTGTCGAAAAAAACAAGACGCTCGGTGGCACCTGCCTCAATGTTGGCTGCATCCCATCCAAGGCACTCCTCGATTCATCGGAACATTTTTACCGCGCCAAAATGCAGTTTGCCGCGCACGGTATTCTGTGCGATCAATTGCGTGTTGATTTTGCGCAAATGCTCAAACGCAAGAATGAAGTGGTGGCTGAAACCTGCAAGGGTGTGGCCTATCTGATGAAGAAAAACAAAATCGAAGTTTACACCGGCACCGGCGTTTTCCGCGACCAAAACCACATCACTGTCCAGGCGGAAAAAAGCGAACTGCCACTTGTCGGCAACGCGGTCGTCATCGCCACTGGTTCATGCCCGGCAGCCTTGCCGTTTGCGCCGTTCGACGAAGAGCGCATCATCTCTTCGACACAGGCACTCAGCCTGCCAGGTCTGCCGCAGCACTTACTAGTGATCGGCGGCGGTGCTATCGGCCTCGAAATCGGTTCGGTGTATGCCAACCTTGGTTGTAAAGTGTCTGTCGTCGAAATGCTCGACTCGCTCATCCCGATGTTTGACCGTACTCTTGGCAAGGAGTTGCAGAGGTCACTCAGCAAGACCGGCATACAATTCTACCTTGGCCACAAGCTCACTGCGCTCGGCAAGAGCGGCAACATCGTGCATCTCAAGGCACAATCGGCAGACGGCCAGGAAGTAAGCCTCGATGGTGACTACTGCCTCGTGGCAATCGGTCGCAAACCCTACAGCGACAGTCTCAATCTGGATGCAGTCGGCGTCAAGAAAGACGACAAGGGACGGATCATGGTAAACGAACGGCTGGAAACCACGACGCGGGGCATCTATGCCATTGGCGATGTGGTAACGGGACCGATGCTGGCGCACAAGGCGTCCGAAGAAGGTATCTGGGTGGCCGAAACTTTGGCCGGGCAAAAGCCGCCGCTGCCGAATTACGCTCTCATTCCCAATGTGGTCTACACCTGGCCGGAAGTGGCGGCGGTAGGCGCCAGCGAAGAACAGCTCAAACAAAAAAATATCGCCTACCGCAGCGGCAGTTTTCCGTTCAAGGCAAGTGGCAGGGCACGTGCCAGCATGGACGGCGAAGGCTTCATCAAGGTGCTGTGCGACGCCAAGAGCGATGAAATCTTAGGTGTTCACATGATCGGCCCGCGTGTCGCCGACATCATCGCGGAAGCGGTGGTGGCCATGGAATATCGTGCTGCCGCAGAAGACATCGGCCGCATCAGCCATGCCCATCCTACCTTGTCGGAAGTGATGCGCGAGGCGGCTCTTGCCGCTACCCAGAACCGTGCGTTGCATATGTGATGGGCATCTTGAAAAAGCGGGTACTACCGCAGCGTGGCAATTTCTGTAATGGTTAAGATTTGGAGTAAACATGGCTATCGTCAGTAAAATAATGCATACTAGAGATGTAGATCCTTACCGTAATCTGGCGCTGGAGGAATATTTGCTCGACCATGTGGGGCAGGAAGAGATGATTTTTTATCTGTGGCAGAACCAGAACACAGTGGTGATCGGCAAGAACCAGAATCCATGGAAAGAGTGCAGGCCCGACCTCCTGGAGAGCGAAGGTGGTAAACTGGTGCGGCGTATCACCGGCGGCGGCGCGGTGTTCCACGACCTGGGTAACCTCAATTTCAGCTTCGTCACCAGCCGCGCTATCTACGATTTCAAAAAACAACTGGGAGTAATCTTACATGCCGTGCAAAAACTTGGTATTCCTGCCGTTTTCAGCGGACGCAACGACCTTACCGTAGATGGCAAGAAATTTTCCGGCAATGCTTTTTACCTGCGCTCACACACCGCGCTTCATCACGGCACGCTACTCTTTGCCGCCGACCTGGACAAACTCACACGCTATCTGCAGGTGGCACACGACAAGATTCGCTCCAAGGGCATAGATTCGGTGCGTGCGCGCGTGGTGAACCTTTCCACCTACCTGCCTGATCTTCGCGTTGACGCCATTGTCGCTGCACTTGCACAGAGTTTCGATGAAATCTACCGCACACCGTTTTTGCTCAACGAAAACGACATCGAACGCCCGGCAGTTGACAAACTGACCGCCAGATATAAGTCGTGGGAGTGGACTTTCGGGGAGGCACCAGAGTTCGATATCGAGATGGAAAAACGATTTGCCTGGGGTGGCATTCATCTCTGTTTGCAGCTCGAGAATGCACGTGTGAAAAAAGGGTATGTCTACTCCGACGCCATGGATACTACATTTATCGAGCGTATACCTGCCGTACTCGCCGGTGTACCGTTCAAGTCGGCCGATCTGGCGCAGGCGGTACGCACGCTGGCCGTGGATGAAGAGAAAGGCGCGTTAGTGGAAGACATTGCCGGCTGGTTACACAAGAAGGGATTTTGACTACCGTGTTCGCCAAATCTCCAGCGAGAGATAGACGATGCCTGCCAGAGTCAACAAAATTCCCAACAAGATGAGCCAGGAAAATTTGCCATATTTTTCGGGGGGGTGGGGCGATTCCTCGGTTTCCGTCGCTTCTATTGCAAATGTTACTTCCGTTTCGCGCACCTTTTTGCTCGCTGTGGTGCCGCCGTCACGGCTTTTTTTAGCTGCTGCGTTGGGATAGGTAGGAAGACGGCGACGGGTATTGATAAACCGTTGAGTTTTGTGTGCGGCAAGTCGCGCAGTATCACCGACAGACCCTTGATGATCGTGCATCGTATGAGGATTGGTAACATCTTCGATCGCCTGTAGCAGAGTATCGCTGTTGTTCATGCGGAGCGAACGGTCCTTGGCTGTCATCTTGCGTATCAAGGCGGAGATTTTGCCTGGCAAGTCCGGCACCAAGAGAATAGGGTCAGGGAAAGGCTTGGTCGCTTGCGAGGTGAGTACCACAATCGGGTTATCATGGGGGTATGGCGGCTGTCCGGTCAACATATGATAGAATGTGCAGCCCAAACTGTAGATGTCGGTGCGGCAGTCAATGTCAACCAATCCACGGGCCTGTTCCGGTGCGACATAGTGTGGTGTGCCGACAAACGAACCGACGCGCGTGGACAACGTATCGCTCTCGGTATTGCGTACCAGCCCGAAATCACACAGTTTGGAGTTGTCGCCGGGTGCCACCAGAATGTTTTCTGGCTTAATATCGCGATGGATAATGCCGTGTTTGTGCGCTTCTTGCAAAGCAGAAGCAATCTGTTTCAAGATATTGAGTGCGCGTTCGGGCGACAATTTTTTTTCCCGTTCGAGAATGCGATAGAGAGATTCGCCTGGCACATATTCCATCACCAGGTAGTAAACGCCCTTGTATTCGCCGGAAGTAAGGGCATTGACAATGTGCGGATGTTGTAAACGCTTGACTGCTTCGGCTTCGCGTCGGAACCGGCGCACCCATTCGACACTCTTGTTGTAGCGGGGATCCAGGAATTTGATAGCCACGGCCTGGTTGTTCTGTAAAGCATAACCTTTGAACACTACGCCCATCGAACCTTCTCCGAGTTTTTCGGCCAGCCGATAGCCTTCGGGCGCCGGTGGATTATCGAGGATGTCTCCTTGCCAGGGCGAATCGGGTGAAAAAGTTGTCCGTTCGTTGGGAGTTGTCGTTGAGGCTGGCGTAGTAGAGATGGTTGTTGCAGGTTTAAGCCCCACTTTCTGCCGGATATTGTTCACCACTTTCTGTTCGATATACTTCTTTTCGACTATGATTTCGTCCACCGATTTGAACGTACCTGTAGATTGCATAATTTTGCCACGTGCTTCGAGTACTTCCTGATATTGTTCGAGTGTGAGCAAGCCAGTGCGAATGACCAACTGGGTGAACAACAACTCCTCGCGGGATATTTTACCCATAATCCTTGCCGATCAAAGTTAAAATCGCTTGTCTGAAACATGAAAATTTGCCGAGCTGGGGCTCGGCGTTCCCAGGAGTTTCATCGCTGTATGAAAAAATTGGCGCCCCGTGCGGATGGGGATTTTTGTGCTATTGGGCAATACCGGCCCATTCTTCCCATTTCTTGGCGTCATTTCCAAAATCTTTGCGAGTTACCTGGGTAAGCGCCATATGAGCAGCCTGTTGTACGGCTGGTGAACGGTCACGCAAAGTTTTGATGAGCGGGGCCACCACTTCTTTGCCGCCTATTTGTCTGAGAGCCCACACCGAATTGAAACGTACGCTATCTTCTGGATCTTGTAATGTCGAGGCAATGATAGCGTGCGCCCCTTCCTGGTGTCCAACCTTACCCAGGGCAATCACGGCATGCGCGCGTACTTGCGATGCTCTGTCCGTAACCGCTTTGAGTAAATGGGGCAGCGCTCCTTCATCCTTCTCCCTGGTCACGATGCGCGAAATGGCAAATGCTACCATACTACGCACTTCGTCATTGGCATCCTGGGCCAGCACCTGGTATAACAATGCCATCTGGGTTTGGTTGGAGCCGATATGCCCCAGGCTGAAAGCGGCATATTTGCGTATGGCAACATCGCTTGTCTGCAGTGCTTTCAACAGATACGGAATGGCGCGTATATCTTCACTAAAACCGATGGCTGCGGCCGCTACTGTGCGGGCAAAGGAATCGCTCCCTGTCAGAGCCTCGACCAATTTGCTGAAATGGCCGCAGGCAAGTTCATAGAGATTCTGTTCCAGGGCGCTGGCGTAAGCATGGTCACGTTGGCTCTGTGCCAGATGCCACGCCTGCAAGGTGGTATCGATTTCGTGAAAAATATCGGCGCGTTGCTCCTGATAGTCAAGCCCCTGGCGGTTTTCTTTGATGGCTTCGAGATCGGCTTTTTCTTTGGGTTCAGGCTTGGAAGAACAGCCGACGATGAGGACAATGGTGGCAATGAGACAGGCTAGTTTGGTGAACATGGAAAATTTAATCCTTTCTTTTATGAAACATTACCTCGGTGCTGCGATATATCCGTCTGGCCTGCCAGGTGCATTGAGAAAAGCGGCATGGATGACGTCGTCAATACGGTCAGCGAAGATGAATTGCATGTCTTTCTTTGCTGTCTCCGGCGTTTCGTCGAGGTCCTTCTCGTTTAAATGCGGCAAGATAACCGTGTTGATGCCGGCGCGTTTGGCCGCCAGCACTTTTTCCTTGATGCCGCCTACCGGCAACACTTTGCCGCGCAGAGTGATTTCACCTGTCATGGCTACGTCCGAGCGTACCAGGTGTCCGGTGAGCATAGAGATGAGTGCACACACCATGGTGACTCCCGCCGACGGCCCATCCTTTGGAATGGCTCCGGCAGGCACATGCAGATGGATGTCGGTTTTTTCATAGAAATCATCGGCAAGACCGAACGTTTCCGCCTTGGAACGCACGTAGCTCAACCCCGCCTGGGCAGATTCTTTCATCACGTCGCCCAGTTGTCCGGTGAGGATCAGCCCTTTGGTGCCTTTCATGCGGGTTGCTTCGATAAACAAGATATCTCCGCCCGCCGGCGTCCAGGCCAGACCGGTAGCAATGCCCGCCGTGGAAATTCTTTCGGCAATTTCGGAAAAAAATCGTGCCCTTCCCAAATAAGTGACGACATCTTTTTCCACCACCGCCGTGCTTGTCAGTGAACCCTCAGCCACCTGGCGTGCCACACCGCGGCAGATATTGGCAATCTCCCGTTCCATGTTACGTACACCCGATTCGCGCGTGTAATTGCGTATGATCTGGCACACGGCATTATCGCTGATACTTAGGTTTTCTGGGGTAAGCCCGTGCTCCCTGAGCTGTCTGGGAACAATATAATTACGCGCAATGTATTGTTTTTCCTCCTCGGTGTAACCTGGTATCTCCAGCACCTCGAGGCGGTCGCGCAATGCCGGCGGAACGGTGTCGAGGATATTGGCAGTGGCAATGAAAAACACTTTGGACAGATCGAAGACCACCTCCAAGTAATGATCGGAGAAGCTGTTGTTCTGTTCGGGGTCCAGAACCTCGAGCAGCGCCGACGAGGGGTCACCACGGAAATCGGTGCCGAGTTTGTCAATTTCGTCGAGCATGAACACCGGATTGTTTTTGCCTGCTTTGCGGAGATTCTGGACAATACGTCCGGGTAACGCTGCCACATAGGTACGACGATGGCCTCGGATTTCCGCCTCGTCACGCACGCCGCCCAGCGATATGCGGATGAATTCCCGGCCCATGGAGCGGGCGATCGAACGTCCGAGCGAGGTCTTACCGACGCCCGGTGGACCGACAAAGCAGAGAATCGGACCTTTCATGTCTTTTTTCAGTTTGCGTACCGCCAGATATTCGATGATACGTTTTTTTACTTTTTGCAAGTCGTAGTGGTCTTCGTCGAGTATCTTTGCGGCATGCTGAATATCGAGATTGTCCTGGCTGGATTTGCTCCACGGCAAATCGGTGAGCCAATCAAGATAAGTCCGCGACACAGAATATTCGGGCGCTGCCGGCGACATCATGCCTAACCGATCCAGTTCTTTGTTGGCGATTTTCTCCGCTTCCGCGGTCATTTTTGCGGCGCTGATTTTAGCGCGGAGGTTGTCCATCTCTGTCGTTTTATCATCCTTTTCGCCCAATTCCGCCTGTATTTTTTTGAGCTGCTCACGCAACATGATCTTACGCTGCTGATCCCCCATCTCCTGGGCTATTTCTGACTGTATCTTGTTGCTCAATTCCACTTTTTGCGTCTCGCTTTGCAAGATTTTCGACAATTTCTTGAGCCGTTCGCGGACATTGAGTTCTTCCAGCATCTCCTGCTGCTTCAGTGCGTCGGCAGGTGCATTGGCCATAATGAAGTCGCACAAACGTGACGGGCTTTCGATGTTGAGCGACACGGCGCCTGCTTGTTCAGGGATCTGTGGAAAAACTTCGATAAAATGCAGAAACATATTGCGGACACTGGCGGCAAGAGCATCTACGTCTTCCGATTTTTCAGCGACCTCGCTCAGTTTTTGTACTTCGGCCACCATGTACGGCTCTTTCTGCACTATCCTGTCAATTTTAATGCGGGTTATTCCCTGGCAGATAAAACTGACACCGTTGGGCAACTTCATGAACTTCAGAATACGACCTACGGTGCCGACGCCGTGCAATTCATCAGCGTCGTTATCGGATGGTTTTCTCAATACCAGAGCCAGCATACGGTCTTTGACCACCACTTCGTTCACCATCTGCACATAGATGTCACTGCTTACAGAAATAGGCGCTACGACGTGCGGAAACAGCACAAAGCCACTGATAGGCAGGATGGATAGCCGTTCCGGGATAGCGATCTTACCGAGTTCGGCGAGCTCGTGCTCCAGAGATAATGGGTCTGCCATGCTTTGCTCCTTTACCCTAACGTGATGAGAATACGATTCCCCGCCTGTTTCCTCGGTAACCACAGAGAGAGAAAGCCATCTTCGTAACGGGCTTCCATTTTTTCTGCATCAATATCCTGCGGTAGTAAAAAATTGCGCTCAAACCGGCCAAAATCTATCTCCAATTGATGGATATATTTTTTTGCCAGAGTCGGCTCTTTGCGCATGCCGGAGATAAAAATGACCTGGCCTTTTACCATAATCTGCATTTCTTCTTTTTTGATACCGGCAATGTCCATAATGATGGCAAGCCCATCTTCCACTTCGTAAATGTCGGTTGGCGGACTCCATCGGCCTTTATGCACTCCCAAATAACATTCGCCGGGACATTCCTGGCACAAATGGCTGAATTGCTTGGCAATAGGTAATCCACTTCTTTTTGCCGGACTCATGGGCTGCCTCCTTGTTCCCTTGCTTCCCCGTGCCTTGCACGGGGCTATACTTCCCCGTGCCTTGCACGGGACTATAAAACTTTTGCGCCTGCGGCGCATGAGCTTGCCAAGTCCAAATCAGATATTGTTGATCTTCTCGAAATTGGTTTCCATATTCTGGACGCCATGATGGCGGAAGGCAAACTTGCGCAACACTTGCCATGCGTCATCTACATCGCGCATTTCCAGATAGGCGGGGTAAGTTTTTTTCTCATCCGATTTGCATGCCGCTTCCATGGCCGACACCAGTTTGCCCTGGGCAGGTTCAAATAGATTGGTAAAGCTGTAGACTCGGTTGATGCTCGAATATGGCGACAAGGTGGCCTGGTTGGCAAACTGGCCATCGGCGAAGCGACTGGTAAGGCAAGGAAATTCGTTTTCCCATTCCAGAATCAGGTCTTGTTTGCCCTCTACTCCCTTGACCCGCACGCGCAGGTCTGTGATGGCCTGGGTACGTGCTCCGGTATTGATGGCAGTGAGCATGAGATAAAAACGGACGGCGCGATAACTTTCTTCTCCGCTGTGAAAATTGAGCGGCTCCATGCGGTAGGCTCTGATCTTGGGAGCCACCAGTTTGCCCTTTTTGTACTGGGCGATGTAGGCAGAAATTACGGCAATGAAAGTGCTGACGAGGGAAATTGCCAAACTCGGATCCATATTCTCTCCTTGTAAAGTAAACACGACGCCAAACCTGCTCAGAGCGTGCCTGAGCGATGTGGTCCGGATACCGGAAATCCCGATTTCTGCAAAGCCTGACACTCCTTGCAGAAGTATGTTGTTTGTCACTTCGATGATAGCCCAAGGCACGGGTAAATGCAAGAAAATTTCCGGCAGCAGGTATTTACACATCTAATAAACACCGGCAAAGCCAGACAGAGGCGAATGAACTCCATCTTGTCAAACGGCAAGCAGGAAATTGGCTGAGATAAAAGATACTTGCGCTATCCGTTACGTGGTGTTACAATAAGCCTTCAGTGGCTGGAAAAATAAACCACATAACACAATACATTATTCTTTCTTGCTGTTTGATGAGGAACCCTATGTCCGGAAAAAGGCAAAATTTTTCTACCAATCGTCTCAAAGGGATCCAAAAACTTCGTAAAGAAGCGCCCGATTTGTACAGTAAAGTGTTGGGCGAAAGAATGTCCTTGGAAGATGCCTTATCTTTAGTTGAGTCTCGCAGGCTAACAACGACGATTTCCATTGACCCTGATGATCTTGTCGAAACATTACGGAAAAATTTTAGCCTGGAAGTCATCATCCATACTTTGCTGCATCATTTTACGCCTGAAGAGCGATCGGCTATCGCGCATTCTCTTGTCGGTCAGGAAAAGGCTTCTGCCATCCCAATCCCGCAGCCTCACCCATTTATCCAGGAAACGGCCGCCGCTGAATACGAGGCGACAAATCTTCCTGAAGTGTTGCCTTCACCAAATGATGCGGTGTCGCCAGAAGATATTCCACCAAAAGTTTATGTGATACCTGATTTGCAGAGCTTTAAAATAAACTCTCAACATCTGGCGATCCTGGCAAATGTTTTAAACGGCAACGACGATCTTGTCATCGAAGCTGTGGCCGGAGCGGGCAAAACTTCTACCTTGCGCTGGCTTACCCAATATATTCCCCATGAGGTGCTGATTGCGGCTTTCAGCAGGTCGTTCAAAGACGAACTGGACAGAAAAGATAAGCGGCCAAGGACCGAAATCAGGACAACCTATTCTCTGGGCTTGGAATTGGTCAAGGAAGTAGTGGAAAAAGATGAGCGGAAAATCAAGCTGGATAAGAAGAAGTACGATTATCTCATTGGCGAGCTATGTTTCCCTTACCAGGACAAGGCTTTCGACATGTCGGATGCGCTGACGCAACTGGTGAAGTTCGTAAGGCTCAGTTTAACCGATCCCAATGACGAGCAAACAATTTCTGAACTGGCTGAACATTACCAGTTGGACACCTGCCAGTATGACCCAAGATTAAAGCAGTTTTTGTTTGATTCCATCCCCAGAGTCTTAGAATGGGGAGAGAAGACGGCGAAAAATGGCGTCGAGGTACAAGCCAAAGAGGGGCCAAGCGAGCTGATTTACATGGTGGATTTCGTGGATATGATCTGGCTGCCGCATGTCTGGAAGTTGACGCCACGGAAGAAGCTCAAGTGGATCATGGTGGACGAATGCCAGGATTTATCCAGAGCGCAACTGGAGCTTATTTTGAAATTCAGAGACAGCAACGGCAAGATGATTTTTGTGGGAGATCGCCACCAGGCCATTTATGGTTTTTCAGGAGCGGATGCCGAAAGTTTCCAGAACACTATCGAACGCACAAAGGCGCAAGTGTTTCCCCTCAGCTTTACGCGGCGTTGCCCGAAAAATATTGTCAAACTGGCGCAAGAGATTGTGCCTGAGATAGAAGCTTTGCCAGAAGCGCCAGACGGGCAGGTCAAGGAAAGCAATCAGGCACAGATGCTCAAAGAGGCGGTTCCTGGCGACATGATTCTCTCGCGCAAGAAGGCTCCGCTCGTCCGGCTTTGCATCACTTTCATCAAAAAACGCAAACCGGCAACGATCATTGGCCGTGATATTTCCAGCCAGCTTACCACGATTGTGCAGGCGGTGGCCAAGAGGCGAGGCTTTACCTGGAGCAAGTTTTTAGAGGCGCTGGATGAGTACATTGAGAACAAACTTGGACGCCTGCGCAAAAAAGAGGTGGAAGAAGATATACTTGAGGAGTGGAAAGACAGAAAAGAGGCTATCGAGGCCTGTTACGAGGAATGGCATGCGCAAAATATCGAAGATTTTTGCAACAAAATTCGCAATCTTTTCAGCGACGAGGATGAGCAGGAAGCTTCTGCAAATCGCATTCGTCTGAGCACAGTTCACAAGGCCAAGGGACTGGAGGCCAATCAGGTGTTTATCATCAATCCGCAGGAGCTTCCTTTATACTGGCGCGGTCAAAAATCATGGCAAAAAGAGCAAGAGATGAATCTGAAATATGTGGCTTTAACCAGAGCAAGAGAGACGCTGTTTTTTGTGCGATAGGCAAGGAGGAAGAATATGTTTCTCAAGATTTTTCTAGGTTCGGTGGTGCTTTTGGTGTTATGCTTGGTAAGCGAAGCGGTCATCTTTGTCTCTGTATGGAGAAATGCCGACAACCAGGACGAGGTGTTCAAGCGGATGCCTTATTTGATAGTGATTGGGGTTGGCGGCGCTTTGGGTGTTCTGGGAATGGTTGTGTCGGGCGTACTCAGGTATTTTGGGTATATGAGTTAGACCATTGGAAAAGTACGCTCTTGATGCTGTAAAATTTACGGGGAGAACACTAGATTGTCAATATTGAAGGCGACATTTTATTTGCCAATCGTGGATAATGATGGCCACAGCTTGGCTGCTGAGGTTGCAATGGTAGAAGATGCTTGCTATTTTGCCTTTAATGGCTGGACTTTTGTCGGGTATTTTAAAGGCGCATGGAAAATGGAGAGCGGCCAGCGATCTATAGATACCAGTGCTGTATATCAGGTAGTCTTAGAGACAGATCAGCTTGAGAAATTGAAAAAGATACTTGCGGACTTCAAAGCAAAGACTACTCAGGAGGCATTATATTTGGAGGTGACATCACAAGTGGATGTTTATTTTATCTAGGAGAAATTTATGGAACTTAAATTAACTGAAAAAGAGAAAGTTATTTACGAAGAGGCTAAGCACGCTTTAAAAGCAGGAATAGGCGCAGTAAAGTTTTCTAATTTATTCTTTAGCCCCCAAGGTCGTTTGAGAGCTTTATGGAAAACTCAGGCTGAAAAGGAGCAGGTAGTTAGTTCGGATTTATACCGCTGGCTTCAAAAGCAACTGGCAACTTTGAGAACTAAGGAAGCAAAGCTATTTGAGCAGGAAATTCAAGTTGCGAGCCTATCAAAAAGCCCTTTATAAGGGCTAAATCTAAAGGTTCTTGGGGATCGGTGGTTCTCGATTATTTTGAGTGTTTGACTTAGGCTTTTGGAAAAAAATAATTGTCCCAGCGTTACGAAACAATAGATACGGGGCTAAGCGAGATCATACGTCGCGTGATTCCACTTGGACATGG
>JAGVGO010000136.1 GCA_020057085.1 Planctomycetota bacterium | reverse complement strand
GATGCACTACCTTGTAGAGAGGCGTGGCTTGGGAATTGCGCCGGCGGTATGTGCCCAGGGTTGCCGTACAAAGCTGCGCCATAAGTCTCCTCCATCTGACAAATCTCAGATAGAGTTTACTTTATGGCGAGACAACTTTTGGGCGGTCGCAAGTCGCTTAGGCCACCCGTACACAAAAGTCCGTCCGTGTGGACAAAGGCTTGACAAAGGCTCTTTTTTGTTGTATCTTCTTCTCTTTGTTGTATAATAAAAAAAGTTTTTATAGAACTGGTTTTTGGCGATTTGTTTAAAAAGTGTAAAGGTATCGGTCTCTATGTCCGAAGATATACGCATTGGCGAAGTCTTAGATTCCCGTTACCAACTCAAGAAACTTTTGGGCGGCGGACGTGTAGGTAAGGTGTATCTGGCACGCGACGGAAAAAATGAATGCGATGTGGCGATCAAGATTCTTTCACAGCATCCATATTTGGATCGAGAAAAAATTCTGTTCGACCGCGAATTTGCCGCCATCAAAACCCTCAACCATCCTGGTGTGGTGAAAGTGTACGAAGCAGGTGACGGTTATTTCGTCATGGAGTACGTTGATGGCGTTCCGCTTTCCAAATACAAAGGGGATGACATTGCCCAAATTTTTGACATCGGTATAGACATTACTCGTGTGCTGGAATACATCCATCGCCAGGGCGTCATTCATCGTGATCTCAAACCGGAAAACATCAAAATTACGCCCAATCGTGTGGTGAAAATTTTGGATTTTGGCTTTGCCATCGGTTCTGACGTAGCCAATCTGATTTCCTCTGGCCATACCGAGATCGTCGGCACACTCAACTACATGGCACCGGAGGTCATCAAAGGCTTTGAGATTGACCCGCGCGCCGATCTCTATTCGCTCGGCATCATTCTGTACGAGCTGGTGACGCAACGACTGCCGTTCCAAAGCTCCGACATTCTCACCACAGTGCTGCGCCAGGTAGAAATGACGCCGCCGCTGCCGAGTGAGTTCAATGCCAAAATCACGCCAGGCTTTGAAACCATCATCATGAAGTTGATCGCCAAGTCGCCGGCCAAACGCTTTCAATCGGCGGAAGAACTCATGAGTGCCATGATGAAGCTGGCTGGGCGCTCGGAAATTCTGAAAATCAAGGTGGATCGTGGCCGCAAATTTTTGTATCCGCCAAAATTCGTCGGGCGTGAAGCAGAACTGAACCGCATTTCTACCATCTGCAAAAAAGCAATGAAAGGGCGCGGCTACTTCGTACTCATTCGTGGCGAAGAGGGCATAGGTAAAACACGGCTCATCCGTGAATTTATGGGGCAAAACCGCAGCGAAGACGTGATTTTTCTGGAAATTACCTGTAGCAGCAGCATGGCGTCTTTCAACACATTCAGCCAGATGATTTATGAAGTTTTCCGCATCCTGGAAACGGCCCAGGAAGCTTATCTGAACGAACTTGCTTCCCGCTGGGGGCCGATTTTGCTTCCGTTCTCTCCGGCTCTCGGACACAAAAATTACATGCGCAGTATTGTTCCGCACGCAAGTATCGGCGACGATACGTTGCGTCACCAGTTGTGCCAGTTTTTTATCGAAGTGAGCAAAAAACACCCGCTCGGCATTTTCATTGACGACCTGCACTGGCTCGATCAGGACAGTTGCTATCTGTTGTTGGATTTGGTACAAGAAGCACAGGAGCATTCGGTGTTCTTGTGCGGCACCTACCAGCCGAGTTTGCAGACGGGCGAAAGCATTTTCCAGAAAATTTTGCCGCGCCTCAAGCTCAAGAAAATCTGCGAAGAGATTGAACTGAAGCCTTTGGCGTGTGAAGAAGTGTCGCCGATGCTCGGTTCCATGGTAGCGCAGGAAAAACTGGACGGTGAAGTACTCAACAAGGTATACGAAGTGAGCCGTGGCGTTCCCTTGCTGGCCGAAGAAACGATGAAGAACATGGCAGATGACGGACTGGTATATCGCCAGGGCGGCGTCTGGTTCGTAGCCGTTGATGACGTGCGCAAAATCAGACGCCCCAGTTTGCTCGAAGACTCACTGATCGAAAAATATGAGCAGCTCGACCTCGAAAGCGCCCTTATTTTGCAGATCGCAGCGGTGATCGCCCACCGCTTTCCGCGCTTCATTCTAGAAAAAATATGCGGACTGTCGGACGCTACCTTGATGGAACTGCTCGCTCCTTTACAGAAACAGGGATTTATTTCGGAAATGCAGGAAGGCATTCAGACCTACACTGCCATCGGTTCGCTGCGCCTGGCAGAGTTGATTTACGAGAAAATGTTGGCGAAAACTCGCAGTAAGCTGCACGAGGAAGTAGCCAAAGTACTCGAATCCCTGCCGAGTGCCGAAGATCACATCGAAGATATGGCACGCCATTACTACCAGGCGCGTCAGTACCGCAAGGCGGCCTATTATCTGGTTTCGGCCGGCCAGATCGCCGAACGCCATTACAACTATACCAGCGCTATCCAGTACTACCAGCAGGCACTCGAAATTTGCACACAGCGCGAAACGGGCGACATACAAGTCGTGGAAATTTTGCACAAGCTCGGACATATCCATTCGCGGGCCGGACAGCATGACATGGCTCTTAAATATTATCAGCGTGGCCTCGATATGGCACAAGAGCTACAACAGAGTGCGGACGAATTGCACAAAGGCATCGGTACCGTCTACTTCAACAAGGGGCAGTTCAGCGATGCGCTCCAACATTTTCAGATTCTGCTCGACAGCCTGCGTGCTCATAGCCAATCTATTGCCCAGGAGCTGACGCTGGCAGCCTCCGTGCACATTGCCATGGGCTCTTATGATGAGGCGGATAAACTGCTGCGCGAAGCGTTAAGTCAAGTCAAGCGTGAAGACAGAAAAGATTTGCAGGCGTCCATCTATCGTTTCTGTGCCGAAATTCATTTCATGCGTGGCCACTGGGAGAATGCCATGAGTTACTACCGGCGTGGCATCAATCTCAGCCATACCACCGGCGACCAGTACCTCAAGGCTCAGGTGGCGCACGGTATGGCACGGCTCTATTTACAACGCGGGCAGACCAAAGAAGCCTACAAATATCTCGAAGACGCGCTTTATTTCTGCCATCTCACCGGCGACCGCGAAATGCGTGTCATGGTAGAAATCGGCCTTGGCCTCTTGTTCGAACAGGACGGCGACCTCAACCGTGCCATGGAAATTTATCGCGAAAACCTGGAAACAGCGCAAGATTTCCAGATGAAACAGGCCGAAGGTTATGCCGGCATGTACCTGGGGCATGCCCTCAATTTGTATGAAAAAAACCACGATGCCATTGACTGCCTGGTGCGCAGCATGGCGATTTTTCAGAAATTACAAGCCATCAGCGCGGTAGGAGAATGTTTCCTCAACATGGGCAAGGTATACACCGACCAGGGGGAATATCAGGAGGCGCTCAAGGCTTTTACCAGTGGCGAACAGACGCTGCGTGCCGTCCATGTCAAATGGAAGGTGGCAGATATCTATGCCGGCATGGCGGCTGTCATGCAAAAAAATGGTGATATGGAAAATGCCAACAAGACACTCAACAGAGCACTCAAACTAGCAAAAAAATACGACGATCGTATTCTGTTAGGCCGCATCCATACCCAGTATGCGCTCTTTTGCGCAAACAGCCACCTGAACAAAGAGGCTATCGAGCATTTCGTATGTGCCATCGTCTTTCTCGAGGAAATGGCGAGTGCCCTCGATCTTGCCCGCACTTATTATGAATACGGCAAAGCACTGCTTGAATTTGAACGCCGCGGTGACTATGGGTTCATCAAAGTAGCGGTACACCAGCTGGAAAAAGCGCGTGAAATTTACCGCAAGGCTGGGCTACAGGCGGCAATGAATAAAACAGTTCACCTCATCAAAGAGTGTGAACGGCAAAAGAGCGACATTGTGTATAAACGGGATCTGGTGGTCAAGCTGCGTGAATTTGGCCGGGAAATCAGTGATTTTGGCCGCGACAGCGCGCAGCAAGTGGAAGCTCTTAAGAAGAAAGTTTTAGATGAAATAGGGAATGAGATGGACCGTGAGAGCGTCTTAGCCGAAATCGAAAAAAGAATTGCCGAGGTCAACGGCAGCCTGAACAAGCGTCTCGATGAACTGCAGACGCAAAATAACGGGTTGTTGACCCAGGTTGAGGAACTCAAGGCAGAACGGGAAAGCCTCCTCACTTTGCAAAAAATCTCCAACACCATCAATTCCGTACTCGATCTTGAGAAACTGCTCAAGATCATTATGGATATGGTGGTACAAGAACTGCGTGCCGAACGTGGATTTATCGTACTGACGAGCGAAGACAAGGAAGGTTTTACTGTCAAAGCGGCACGCAATATAGAGAAGGAGGAGGTGTCGCACGAAGAATCCAATCTGTCGCGCAGTGTAGTGAAAAAAGTGATTCGCACCGGCGAGCCGGTGCTTACGTCAGATGCCCAGGCCGATGGCAGATTCCAGTCGCAGTCCATCATGGATCTCAAACTGCGCTCGATTCTGTGCGTGCCTTTCAAGTTACGCGACCGCGTGATCGGCGCCGTGTATGTTGACAACCGCTTCGTTTCGGGGTTATTTACCGAACGCGACATGGATTTTCTGGTCGCCTTTTCCAGCCAGGCAGCCATTGCCATCGAAAACGCTTTCCTCTACGAAGAGCTGACCGAAAAACAGCGTATGGAGCAGGAACTCAACATCGCTGCACGCATCCAGGCCGGCTTACTACCCAAAACTTTGCCAGAGGTAGCCGGGCTTGAAGTGTACGGGAAGATGATGCCGGCGCGCGAAGTGGGTGGCGATTACTACGATTTCATCGTGGATGCCGACAATGAAGGGCTCTCGCTCGTCATCGGCGACGTGTCAGGCAAGGGCATACCGGCAGGGCTCGTCATGGTGATGGCACGCCTCATCCTGCACCACTTCCTGCGCGACAACAAGGCCTCGACCAAAGAGACACTCCTCGCTACCAATCGTCTGCTCAAGGACAACACCGAGCCGTTCATTTTCATGTCGCTCTTGCTGGCCCATTGGGACAGCAAAAACAGCAAGTTCGTCTACACCGGCGCCGGCCATGAAAACCTCATCATCTGCCGTGCCAAAGATAAAAATCTGGAAGTGATTCCGGCTGGCGGCGTGGTACTGGGCGTCAAGGACGATATCAAAGAGTATCTGGAAGAAAAAGAGCTCAGTTTGCAACCAGGTGATGAGGTAATTTTCTACACCGACGGCGTTACTGAATGTCTGCCCAAATCCGGGCAAATGCTCGAACTGAACGGATTTCTCGAAATGATTCGCAAACATGCCGGCAAAGCGCCGCAAGAAATGGTGCAAAGCCTGATCGTCGAGCTTAAAGAATTCATGGGCGATCAGGAACAGCATGACGACATTACGCTCACCGTGATACAGAGAAAATAGCTCAAGGTGAGGAAGACACCTGTGTGTACGCGGCGGTGATAAGTGATAGGTAGGTAAGGCTTTTTGGAAAAAATAATTATCCCAGCGTTACGAAACAATAAATACAACGTAGTGTAATCCGTTATAATCAAGCAACATCTTATCATGGTATTCTACTTATGAAGTGGTTATCGGATTTAGAACAAGAGAGTATGGCTGTCAAAGAAATCCTGTTCCGACTTGCTCGGGAGGGATTGCGGTTGGTTCCCAGTTTAGGTAAAACTTGTGAAATGTTAGATGAGTTGGTCTTGCTAAATGTCGCCGAAGAGGAGGAAGAACGAGTCAATGCCTTAATGCAGATTATGTTTGAGAAGCTCGAACCTCTCGCCAAAGAACTCGAACGAGAGGACATATCTCCCGAAATGTTGGAAACACGTTTAGTCTCCAGCACAATTCAGTCTCATCTGCAAAAATTTGCCGAGAGTATACGGCAACAGGAGGCATATTTTCGCACACTGGCAGAACGGATGCTCGCGTCCGAAGTAGGCAAACTGGGTGAGGCCATCAACACCGGTAGCACGCAGCAAATTTGCCAGAGCCTCCGCCACCGTCTGAGCCAGCAGGGTGCTATCAGCGATTTATACGACAATGCGACACGGATCGGTGAAAAAAGCGGACAGGGTATTTTGTATCGTGCGCATCGGATAGGAACGCCTGCGGATAAGACCGTCGTGGTCAAAATATTGAAACCGAGGGACGCTGGAGATGCCAAGACTATCCAGCGTTTTCTGGTAGAAGGATTCATTGCCTCGCAAATCAGCCATCCAAACATCGTTCACGTGAGCGATTACGGCGGATTTATCGCCGAAGATGAATACTACATCGAGATGGAAGACCTGGGAACTCTCACGCTCAACAAATGGTACCGCGAAAATCCGCTGCGTGAAGAACTTTTTCCCACCTATCTGTCGTGGACACTCCAGGCTGTCAAGGCACTGCAAGTCCTGCATACGCAAAATATCGTACACCGCGACATCAAACCAGCCAATTTCATGATCGTCGGCGACGTACTCAAACTGATTGATTTTGGCATAGCCAAGAGTCTGGAAACCGAAGAAAATCTACGTGTCGGCGCGACTTTAACAAAAACAGGGCAGGTGATTGGCACGCCCGACTATATGAGTCCAGAACAGTTCGACAAGAGCTTTGGGCAGGTCTCTTTCCCTACCGATGTCTATTCCCTTGGCATTACCTTTTTTGAAATATTCACCGGCGCTACACCGTTCAAGGAAGCCAGCCCCCTCGGCTATATTTATGCTCACACCAAAAAACCGCTACCGCAGCCCATCTCGCGTAATGGCACAATACCTGCGTGGCTTGACACTATGATTGTCAAGATGCTGGCAAAGCGTGCCAAAGAGCGTCTGGCTTTGAACATGGTGGAGAAGATAATCAGCGACAATCGCCCCAAGACATTGGACGAGCTGATGGAGCAGGCCAAAGATTTGCTCATGGAGCTTGGCATTCAGGATATGTCCGCGGAGTTAGAAAAAAAATTAGGCGCTGTAGCGAGTGAGCTGGAACAACAAATAGCAAAAGAGCCTAATTCCCTTCAGGATAAGGCCAGAGCTTTGTTGCACAAACTCGATATGGCACTGATACGTGCCAAGAAACTTACACAGTCGGGCGTCTCCCATGTCGGCTTCGAAACAACGAGAGGCCATAATGGTGGGTCTACCACAGGTGCCATACCGGCGACTGGGCCGACTCCTGTACAATCGAGGCATCAAGGATTTGCCGAGTTCCAGCAAGAGGACCCTGCTGCCAAACAAATTCTCTTGCGGCTTACCAAGGAAGGGTTGCGCCAGGTGCCCAGTTTAGGGCCTGCTTATGAGATGCTCGACGAAAATATTTTGTTAAACCTTGGGCAAGAGGTGGCTGGACGTGTCAACACCCTGGTGCAACTCATGTATGAAGATTTTAGCCCGCTCCTCAAACTGTGGAAACAAAATAATTTTTCTCTCAATTTTTGTGAACTGTGGTTGGCGTCGCCTGAGGTGCAAACCCAGCTCACGCAATTTGCCAACAAAGTGAGACAGCGAGAGGAATATTTCCACACCCTTGCCAAGCGCATCCTCGCTGCCGAAGTGGGGAAGTTGGGTGAATCACTGGACACCGGCGTTCATTCGCAGTATATCAGCCAGAACCTGCGCCATCGCCTCAGCAATTATGGTAGCATCAACAACCTGTACGACAGCTATGTAAAAATTAGCGATAAGAGCGGGCAAGGTATCTTGTATCGTGCCCACCGCATCGGTACCCCCGCCGACAAGACAGTCGTGATCAAGATACTCAAACACAAAAGGACAGAAGATGGGAAATACATCCAGCGATTCTTGCTGGAAGGCTTCCTGGCTTCTCAGATCGGCCATCCCAATATCGTCCGCGTAAGTGACTACGGCGGCTTCTTGATCGAAGATGAATATTACCTGGAGATGGAAGATTTAGGTAACATCACACTCAAGAAATGGTTTCATGAAAATCCCTTCTGCGGCGACAACCTTGAAGATTATATCACGCTGATTTTGCAGGCGATTCATGCTTTGCAAGCCATCCATGCACAAAAACTGATACACCGTGATATCAAGCCGTCCAATTTCATGGTGGTTGGCAATATCTTGAAGTTGATAGATTTTGGTATTGCCAAAAATCTGGAAGCAGAGAGTTGCCTGCATGGCCGGGCTACCATGACCGAGACTGGCCAATTGATAGGAACGCCGCAGTATATGAGTCCTGAGCAATTTGATAAAAGTTTGGCCAATATTTCGCCCGCTACGGATGTTTACTGTCTGGGTATCACGTTATTTGAAATGTTCACTGGCGTACTTCCTTTTTATGAATCTAGCGCACTTGCTTATGGGCATGCACACACCCATGCCTTTGCTCCCGTGCCCAGTTCGCTCAAGAAAGAAATTCCAACGTGGCTGGATAATCTGATATTGGAAATGATGGAGAGACAGCCGCCGCGGCGTACGCAATTGGAGGCTATTCGGCAAGCCCTAGAAGAGAACCGGCCAGAGAGCATAGAAAAGGTGTTAGAGAAGACCAGAGACATCCTGATGCAACTGAGTGTCGAGGGAATTTCGGAAACCATAGAAAAAAAGCTGCATAGCCTGATCCTCGATCTGCAAAAACGGCTGGCAACGGCTGTTTTTATAGAGGCGCAGCAGGCTTTGAAAGAATGGCTGACGAAGATCGAAGCAGCTCTGGCGCGTGCCAAAGCGGAAATAAAGCTTGCGGATAACGATCCTATAAAAATGTTTGACCCTCTTCTATGTCCTAACATGCGATGTCGGAGCACGTTGCGGCCTGGTTCCGTAGTCTGTGCCAAGTGCGGGGTGTCGTGGCTAATGCCCTGCGTATGCGAAAGGCAAGAGAAGACTTCCTATGTGAAAGATGTATGCCAAAAATGCCGAGAGCGCCGTGAAATTCATCTGGAACATAAAGAAAAGTACGCGCTGCTGGTGACAGTGGAAGAGTGCGTAAAAAAACAGGAATATGGCGAAGCTTTGGGCTATTTCAACTATTTCCCCCTGTTTCTCAATGACAGTGAAATCATAGCCAAGAAAAAAGAGATAAACAATCTTTATAGAGCGCAGCAAAGCCATTTCCGCAGTACCAGCCGCTGTCCCAAACCAACCAGTGAGGAACTGGAAGCCAAGAAAAAGCGGGATGAAGAAGAAAAATCCAGACATGAAGACGCGGTCAGAAAACAAGAAACACATGAGCTGCAATGCAAAAAAGAGGAGGCGATTAGAAAACAGGAAGAACGTGAAGTGCAACTCAGAAAACTGGAAAGCTTGATACAGGCTGGAGACTGGAATGAAAGCTTTGATTACTATCACAAAGAATTTCCAGTTTATCTGAAAAACGGGAAAACGCAGGAAGTTTTTGCCAAAATCTGCGATCAGCTCATCTTGCCTGATCTACAAAAAGTCAATGCCTTAGCCGCTGATGGGCGATACGAAGATGCTCTTCCCCTGTTGAGCCATATTGCTCCAGAGTATCATACGCCGCTCTATCAAGGAACGGTAGAAAATATCGCCTTAAAGGCCGGCCAGGAACATAGAGAAAACGGCAGGTTTGCCGAGGCGTTAAAAATTTGGAAGGCAGGGTCGAGTATTTTTGGCCGCAGTACAGTGCTTGAAAACGCAATAGAAAAACTCCAACGGTTGTGGGACACGTTAAAATGGCTGTTAAAAGATACTGCTGGCCTGGTGGAGAAAGGAGAGGTGGGCGGGGCCGAAAGGTTATTGCTCAGACAAGAGTTTTTAACGACAATACCTGCTGAACAGGAAGAAGAATACTTGCAGCTTTCGCTGCGTTTAAAAAGTTTCAGAGAATTGCAGGAAATTTCCCGTTTACTGCAAGAAGCCGAACAATTGCTGGTACACGGGGCAATCAAGCAAGTGGAAAAAGCTTTGCAAAACAAACTGTTTTTCCGCGATCTGCCGGCAGACGTGGAAACACGATATTTGGCATTGGCCCAGAAAGTGGAAACGTTTGCTCAACAAGCCGAACTGCCGGGGAAATTGCGCTATTTGGTACACCGGGAAGAACAGGAAAAGCAGGATTATGAGAAGGCACGCACCCGCTATCTGCAAGAAAAGGCCAGGTTCGGCATCAAACGAGACAGAGAAGAAAACTTACTCAAGCTCAGTTATATCCGACGCAAAAAGGAGTGGGCAAAAAAACAGCAAAGCGAACTCGAAGAGCTAAAGATAAAAACCTTAAGGCAAGAAAAAGCCAGGGTATTGGAAGATCGAAGGAGCAAGGCTCTGGAGAAAATTTCACAAAAAATACCTTTGCAAAAATGGCATGATTTAAAAAAAGTACTCGATCATATTCCGGTAGAATTTATTTGTCTGCGCGAGATAACATATCATTGCGGCAAGATCAGCAGGACTGTCCTGGAATTTTGCTACGAAGAAATAGGCATGCAGTTTGTTTATATTCCAGGCGGCAAGTTCATCATGGGTTCTCCTGCCACCGAAGCAGGGCATCAGGAAAATGAAGTCCAGCACGAAGTTACGTTATCGCCCTACTTGATCGCCAAGTACCCCTGTAGCCAAGCCCAATGGGAAAAAGTGATGGGTAACAACCCATCTAAATTTAAAGGCCAGGACAACCCAGTAGAGTCCGTGTCATGGGACCAATGCCAGTTATTCTGCAAAAAAACAGACCTGATGCTGCCGACAGAAGCCGAGTGGGAATTTGCCTGCCGGGCCGGCAGTAGCCAGCGATACTCTTTTGGGGATGACGAATCGCTGCTGCACGAATATGCGTGGCACGACAGCGAGACAGAAGAAACTTATACCGTAGGGCAAAAGAAATCCAATGCGTTTGGCCTCTACGATATGCATGGCAATGTGCGCGAGTGGTGCGAAAACTGGTACGACGATTCCCCTACGATTTATGCCATTCGTGGCGCTTGCTCCTATTTCTGGGCAGAATTGTGTCGTTCTGCGCGGCGAGGCGGCATGGAAGGCACTGAATGCGAGTCAACCATCGGCTTTCGGCCAGTCAGGCGATTGTCCCAGGAGAAGCAAATACTGTGAGTCTAACAAGTGCGAGGTAACGATGGCTGAAATCAAACATTTGACGATGGTTGAACTGGAGGCTGGGTTAGATATGATCCGCCAGTCTCCCAAAGATGAGGGCATATTGGAATTGATTGTGTGTCGCCCGCAGATGGAACAGCGGGAAGTCCTGACCGAAGGGAAGTTGGAGCTGGCCGAAGGCCTGGTCGGGGACATGTGGAAAAGCCGTCGCAGTTCTCGCACCGCGGACGGGTCGCCGCATCCCGACATGCAGATCAACATCATGAACGCCCGCGTCATCGCTCTGCTGGCGCAAACCAGGGATCGCTGGCAACTGGCTGGGGATCAGCTTTTTGTTGACATAGACCTGAGCGAGGAGAATATGCCGCCGACAACACGCTTGTCTGTCGGCTCGGCCGTGCTTGAAATCACTAACCAACCCCACACCCCTTGCTATAAGTTCGCAGCACGTTTTGGGGCGGATGCCTTCCAGTTTGCCAACTCGTCGCTCGGTAAACAGCTCCACCTGCGCGGCATCAATGCCAAGGTCGTGCAATCTGGCGTGATTCGGGTTGGCGATGTGGTGAAAAAAGCTCGTTGAGCGGTAGTCGCCGTAACAAACAGGCAATTGGGAGGCCAAGTGTATGCGCGTAGATCGTCCGATCGAGAAACGGGAAGAAGATCTGTTCGGCAGAAATTATTATGCCAAGGCGCTGGCACAATGCGTGGAAGATTTTGTGACCAGGCACGAAACGCCCATTACATTGGGCGTCCAAGGCGACTGGGGCAGCGGCAAAACGTCGCTCCTCAATCTCATCAAACTGGAACTGGGGGAGAGCTATCTTTTGGTAGACTTCAATTCATGGGTATTTGCCAACGAACTGAACATCGGCGGCGAGCTGATCTTCCGTGTCGCAGACAAGATCATCAAGAGTGCGGAGCGCGCCAAGAAAGACAGCATCGTCGCCCAGTTGCAGGAAAGCCTCAAATACGTTATCCAGCTCGGTGAATCTGTGGCGATGGGGTTGCTGCGAAGCCGTGGCGTAGATGTGAGCGAGTGCCGCAAGAAAAATTTTGACGCCATCCAGTTCAAAGAGTATTTCTGCAATGCGGTGGAAGAGGTGCTGACTGCGAGTGACAAAAAAGCGGTAGTCATTTTCATTGACGACCTCGATTTAGTGCCGCCGGGCAAGGCTATCGAAATTACCGAATCCATCAAAAATTTCCTCGACGTGCCCGGCTGTATCTTTTTCATCTCCTGCGATTACGCGCTGATCCAGAAGGGACTCAAGGTCAAACTCGGTTTTGAGGAAAATTCGCGAGAGGCCCAGCAGTACCTCGACAAAATTTTCCAGATTCCTTTCCGTATGCCTCTCTACACCGAAGGCGAAATCAAACACTACCTTTACCATTGCTTCGCCGAAGAAAAATTCGACGAGACGCAGATAGATAACCTGAACTCCATCGTTGCCACACTGGAAATGGACAACCCGCGTACCCTCAAACGCATCCTCGGTATCTACAAACTGCTGACGCAGATCCAAAGCCAATCCGACGCGGACGAAAAACTGAACCTGCTTGCTCTCATAATCCTGCAGCAATACTCGCTGCCCATCTACCACTATCTCGCCACCGCCGAAGAGCCGGTCGAACTCCTGGCGCAGGTTCAAGAAACACAGGAGCGCGACCGCGGTCGCTATTTTCATACCCTGCTCAGTGAAACCCAGGAAAGCGAAGACAAACTGCGCCACCTGGTCGAACTGCTGCAGGAAAATGCTTTCATGAAAGAGTGGCTGCAACGGCGTGAGTACGAAAAATATTTCTATCTGACCGCGCTCACCGACACCGCTGGCAAACAGGTGAAACGGCGCAGTAAATGGAACAAGAGCAAGGTACTCGATTTCATCAACACGCAGATTCAGGCAGAGACAATGCGTGAAGCGGCCAACGGTGTTCTGCAGATGTTGCTCGATCTGGCGAAAACTTTTCCCGCCGCGGTGGCGACCCAATACCCCAAAGCACGCGCCTTTGTTGATTACGGACGCGGCCTGGCACCGAGTGTGCTGCTTAAAGTGAGCAACCGCCGCGGTAGCCGCACGGTGGTGGTGTTTTCCATCTGGCGCAATGACGGCGAATTCTGGTTTTTTTTGTGGGGTAAGCCGGAAAATACATCGCAGGCGCAGTGGGATGCGACCATGAATTACTTCCGCAGAAAAATATTCCCCGGTGTCTTTACCCCGCCCCAAAACGAAACATGGTGTGTCTTGGGCAAATTGCACGACATGCAAACGAAGGAAGACACCGTTGAACTGTTGCGGCGCTCACTCCACAAGATGATGGAAGTTCGCCTGCGCCCGGAATCGGTGCTGTATGAAGAAGAACTGAAAGAATAACTTCAGAACCCCTGCATCTTTTCCAAAGAGTCCTGGATCTCTTTCACTTCATTAGGAGCAAGGCTAGAGCCAGGCTTTTCTGCCATCTTTTCAATAATTTCACTGCGCTGTTCGGGACGAAGGGTTGCCAGCTTCTTCAGCGTTTTCTCGTCATGGCATTTGATACATTTTAAGGTTTCCAGTGTGCTGTGTATCTTATGGACATCATCTTGAGAAAGTTGGGCATCCGGCATCGCTTTCATCGCCTCCAAGACTTTGCTAATGTCGGATGAGGACCCATGTAATCCTGCAAATTTACGTTCACTATGACACTGCGTGCATTTTTCCTCCAGCATGGTAAAATGTTTGCCAGTAGTAGAATGGTCGCTACCATTTGTTTTCATGGTGGCAAGTGCTATTTTCATATCTTTCAATTCTGCCCGCATATCGAGTATCAATTGGGCTAGAAACACCACGACAATAGAGGTCACCATGATCAGAAAGATAGGAAGCGTGCGTTCTAAGAAAGATGTTTCTCTGTTGACCATAAACACTCCTTTAATTGTGGGCACCGCTAGGAGCTTCACTTTCATAAATGGGCAGATTTTTGGCCAGGATTTGGAACACCAGTAAACCTATCGAGATAATACCCATGGTAATGAATAGTTCCGACCATTTAGGATAGTATATTTCCCAGTCTTCTACCTTGATTCCCACTACCGCGACATTCATGCGATTCCAAAGTATTCCTACGATGACGGGAACAGAGCTCCACAAGAGTCCCTTGTGCGAGTTACAAATGGCCGGATCCAGGAACAAAATGATGGGCACGATACAGCCTATGGTAATCTCTGCCCACCAGGAAATCGCCTGAGCATTCAGCATAAACACATAAGGAACAGCCCCACGTCCCACTACATCTGCTACCTTGAGAAGGAGATAGAGGCTGAGGAGATAAGGTATCACTTGGCCAAGCCTGCTCAGGAGATGCGTATGCGCTTTATGCCCTACGGATTTTTCCGTCAGGATCGCCTCAACAATGACCATTGCCGGAGCGACCATAATGGCAGAGAGCAGAAATAGTGCCGGTAGAATAGGCGTATACCACAAAATATGGAGTTTATGAGGTACGATCAAAAAAAGCGTGCCCAAAGAAGACTGGTGCATACAGGAAAATATCACGCCAGCCATGATGAGGATGATGGGCATCTGTTTATCCCTTGGCATGAGCTTAGTACGCATTGCCAGTTCCCATAAAAGCAGAATGCAAATGATGATCCCGGCCCAGAGCCACGAATAAGTCATGGCCAGCGTAAAAAAACCTAGCATAAACATGATTAGCCACGGAACCAGCGAGTGCCAGTAGGCATGAATGCGCGTTAACGAAAATTTCTCGAAAACGGCTGGCAAAAATTCCAGGAACAGCACTGTGGTGTAGAGCATCACACACCAGGCCACTTCAAACATTGGAGACTCGTGATGCCAGGAATACATAGCTTTCCAGATATTCCATGGACGCCCGATATCTACCAGCAGCCCGATAATAAAGAGCAAATAACCTAAAAATGCTGTCAAGATCGCAGGCCGGGCAAGGGCGTGGAACTTACGGCCACCAAAAAGATGGATAGTCCCGGCCATGACAAAGCCGCCCGATGCCAGGGCAATGCCAGTGAGCACGTCCAGGGCAATCCACACACCCCAGGGATAGCCATCACTTAAGTTTGCAACTGCACCAATACCATAAACGAAGCGGTAGGCGATCAAAGAGATTCCCACTACCGCCAATAACCCTAAAACGATCTGCCCTATTGTGGGGAATCGTGTGTTGGTTGTGGACATTGCTGCTGCTCCTTTTCCTGTAGTTCAATACGGCGATTGACGATCCAAGAGATTGCTCCCAGAGCGATTCCCAAACCAGCGATGAGGAAAGGAATCGGCTGCATGGCATGTTGGACATGCTGAACCAGAGATCGGCGAGGCAAATTCGGGGAGAAACCCAATTCGGCAAAAGGTACGTTCGAGAGGTGCATCACACAGGTACCACCTACCTCGTCCTTGCCATAGACATGGTGTACATAGCCTCTTGGGTTGCGATGAATCCTGTTTTCTGCCTCTGCCGCGAGAGTTTCTCTTTCCCCAAAGATAATCGCATCCGTGGGACAGGCTTTGGCACATGCAGGTTCCAGCCCTGCCGCCACCCGATCTGCACACATAGTACACTTGGTGATTTTGGGCACCGGGCTATGCCATTCAAAACGTGGTATTTTGAATGGGCAGGCAAGCTGACAGTAGCGGCAGCCTAAACAAAGATTGGGATGGTACACCACCGGGCCGGCAGACGTTTTCTCCAATGCACGCACCGGGCAGGCAGTAGCACAGGCTGGTTCCTGACAATGGAAACATTGGCGCTTGCCAAAAACCCACTCAAAGCGATTGTTTACCTTGAGCTCGTTGTAGGTAATGAGCGTCCAGGTCTTGGCAGACAGGTCTCTGGGATTTTGGTAACCTTTGGCTGCAAAAAATTCTGTCTGCTCGCCAGGCAGGTTATTCCACTCCTTACAGGCAATCTGACAGCTCCGACAGCCCACACAGCGTGTAGCATCAATCAGCATGGCTTTCATTAGGCACCTCCTTCCTTCTTGAAGACGTTACAGAGAAATGCCTTAAACTCAGGGATCATGGTATTGGCATCGCCAATATGGGGCGTCAGTACGTTGGCGCTGTCGCCCTGGACAAGCCCATTATAGCCGAAATGCCAGATAATCCCAATTTCGTGGACGACTTTATCGTGCAGTTGGAAAGGCTCAAACCTGCGTGTTACCAGGGCATACCCTTCCATTTTACCCCTGGCTGTTTCTACGATGACGCGATTTCCGTTTTCTATCCCTTTCTGCTGTGCCAAATCTACACCGATTTCTACAAAGACATCCGGGACCAATTCGGAAAGCCAGGGAAGATTTCGGGTCATAGCGCCGGCCTGCCAGTGTTCGCTCACGCGATAGGTCGTTCCGACTATCGGGAACCTGGCAAAATCACCCACAAGGTTCATTTCTTTGTTGCTGGTATGCCAAAGTTTAATGGCTGGACTGACTTGCTGGCTCGACATGAGATTGCTCACGGGGCTTTCCAGCGGTTCATAATGTTCTGGCAGAGGACCATCCACTAAACTGGTGGCCCAAAGACCGGCATAACCTTCAGGTTTCATAATGAAAGGAAGCTTCTCCTGAGGAGGCCAGCCGCCGTCGGGCACGTCTCCTTCCCAACGCTTGGCTTCTGTATTCCAGCGGACTACCCAGCGCCTTGCATCCCAGGGGTTCCCGTTGGCGTCCACCGATGCCCTGTTGTAAAGGATGCGGCGATTCATCGGCCAGCACCAGGCCCACGACGGATATAAGCCGATGTTGTTGGCAGCGTCTTGCTTATTCCGTCTTGCCATCTGGTTATCTTTTGCCTCCAGTCCCGGATAGCTGGCGCAATAAATCCAACAGCCGGAACTACTAGAACCGTCGTCCTGGAGTAAAGCAAAAGATGGAACCTGGTCGTTTTTTTGGAAAGCCTTGCCCTGGACAGAGGTGTCTCTCGTGAAATTGCCGTTCACCTCTCTGGCTACCAGTTGAACATCCGGCTCACGATGGGCATCTACGCTCTCTCCATTACCATAGTTCCAGGCAAGGTGCAAAATGGGCGCAGGAAAGACGCCGTCGCTTGCATACTCTTGCTTTACAGATTTGCAAAGGGCGTCCAGTATCCACAGGTCGGATTTTGCCTCGCCTATGGGTTCGACAGCTTTATGACGCCATTGCACCCAGCGGCCACTATTTGAAATGGAGCCTTCTTTTTCGACGGAAGAACAGGCCGGCAGGAGGAATACTTCGGTAGCAATATCGGCAGGATTGACACCAGGCCGTTTCCAGAAACTTGCGGTCTCTGTTTCCCAAAGGTCTACGGACACCATCCATTCCAGACGATGCAGTGCCAGGCGTTCTTTGTTTGCGTTAGGGCCGCCTACCGCCGGGTTCTGCCCAAAACAGATCAACCCTTTAATTTGCCCGGCATACATTGTCTCAAAGAGCGATATCCAAGAATAATCTGCACTGCGTTTAGGAAGGTAATGAAAGGCAAAATCGTTCTCGCGCGTTGCCTGCTCTCCATACCAGGCTTTGAGTAAAGAGGTGATGTATTTGGAGTAGTTGCCCCACCAGTTAGCCGATTTGGGATCGCTGGCTTTGGGCGTGTAATTTTTTATATACGCTGCCAGGTTGGCATCCGCCTTTGTCGGCGAAGCGAGATAACCAGGTAAGAGGTGGAAAAGCAGTCCCATATCGGTAGAGCCTTGCACATTCGACTCGCCACGCAGCGCATTGATCCCACCACCGGCCATCCCGACATTCCCCAGTAAAAGCTGTAAGATCGAGTAAGCACGGATGTTTTGGGTGCCGTGGGTATGTTGGGTTGTCCCCATCGCATAAAGCCACACGCCTACTCTGTCGGGTGCCCAGGTCGAAGTATAGACACGGCAAACTTGTTCATAGATATCACGGGGCGACCCGGTGATTTTGCAAACCGTTTCGCTATCGTAGCGCGCAAAGTGTTTTTTCATGATTTGAAAGACGCAGCGTGGATGTTGCAGCGTCGGGTCTTTTTGCGGATTGCCCTGGGCATCCAGTTCATAAGCCCAGGAAGCTCTGTCATACTTGCGCGTGCTGGGGTCGTAACCGCTAAAGAGGCCATCCTGGAAACTGTATTTATCCGAGATAATGAAGGAGGCGTTGGTGTAGGCAACGACGTAGTCTCTGTGGATATAGTTATTCTGCAGAGCATAGTTGATCATCCCGTTGACAAAGGCGATATCCGTGCCACTACGCATCTTGCAGTAAATATCTGCAAATGATGAAGTGCGAGTGTAGCGCGGGTCTACACTGATGATGATAGCACCTTTCTCTTTAGTGCGGGTCAACCATTTGGCAGCGACAGGATGATTCTCGACGACGTTGGAACCAATGATCATCGCGACATTGGAATGTACCATATCAATCCAGTGGTTAGTCATAGCACCACGGCCCAAGGTTGCCGCCAGACCGGCGACAGTTGAGCTGTGTCATATACGTGCCTGGTGTTCAAGATAGGTAATACCCAACCCACGCGCCAGTTTGGAATACAGGTAACATTCCTCATTGTCTAAGGCGGCGCCACCAAGGCAGGCTATCCCTTCGGTACGATTGACAACGCTGTCACCTTCCTTGGCAAGAAAAGTTGCGTCCCGGGTTTTTTTGATACGTTTGGCAATTTCAGGAAGTGCCCATTGCCAAGATTTTTCTTCCCACTTGTCGCTGTGAGGTGCCCGGTAGAGTAATTTAGTCAGCCGCCTTTCATTGACGACAACCTGATAGAGCGACATCCCTTTCGAGCACAAAGAGCCTTCGCTGATAGGATGGTCCGGGTCGCCTTCAATATTGACCACCTTGCCATCACGTGCCGAGACAATCAGTCCACAGCCAACCGCGCAGTAGGGGCAAATGGTGGTACTCTCTTTGCTGTGTAGTGTTTTTATCGCCGGGATTTCGGCTGCCTCTGCCTTGCTGGAAGCGAACAGAGAAATAGCTGTTCCCAAGGCGCTGGCGCTCGTTATCCCCAAAAAGTTACGGCGGGAAATAGTCATGTTACGTTCCTTGAAATTTTCTGCTATAATACAGAAGTTCCTCTCCATCCGGATTCTCGTAACGTACAGTCAAAGGTGACTCTATAATATACCCATCCTTTCTGGCTAATAAATCCATGGCGAAAGTAGCCAAACTGATGGTATCAAAGGCAAACTTCGCCACTGGTTCACCGGAACGTACCTCTTTCAAATATCTGCGGCATGTATGGCATACCTGAACGCGGTAAGCCTCGTCCGCAGCCAGACTGACGATTTCGAGTTGCGCGTGGTCCTCGTTGAGGCAATATACACACTGGGTACGTTTGAAAGACCAGTGGCTTCCGCAATGCAGACACCACAGGGTGCGTTGCCCTTCACTGGCTGCAATATGGCTTAACGCCGGCCAGTGTCCACACACCGGGCAATAACCGCAAGACCACTGCTGCAAATTGATGCCTTCTGTCAAAAAATGAGCAGCGGCTCGACGAAACGGTCGCGCAAGATAGATGGCAAAAAATGTCACAACATCTTCTTCTAACTCAAACTGCCGTACAAGCTGCAGGACATCATTACCTTGATTGCCCAACACACTGGCGAGAAAAGCGGCAAGGTCCCATTTTCCTGTGCTAAAGATGTCTTGTACAGCTAACAACGATTCTCTACGCTCAGGGAGATGTTTTTCTAAAAGCGCAAATATATCTTTTGCCACTGCGTCACAGGCAGCAGGTAAAAACTGGCAACTGCCTGGACGTAACAGGTAGCGCCCCTCAGCCAGCCGGCGTGCCAATGATTCTGGGGCTTCTTTACGTGGGAATTGTTGCCACAGCGTGACCTTCTCTAAACGCTGTAAAAAATTTTGCAGCGCCAGAGCAAAAGGTTCAAGCTGTTGTATATTGCTGGAAATAGAATTGTTAGCATCCATTGGAACCACTCATGGCTGTCGTCAGCCTTGCGCCAATAAGGTATCCTGCCGGAGCCAGAATCAGGCTCAGGCTTGTGGATGGCAGCATAATTTGCCAGGCATAGCTCATAACCCGTTCCCATCCGCCAGCAACCCAGGATGGTTGTTGGGCAATCACCATTGCCCAAACTACAAATAGCGATACCCCGGCAAGGCTGGAAAGAAATCCCAAGAGTGCTATCTTGACCGGGTTCCACTCATTCTTACGCCACAACAAGCTGGCACAAATATCGAAGCTAACTGCCAGAGATAATACTCCTACCCACTGGCAGATAAACGTGCTGCCACCGATCTTAAAAAGGCAGACGACAAAGCCTGTGGCAATGCTCGTCCCAGGTGCATTCCACAGCTTACGCCCTAAAACCAAAAACAGAATTCCTCCAGCGCACAGGATACCTGTCGGTAAAGGCATAATTTCCAAAAGACCCCATAGTGATCCTATGGCAAGAATAGTCAGAATTGGTTTGTATCTGTTCATAGAATTCGCCCTCAAAAATTTCCGCAAAATTTACTTGTGGCGACCAAGCCAATATCTATCTTAGCAAAGCAATGTTGATAAATCAAGATTTATTTATTCTATTTATTTGAAATATTTTATTTATTTTGTTATTTTGAAACAGTTCAATTTTAACAAGGTGATTTTTGATATTATTGGACTTTTTGGTCGCAAAAGTTATAATTATGGCGCGTGTGTAAAAACCCCTGCCGCGTATGCGGCATAGTGATAAAGCCTGGCAGTTCACTGCCAGGAACCAGGCAATATAAAGATTTGCGCCCCAGCGGGG
>JAGVGO010000150.1 GCA_020057085.1 Planctomycetota bacterium | reverse complement strand
CCTCACTTACAGAGCTACGGCTATGCCGCGTTCGTCACTCCTTGCTCTTGACCAAAATCTCTGCGCAAAATTGGTATTTTCTTTTTTTTCAGCCGCCTACATGAATAAATGACAGACGGCCAGATGGCGTGCTAGGTAGAGGTACTGCAGTGGCAATATGTAGTCATTTCGTTACTCGCTCTCTGCTTCTCAGTACAGCCAATGCCGCTACCACTTCCCGCCCCTTGGCTTCGATGATGTCCATGAGTTGTTCGGGCGTGCGTGCATCCACATCGGGCTTGCGGTGCGGGTTGACGGCCTTGAGGTCGTAAACCGCGTCTTCGATGTCATCACGCGGGTGGGCTTTCTTCAACTCTTTCAGATCCAGGTCAGTTCGGGAACGTATTGCATGGCACCGGCGCAGTTGCCCCGACGCATGATGTCGCAGATGCTCTTGACCTCCTGATCCACCGATTGCTGGGTGGCCAGCCGTTTGCCGTTGTTGTTCTTCTGTTTCATGAGTTAGCCTTTGTCAACCATCTTTGTTGTTTCACTATGCTGCTCAAATTCGCTTCCAACGCCCGGAATGCGTTCAATTTGCGAAGTGGGGCAAAATCTTCGATAAAATCGGCCAGGCGATAGGCAATTTGCGAGATGTTCAATTTCTGCAGCCGTCGTCCGTTGAGTTCGCTCGCCTCGCGCAAAAGCCAATGAAGCTCTTCTTTGGGATCGGGTAATTGTTCCAGTTTAGAAAGTGGTGGGAGTCGTAGTGTTACTCGCCCGTTGGGATTACCCGATGCTTTGCGGATAGCCTTTTCGTGAAAGAGTAGCCATGCTTCTTGCATGCGCACAGGAACGACACAGACCGCCGGAATAGATACGATATTGCCCTTGAGCCGAGCTTCTTCCAATGCTTCCATGATTTCCGTTTCCCTGTTTTCGCGTGGCTCTTTTTCGGCATCTCGGTGGACAAACAAAAGGTCGCAGGGATAGAGTTCAATCGCCTTGCTGATTTTTTCCCACAGTTTCTGAGGCGGTTTCGGCAATATTCTCAACTCGGCCCACTTTTCTTGGATTTCCCAATCCATCAGGTTTTTTCGCAACAACCAGGTCAGAATCGGCATCAACAGTCGGTCGGAGCTTCCGTCGGAGACCAGTGTGTAACGCAGTTCTTTCATAAGCCTATGCCTCGAAATTGAAACAGTTTTGCCGCAAAGCCTTGATATCATCACGGTCTTGTACCCGTCGCACGTTGGACTCTGGGGTTTCCATACCGGTAGGACTCAGGTAAGCCAATAATCCGCCTTTGTTTATAATATTCTTGTCTGTCAATTTTTTGTCTCGCCAGGTATCGGGTAAATAGCCAAAACAAGCACGTTTGCAACGCCCCATGTCTCTTACGGTCTCTTTCAAGTGCGAAACCAGCAGGCTATCATCCGGCACCTGGTTCACCACGCTGGGGGAGTGGGTGTTGACGATTACTTGGCGCAGCGGATTGTCTTCGGCAACAGGACTGTCCACATCTGTGCAGATGTCGTGCAGCAACTTCAACATCGCGTGAATGCGTTGCGGATGAATACCGTTTTCCGGTTCTTCCAGACATAGCACTCCTTGAAAATCAGGGTCTAGTTCGAGAACTGCCAGAGCCAGAAAACGCAAGGTTCCATCGGAAAGGGAGCGGGCAGGGTGCCAGGTGTGGTCTTTGTCCATAACTTGCAAGGACAAAATATCTCGCTTTTCATCGCGGTCTATCCGCAACTCGTAAACATCCTCCAGCAATTCAGCCAGCTTATTAGCAAGCTGAGCATATGTAGACTCGCTAGAGCATTGTTGTGCCAGACGATAGAGTGTACGCGCCATATGAGACCCGTCCATGCCCAATTTGGTCGGAGCCATAAAAGAGTCCGAATTGCGCAGCGAAGAAGGTTCCAACTGCAATAAAAACCAGGCCTGCATCTCGCGTCGTGCCAATAAAACTGTTGGACTTTCGGCAGAGTTGACACTGGACAACATGGTACGTGGTTGATGAGTAGCCAGGCGAGAAATCAATGGCCTTCCCCCACTACCACCATCTTGGTGTAATTTGATGATGCGATCTTTACCTTCTCCTTCAGTAGAAATCAGCGGGTATTTGCCTCGCTTCCCTAAAACGACAGATTTTCGCCACTCACGGTTATGAGGAAAGAGCAAGTGTTTTTGGGCATCGGTTTGGTTGATATGCTTCAATTCTTCTTGCATCAGTTCCAGATTTCCAAGACCGTTTTCTGCCCGGTAGGCCAAAGTCAATTTATAACATAGGAAAGTGACACTGGCCTTGGCTTCCTGGCCTAAATCATCCAAGCCTTTGGCGGGTATGAGCATCTCAACTTCAAAAGACACCTGATTGTCGTAACGGTCGCCCACACGGTGGAACAAACTGCGCACATCCGTAGTGCGCCCACCTTCGTCTCTGATCGTCAAAGCGGCTTCTATCAGCGAATGGTTGGCCAATGCGCTTAAAAACCGGACCGCGTCGAACAGATTCGATTTTCCTGTACCATTGGCGCCGGCTATACAAGTGAATGGCCCTAAATGCACATCCACATCCACAAGATTTTTGAATCCGGATACCTTGAGCCGTGTCAGCATGTTTTCCCTTTCCCAAGACTCTTTTCGTGGTTCATAAAGTTTTTCCAACGGGAGAATTATCAATATGGGAATACACGAAAAAATCTTCTTTTGTATGTTGCTTGCGGACTTCCTACCAAATAACGCTCAGACCTGGCAAGCTTGATATACGCCCATCTTTTGTAATCAGCGATAAACCTAACTGTAACGCCGTCGCCGCAATAATCCGATCTGGCATGTCTGGTACTATACTACGCGCAACACTTTTTAGCGCCAGAATAGTATCCACCGCTATCTGCGCTAACTGATATGGATACTTTGGCCGTGATAGTCTGGCAAAAAGTTCAGTAATACGCTCGTCCTCTATCCTTTTCTTTTCCGCAAGGTAAACACACTCTACCAAAACAATGCTTGGCACGATGATAATAGCCGTTCCCATGTCTGCATTGTCAAAGATTTCTTTCGCTCTAGCTGATAGATTGGCGCTGTTAGAGATATGCCAAAGTAAGGCATGAGTATCAGTAACATATTTGCTCATACCTTGCGCTCTCCCAGACTGCCCCACATCTCTTTGCGAGCATCCGCAATATCTTCCTCACTAAACTCCACACCCTTCCATAGTCCTCCAAGCCCTCCAGAGTACTCCTCCTTCTCCTTTTTTAGTTGCGTTATCTTCTTTATTGTTTGTACCAGGCTCAACACTTCCTCCCAATATGACTCAGGAATTTCCTCAATTTCTTTCAATATTAATTCCTTGGTACTCATGGCTTTCTCCTTTTCATTTTTCCCTCAAATATGTTATATCTCACCCGCGAACGCCCGACGCAGCAGCGCCGCCGGCAGGGCGTTGATTGCTTGTAGTTCTTCTTCCGCCGCCGCACGCGCCTTGCCCACCACTGCCATACTCGCCCTTGCCATCTACCATGCGCATCACATTGGAGAATAACCGCCGGTCACCAGCGTATCAATCAATTCCTGCCGCGACGAAGGAGTTTCGCTCTGGTATCGGCTTCGTTGAAACTCATGCATCACCTGCGCTATTTGTAAAAAACTTAAAACGTCCAGCTCCATTCCAATTCCCACAGTTTTACGTCACGGTCTTCGCTGGCCGAAATCAAGAAGCGGGCATCGCTCGTAATATCCCAGGCAGTGAGAAAATTCTTGTGTAAGGCATGCTGATACACACACTGCGCAGATGGTACATACCATAGCCGCAATGCACTTTCATCGGAGAGGGACAAGAGCCACTCGTCGTTTACCCAGTAAAGCCCACGCACCACCTCGGCGGCCGACAATCTGGCAAAAATTTCACCGCTCTGCGCGTGCCAGCACAGAATGATGTTGTCACGTGCTGCCGAAGCGGCACGACGGCCGTCCGCCGCCAATGCGAGCGCCGTGATGAAACGCCCGTGCGGTCTGTGTTTGGCAAGACACGATTTGTACTCGATATCCCATACGATCACTGTACCTTCTACATTGGCCGAAACAGCATGAGAGCCGCCGGTCGTCATGATTACATGGGCAATGGTGGCAGGCGTAATCTCGCCTGCTGCGCCACTCTGAGTAGCCAAATTTGTAGTCTGGTGTGTACGCAGATCACATAGGGTAACCTCGCCCGCGCGTGTGCCGTACATGGCAAAATTTCCCGTCGCGTCCATATCTACGGAGGTAAGCGGCCGGCTGTGCTGCGAGAGAGTCTCGTCCTCGCCAGGCACATCCAGCCGCCGCAGCCGCGCACAGCCATCCCAAGAAGCAATCACCGCACTCGCACCATCTTGTGCCAGAGTGAGCGCAGCGATGTAGCGCCGGCCGCTTTTAGCCGTACACACTTGATAGCCGCTTTGCAAATTCCACAACGACACTGGCTCGTCGTCACTGGCAATGACAGCCATCTCACCGCCAAGAGCCAGGGCGACAGATGTTGCCCATTGCTTCATGGTGATCTCTTGCTCAAGGTGGAGGTGGAGGCCTTCACGCTTGGCCTTGGCCGCCAGGCCAGTGTGGTAGATGTGACAGCGCAGCGATTTGTCGTTCTCGTAGCCGGGTATCTTCTGCAATTCCTGATAAAGCCGGGCGCTGGTAGAAAATTCCTGTTTTGCTCTGGCTTTTTCTGCCTTGAGCAATTTATCCTGGATCATCTTGGGCATCTGGTTTGCTGCGCGCAATTCGGGTGCCCAATAGCCGGCAGATTGCGGCAATGGAAAAGGACGAGCAAGAATGTTTTCCCACACGTGTATCGTGTCGCCGTTACCGGAAATCAGATAGCGCGCATCATGCGTCAGATATGCACACAAGGCGTCCTCGCAGGGTAACACCGCCACCTTGCTGCCTTGACCGCTGTGCCATATGGTGAGAATATCGTCTTCGCTGCGTGACAGTAACAGTGGTATCACCCCGCCGGCCGCCAGGCACGTTTCCTTGTGCCCTATCGTAAAACTGCGCACCAGATCGCCGCTCGGTATGTGCCAACATTCGATGTAGCTGTAGCGTGAGGAGATGGCCATTTTGCCGTCCTGAGTCAAGGCGACACTGCCGCCGCCCATCTGTGCCACTACCTTCTGTGTAGCGATGTCCCACAGATACATGCATTCACCGCCATCACAAATGAGCGCCTGTTTGCCGTCTGCCGTAAACGCCACATCGGTAACCCAGCTTTTATCGCTGGTGGCGAACATGGCTATTTGTTGCCCTGTGGCTATATCCCATACACGAGCAGTGCCGTCCCAGCTCCCTGTAAGCGCCCATGTCCCATCCGTGTTGAGTGCCACGCTGCTCACTTTGTCGGCGTGTCCGGTGATGAGAGTGCGGCGAGTACCTTCCGGCAGACTCCACAGCGAGACGGCATGATCCCAACTGCCGCACAAGAGAAGCGTGCCATTGTCACTGATGACCAGATCGCTGATGTGTTTGTGATGTGTGGAAAGTTGTTTTACTTGCTGGTGGTCCGCCACATGCCACAGATACAGATTGCCTTCGCAGTCACCTGAAGCGGCGAGTGTGGCATCTTGCGCCAACGCCACCGCCGTTACCAGATTGCTGTGGCTGAAATTTTGGCGCTGCGTCCAGCGGTCGAGAAGATTTGGGTTGGCCTCTAGTTTACCGGCGTCTCCACCGAAAGCGAGGTAGGCATGTGCTGCGCGCAGGGTGATAGGATGCTCTGCCACCAGCGTCTCGGCATATTTTTTGGCCGTCGCCCGCTCCTCTTCGCTTACACTGCGCTGATAGATGCCCTGCCCGCTATAAAATTCGGCAGCATAGACGAGCGGCCAAAAGGCTTGGGGCTGTTCGCGCACAAGTGCTGCAAACAGCCGCTCTGCTTCCCACCAGCCACCCGTGCGTGCTATGTAACTCGCTTGAACGATGGGCAACAATGGGTGAGTTGGCTTCAGTGCCAGCCCTGATGTACATGCGTGCGCGCACATAGAGAGATCGCCTACCTCCCAGGCCGCGACCGCCACCCGATACCAGTCGCTGCTGTCGCAGCCGGGCAGTGCCAACAGCTTGGTAAAAGTGGCGAGCGCCTCCGGCAGACGGTGTAAACGCCACAAAATCTCGCCTTCGACACGCAACAGTTCCGACATAAACGGCGATTGGCTTCGTAGTTCCTGAAGACGATCGAGTACCGTCGCATAATACGAGCCGAGTTCGAGAGTCAGCCTGCCTTTGGCGCAAGTAACTGCCACCGGCGATGATTCTTCGAAATTGGCGACGTTGCGCAGAAAATCATTCACCGAAACAATGCCTTCTCGCAGGTAAAAAAGATGCCAGTTCCACAAGGCGCTAAGGCTAGGCTGCTGGCTGTCGCTGGCAAGTGCCCACACTCGCTCGGCACTGCTTTTGGCTCCTTGCTGGATGTAGGAAAAAGCGTGTTTGTGCAGATTTTCTTTGCGCCAGCGAGACGGCAACACACTCTGCCAGCGAGGCGGAAATACACTGCCTGTGCGAGTGCTGCTGGTTATCACCGCTTCATAGGCATTGGCCAGGCATTCGTCGAGTTTATGCCAGTACGCTTGTTGTGTAAAATTTTCACGGTAAGCAGTGGTGGCTAGTCGCTCCACTAATTGGCGCAGGTCGGCAGGAAGTTCGAAACGGCTTGTCGTTAAGTGAGCCTCTGCGCTTTGCTCCATGTCCATAGCAAAAAAAAGGTACCGCAATATTTTGCCGTAGGCAAGCAGGTCTTTTTCCGCTGCTGCCGCCGTCGAGGCAAGGGGCTCACCTTGCCAGGCCATGCCATAAAAATCGGTGAGCAGAGTTTGCTGGTGGCTGTTGATGACAATATTTTCCGGTTTGATAGCGCCGTGGTACAAACGGTTGGCATGCGCATAGGCAATGGCGGCTGCCAGTTGTGCCGCCACTTCGATCGTCTGTTCCAACCTGGGCTGGCGTTCCACATATTGACGCAGATTGTCGCCTGGAACATATTCGCTGACTAGCCAATAGCTGTCGCCTTCTTGTATCACATGGTAAGCATGCGCCAGATGGGGATGGCCTGCGCAAGCAATCCATCGTTGCCAGGTATATGGCAAATGATGTGTTGCCAACTTGTCCGGCAAAGGGGCCTGAAATTTTTTAAGACGTAGCGGCATCTCCCAGTCGGCAAGCTCTACCTGGTAAGAAACGCCATACGGCCCGTGTGGAAGCGTCTGTCGCAAGTGGTATTTACCCAGCAACATGGTGTCCCATGGCAACTCCCTGTTTTGCATACACAAATCCTCTAACTTTTCCTGCCAAAATTTGTCGAGATAGATAAGCTGGCCATATTTTACGAAAATTCACCATCTGATGCAAGAGGGAATATTGCCGTGAAGAATAGTTTCCGGTTGCCAAATAAGGTCTGCCGTGATATAATAAAATATCAGACTATAAGACAAAAAGAACTTAAGAAAGAAGGTATAAACATGGTCATTACGGAAAAAATACAAGACGCCATTAACCAACAAATTAACGCCGAACTGTACTCGGCTTATCTTTATCTTTCCATGTCAGCTTATTTTGAAACGCAAAATTTGTCGGGCTTTGCCAAATGGATGAAAGGGCATGCGCAAGAAGAGCTGACCCATGCCATGAAATTTTATGAGTACGTACTCGAACGCATGGGCAAAATGGCGCTGCAAGCAATCCCTGCCCCACCTGCCAAATGGGATTCGCCCGTTGCCGCTTTCGAGCAGGTTTACCAGCATGAACAAAAAGTGACCGCACTTATCAACGCTTTGCTGGAACTGGCTACGACTCATAAAGATTATGCCACCTGTGCCCTGCTCCAGTGGTTTGTCAATGAGCAGGTAGAAGAAGAAGCCAACACCTGCAAGATGCTGGAGAAAGCCAAACTGGCTGGTGCTTCGGTCGGTGCCTTGTTCGCCCTCGATCATCAGGCAGGCAAGGGAAAAGACTAAACTGCTCACAGTTGAGGTGTTTTAGTAAAATCTGCCTGTGGCAGATTTTTTTTTATGGATGGAATATCATATGACTCAAGTGATACAAGAAGCCGTGCGCCTCTTGTCGCATGGCGAACCATTCGTCCTGGCCACTGTGGTACGTACCATCGGTTCTACGCCCCAATATCCGGGTGCGCAAATCATTGTACAACAGGGTGGCAAGCTCTATGGCACCATCGGCGGCGGCTGTGTCGAAGGAGACGTGTGGCAGCAGGCACAAAAAATATTACAGAGCGGAAGCGGTGCCCAGTTGCGTGAATATGTTCTCAATGAAGACATTGCCATGCGTGACGGGCTGGTCTGTGGCGGCACCATGTACCTGTTTCTCGAACCGATACGCTCTGGCGCTCTTGTGCAGCCCTTGTTAGAAGAAGTCTTGCGCGCCTACATGGGCGGGACGGCTGTCGTTCTTGCCACGTTGGTCACAACAGCCGCCTCTTCCTCTGTACAGGCCGGCAGCAAAATCGTGGTACACACAGATGGCACAGCGAAAGGTTCTTTGGGCGCGCCCTATCTCGACCAGTTTGCCCGCGAAACAGCACAACTTATCTTCGCGGCCGGTGGCAGTCGCTATGCAGAAACAACCCAAGGCGATGCTCTTTTCTTGACCGCGTTTGTCGCCCCACCTTCGCTTGTCTTGCTCGGCGGTGGGCACATCGGCAAGGCCGTTGCACGGATCGCGGCGACTTTGGGTTTTGGCATCCACGTGGTTGACAACCGCCAGCAGTTTGCCAACAAAGAGCGTTTTCCTGAGGCCGAAACGACCATTGTGTGCGATTTTGCCTCGTGGACTGACCACCTCGCTGTCACCGCCAATAGCTTTATCGTCATCGCTACCAGTGGGCACAAAAGCGACGATCTGGCGCTTGAGACGGCGCTCCGCACCCCTGCCCGCTATATCGGTATGATCGGCAGTAAGCGCAAGAGTCAGTGCCTTTGCCGCCATATGCTGGAACGCGGTATCGCGGGTGAACGGGTAGGTGAAGTGCGTACGCCCGTAGGGCTCGACATCGGTGCTGTTTCTCCGGAAGAAATTGCCGTGAGCATCATGGCCGAGATTATTCTGGAACGTCACGGCGGCACGGGGCGACCATTGCGTATGGATTTCAGCCAGACGAATATTTCATCTTGAAAAAATCGGCACCGTGCGGATGGGAGACTTTTATTGTTGAGTGATGACGAGTCCCAGCCCTTTAAAGAAAACATCGCCCTGTTTCAGGTCGGCTTCGAGTGACTCTTTTTTTGTCTTCTTGTCCGACATCTGCTCGCGCAGATCTTCTTCGATGCGCTGTAATTCTGACTCGTAAGCTGCAAGTTCCGTCTGTACGGTGGAGCGGATGGCTGTCGCCACTTTCTCGCCGAAATTGTCAACCTCGATCACCAGTTCTTTGCGCATCTGCATCCGTGTGTCGCCGATAATCTTAATGAGTCCGCGCATGATGCGTTTGTGAGCGGTTGCGCCGGAAAGCCAGCGCACCAAGCCACCGGCAAGCACGGCACCGCCAAAAATACCCCAGCCTACCGGGCCAGCAATGAGAAGCGGCGCGATACCGCCGGTAAGCACCACGCTCCACCCTTTGGCTGCCTTAGGATCCTTGGCTTTCGGGCTATAGGTGTTCTGGCTCAACACATCGTCGAGAGAAGCCATCTGTTGCAACGTGCTACTCAGATTGAGAATATAATCTTCTGCCGCTCGTGCCAGCCCCGCCTGCAAATCTTTGTAAGCGATGCCAAACGATTCGGCACAGGTCTGGCGTACCGTCTGCCGGAAATCTTCTTCCTGCATGTCTGCAAGTGGCATCTTGTCAATGCGGTCGTGTACCGTCTGGCCGATTTTTTCAAGGTGAGTGGGCAGCCAGTCGCTCTTGAGCGTAGAGAGACACCCCATAAAATCGTCGAGATGTGCCTTCACCCTGTTTTCGAGCGCCTCTTTGTTTTGCGTGTATTTGGCCTTTTCTGCCTCGAATTTGCGCAAGAGTTCTTCCTGGTCGCTGCGCAGGAGTGCCAGGCGCTCTTCAATGCGATCTTGGGCGCGCTTTAGAAGTCGTGCAAAATATTGGGCAGTCTGATAATAGAAAATCTGCAATACCGAATGTTGGGCATAGCGACGCAGTGTCTCCCTGAGATTGTCAATGCCCGATTGGGCGATGAAATCGCTCTGATTTTTAAAAATTCCCTCGCAGGCCATGGCGATATTGACAGCGATGATTTCCTTGGGCGGCTTGGTCTGTTTTTCCTCGGCAATCGTCTGTAACACTTTTTCGTTGTGTTCCATGCCCTCGTCCAGCTCCTTTTCTGTCTCACGCGCCCACAGGTTTTGCACGAATACACTTTGCTGCACCATGGGCCAGGCAACGCGGATGAACCCCGCTTCTGAGTTGGTGATCGGCGGTACTGTGCGCAGCATGAAGATGCCGACGTTGGTCTGGCGCAGAAAATTGATGGTGGCCTGCTCGTTCTTTTCGGTGAGACTGCCCACTCCAGGCAGATCAACGAACACGAAACCTTCCTGGAGCAACGGCGAATTGTGTCTGCACACCACATAAGCGACCTGCATCAAATTGCTGGGATTGTAGCGGTTGTCCACCACCTTTTCCAGGAATTCGCAGGTCAGCGGCATGTTTTCGCTGTGGCCATCCTGGTAATGGATTTCAGCTCCTCGCTGCTCGCCCGCATAGACACGACGAATCAAGGTGGGAATGCAGGTGGTTTCCTCCACCTCGACCGGCAACACCTGATCGCCGAACAACAAAGCATTGAGCAAGGAAGATTTCCCCGACCCTTGCGTGCCGAGTATGGCGACATAACATTCCGGCGTCTTGATCTTTTGCAGATAGCTTTCCAAAAGATCGGGTGTGTCGCTGTCGCTCTGTTGCCACTGTTTACGGGACGCTGGCGGCGGGGCAATATATCTCTGGTAAAAGTTGTAAAATTCTTCCGAACCTAATACATAGAGCAACGCATCTTTCGCATCTAGCATAGAAATCTCCTTTTCAGCGTCTTGTCAAAAGTTTTTGGACTGCTGCGCAACGAGGTAAAATCAGGGGAGCGTGATGCCAGCCCTGAAGCGCAGCGATGAGCGTCGAGAAACGACTGGACGCACCGACACGCGCGAACTTGTCAATGTAAGCAACCGTTCACTAGATCGCCGGCCTGCGCCATATCGCGTAAGGGCTGGCATCAGCGCGACCTGCAAGTTGTCCAAGGACTTTTGGCAGCTTACTTAGGAGCTGTAAATAAATAACCTTTACAAGTTGCGCCGAGATTTTGGCCAAGGGCTAGAAGCGACCGAAGGCGCATAGCCGTAGCTCTGTAACTG
>JAGVGO010000081.1 GCA_020057085.1 Planctomycetota bacterium | reverse complement strand
CCAATTTTTTTCAAGATGAAACATGCGGTTCGACGGGTCGCGTGATAGCAGCCCTTCCGCAATGCGGCGCAGGCCGGCGATCTGTTGAACGATTGCTTATCTTGACAAGTTCGCACGCGTCGGTGCGTCCAGTCGTTTCCTGACGCTCATCGCTGTGCTTCAGGGCTTGCTATCACGCTCTCCTAAAATTCATGTTTCCGACAAGGGCACGCCGGGGAAAGTGGCTCTGAGTTCGGCAGCCGTGAGTTCGCGCCAGGCTCCGGCTGCAAGGTCGCCAAGGGTGAGTCCGCCGAGCGCCACTCGTTTGAGAGAGGTCACCTCATGCCCGCAAGCAGAGAACATGCGCCGGACTTCGCGGTTCTTGCCTTCGTGCAAGGTGACGGTGAGGTGCGATTCGCGCTGGCTTTTCTTGCGCAAGGTGATGCTCCCGGCGACAAGTTGTTCCCCTTGGTCCATGATGCCCGTTTCCATTTGCCAAATATTTTCCTCGCTCACCTCGCCGCGTACCGTCACCACATAGACGCGCGGCACGGCGTTCTTCGGGTCGGTGAGCCAGGCCGACAAACGGCTGTCGTTGGTGAGGAGAAGAAGTCCGCTCGTGGCCAAATCAAGCCGCCCCACGGCATGGAGGTAGAGGTCGCTCGGCGGCAGGAGATCGAATACCGTTGGTCTGCCGTGTTCGTCCTGGCGCGTGGTGACACAGCCGCGCGGCTTGTGCAACAGTAAAGTCTGCCAGCGCGAACGCGCGAGCGGCTTACCGTCCAGCTCGAAACGCGCGGTTTCCGGCACCACCGGCATGAATGGATCACTGGCGAGCTGGCCGTTGACGCCAAGTCGCCCTGCCAGAATCCAGGCGCGCGTATCCTGACGCGAGGCAATGCCGAGTTTCGACAGCGCCCTTTCGAGTAGAACCGTACCAGATGGTCTACGCATACGATACTCCTTAAATTTCCCTTTGTGCAAATGAGCGGCTGCCGAGGTACATGGGCACGACGCAGGTGAACACGGTGACGACCAGAGTGGCGGCACTGGCCAGGTAAAGGAGCGCCGCGTGGATCGTCTCTTTGAGTACCAGGTGCGAGGGCACCATCTGGATGGCGATGATGATCAGCACGAAGATGAGGTTGAGCACCAGGTTGAGCGTGCCGCCAAAGCCGGTGACGATCTTGGCCGGGCTGTCTTCCTTGAAATTCGGGTAAAGCGCGCCCAGCCCCACCGACAGACCGGCGACGCCGAAGGTGATGGCGAGCATGGTCATGGCGTGCAACAGCGTAAGTTGCCAGGGCAGACGCAGCATGTAACACGACAGCAGGATCAATGTTTCGCCGGTGATAAAGAGAGCGACGACGGCGAAGACGAACTTGGCCATGAGAATGCCGCGTCGTTCGATCGGCATTACGCCGAGCGTCCAGAAACGCTTGCCTTCGAGCGACAGGAGCGGAAAGATGAAACGGCTCGAAAAAGTGCAGATGGTAAGCCCTGTGGCGGTGAGATTCAGAATAGCCACCACATGTTTCCAGAAAATACTTTGCTGGTCGTACTTGAAGGTGCGCAGATTGAGGGTGTAGAGGAGCAAGAGTCCAAGCAGGATGGCAAACTGACCCCACTGCAAGGGGTCACGCAGAAAAGTCTTGATGTCTTTTTCCAAAAAGTAGCGATCCTGCGGCTTTAGCAGGAAAAAGGCGCGGATGAAACGACTCAGCCAACCCAGTTTCCAGAAACGCTTGTGGCCGGTAGTGGTGTGTACCTTCGACCAGGCGGACGGGTAGAGGCTGTCTGCCATCATATAACCGATACCGCTCAAGAAGAGGGCGGTAGCGGTAAGCGCCAGAAATTGGAAAAAGAACTCGCCGTAATCGAGAGCTGCGAGTGCCGCCATGCCACGCGACATCCAGGTCGAGGGCATGAGCGGATGGCGGGCGAAATTGAGATAGTCGAGGAAGCCGAACAGCCAGGCGGTGGTGAAAACCGTCGTCTCTTTCTCGAGTCGCCACAGCTTGTAGCCCCACCACACAGCGCCGAACGCCACGGCAACGAGAAACAGGATGGCCAGGAGCCGTCGCCACTGCACCAGATAGCGGCCGATGATAAGCGCGACGAGACCGCCGAGCAAACTGGGGATGGCGATGAAGGGCAGAAAACTCAGCAACAGCAAGGGATAGAAGATGAGCGGCAGCTCCTGGTGGATGGCATAGGCAAAGCACACCGGCATGCCCAGAAAAAACACGGCCCACGAGGCGAAGAGCGAAGTTTCGGCCAGCTTGTAGAAAAAAATGGCTACCGCCGAGAGCGGGCAGGTCATCAGGTAATCTGTCTCGCGGGCGTGGAACAGCACGGAAAAGGCGATGATGGTTGAAGAGAAGGTGAGCATGAAGAACAGAGTAAAATAGAACATGACAAACAGATAATCAATGATCATCGCCGAAAAATCACTGGGGATATAGGTGTACAGAAAATGAAATCCGCGATAGAAAAGCGCAAACAGGCTGCCCCAGAAACATATGGCAAACACAGTAACTACCGTGTTCTTGAAGCGAGACTGCTGGCGCAGGTAGCGCCAGAGGTTGCACGCGACACATTTTTGCAGAAAACAAAGCACGGAAAAGTCGTTCATGGCAACAGTGTCCTCATTCTGTTTCATCATTAAAAACAGGCGGTGGGTCAAATAATGTCAGAGAGTCGCTGATAATAAAGGTATGCTTAAATTCAACAGTGTTCAAAAAATCTACAGCATCATTTACATTGGCAAACTCGTAGAGTTTTATTTCGCCAAGATTGGAATGTAGCTCGATCAATATTTTCTTGATGACGCGCGCTGTAGTGTCATCAAGAATGCTCAAGACTACCTTTTCCAAGTCATTTTTGATAATGTTGACCATTTCAGAGCCAATTTTTGTTTTTTGGGCGTTCGTAAGTTTTGCATAACTGTCCCACGATTGGGTGGCTGTGTTCCTATCTTTCTCATCCCAATCGAATTCGATGCCATGATCTTCCAGCAATTCACATATCATTTGGAAAGGTATCAAAAAAATATTGATGTCATAACTTCTCATCATTGCTAAGGAAGATGAACTCCAGTTACCCGCCAACACCGCGATCGAACTTCTTATGCTTGCATAACGTCTTCTTATCGCTGGATGAGCAGTACAAACCCAACTGCCTTTATCTCGATTGTGTTTTTTATATCGGATATATTTTGACTCGACAAGAATAATCGGTTGCATGCTTTCATTGGCAATTACAGCGTCAATATTGTATGCAGTTCCGAAATTATCATACATGAGGAGTTTTTTTTGGCTTCCATCCTTGTTTTTGATCGGAGTTTTGCTTAGAAAATGATAGCCACGTTTCTCCACAAGGCTTGTCAAAAAAACATTGAGAGCATTTTCCATTGCTGCGCCAATGGCTTCTCCAAGTGCGCTTCCCGGATTTTGAATATTGTTCATATTACGCCATTACGCCTTTGTCAAAGTAACTATGGACTCTCGCAACAATACACCATGTCGCTGTGGGTTATCTTTCCATTTTTCTCCTCGAGTTCTCAAGACATCAATATGATAATCAGAGAATCCTATCCCTACGCCGATCTTACCAATAAGCTCATCTGTCGGAATATGGACGCCATATGGAGCGGAATCTCCTAACACAAAAATGGCTTTAGTCTTTGGCTTTAACACACGATAAATATCTGATATTATCAAATACATATCGTTAAAATAACCTGCAACCAAGCAGTCGTAACTTTTTTTGCCCCCTTTTGTCAGCCGCAGCTTACTGAGTTTGGCAACAGCCGACTCTAAAAAATCGTTGACTTCCGTACTTGATTTTTTTAAGTCTGGCAAGATATTGTAATGTGGATCATCTCTTACAATCTGTGTCGTCGCAGAGGTGATAAGTCTGCTACGGATATTCTGGGTAATATCGCCCCAAGTTTTTGCCTCACCAAAAAAATAAAGTTCCAGTCTTGTGCGGTCAGCATAGTCAAAGTTATTTAGATAGGGAGGGGAAGTAAAAACATGGTCAATACTGTTGTCAGGTATCAATTCTTTAGTATTGCGAGCATCGCCATTGAAAACTTTATGAAACGTAGTCTTGTAGTTAGGATTTGCTTCGCTTCGGGTAATGACAACATCTTGTGCCATCTTGAACAGTTGCCGCGAAAACTCAAGCAGCGCATCTTTATTGAGCGAACTTGTCTTCTGTTTCTTAGGGGCAATATAGGGCCATCCTGTTTCGGCGATAGACACTTGTCGCAGCAGGCTTGTCAAGCCTACAAAAAGGAAGTCTGACATGGCAGAGGGAAACCCGCCACCTAAAATTGCCTTGCGGATAAACAATAGATCGAAGAGTGTTTTCTCTTCATAACATTTTAGCACCAATTCTGGGAATTCTTCCTGTAGGCATTTTTTGACATTACTATCTATATTGCGGCGTTGATTTTTGATATGAGATTCAATGAGTGCAAAGGCATTTGCCACACTGTCTTTATCAATATCCCAGTTAAGTTTAGTACGCGCAATACGAAAAACAAACGGGTGTGCTTCAACACCATAAGAATTTATGCCTAATTTTTTTGCAGTTACGTTAGTCGTCCCTGTTCCCATGAACGGATCATAGACAACTTGATTGACGAAAATGCCGTGAGTTTTTATACTAGCCGCGACTGCTTTATATGAAAAACCAGCAGGATAAGTAAACCAGTTGTGAATAGGGGCACGCAGGCTATCCTTGAAAGTGCCCCATTCTTGAGTTTCAACAGGCTGCTGGTCGCTAAGAGGAAAAAGAGTAAGTTGTTTCATGAAAACTCCTACGTGGTATCTGGTACTTATAATTCTTTTACACCTTCCTGCTCCAGCAGCCAGGCATGACGAGGCTTTGACAGGCGCACCAGGTAGTGCATCTCTTCCCCGACGCAGGATTTCTCGACCATGCGACAGTGATCTTCCAGCCACGAGATGAGCTTGCCGTTTGTCACCGGCAGAGACACTCGCACGTCGAGCATGTCGGCCTCGAGCGATTCCATCGTTTTTTGTGCCAGCTCATCGAAGTGCTGGCCGAGTTTGGCGGAAATGGCGACATGGCGCGGGTAGAGATTGGCGAGATAAGAAAGCTCGGCATAGTCGGAGACGGCATCCACCTTGTTGAGTACGAGAAGTAATGGTTTTTCGTGCAGGTGGATACTTTCGAGTACATTGTGTACCACTTCGATCTGCTGCTTGGCATCAGGGTGCGAGGCGTCTACCACATGCAGCAGTAAATCGGCCTGCAACGCTTCTTCCAGCGTCGCTTTGAACGAGGCGACGAGGTGGTGTGGCAACTTTTCGATAAAGCCCACCGTGTCGGACAAGAGTACTGTGCGGCCGGGCAGTTGCCACATCCGTGTGCGCGTGTCGAGCGTGGAAAACAGTTTGTCTTCCACCAGCACACTGGCATCGGTGAGAGAGTTCATCAGGGTAGATTTGCCAGCGTTGGTGTAGCCGACGATGGCCACAGTCAGAAATTTTTCGCGGCGCGCGTACACCTCGCGCTCCTTGTGATTTTGCAAAGTTTTGAGCGCATCTGTCAACTGGTAGATGCGGTGTTTGAGAATGCGTTTGTCAGATTCGAGCTGCATTTCGCCTGGCCCGCGTGCGCCGATCTTGCCGGTGTAGCGATCGAGGTGTACCCACAGGCGGGTGAGACGCGGCAGGGCATATTGCAACTGTGCCAGCTCCACCTGCATCTTGGCTTCGTGCGTACGGGCATGGGCGGCAAAGATTTCCAGGATCAATTCGGTGCGATCTATGACGCGGCGTCCGAATATTTTGTTGAGTTTTTTTGCCTGCGACGGTGACAGGTCATCGTCGCTGATGATGACGTTAGCACCGAGCTCGTCGGCCATTTGCTTCACTTCTTCCAGTTTTCCTTTGCCAATGTAAGTGACCGAATGCGGCAGCTGGCGTTGCTGCGTGACATGAGCGACTACTTGCATGCCGGCTGTTTCGGCGAGCTTTTGCAGTTCGGCCAATGGGCCGAGGTAACTGCATGGAGATTTCGGGAGAATCACTCCCATCAGAATGGCCTTGTCGGTTCTGAGTTCTTCGGAATAGATATATTTTTGTTCTTTCATAGCGCAATTTTACACCTGGCGCTCGGCGCCAGGCATAGACTTAATTGTTTTCCTTAAAATCACCGCTTTCCATACGATAGGGCGGCTTCTGTCCTTGGCGTTCATAACTGAACTGGGCTGTTTTCCACAGCGGATTGAGGCTGTCCTTGCTCACCTCTTCGAGTTGTTTCAGCCACTGTGTAAAATCGGCCGTCAGTTTACCGAACGATACCTTCTCCTTCCATTCCTGGTTGAGGAAATCGTAGCCTGTACTCAAAGGGCCTTGCTTCTGGTTGAAGTCTTTATCAATGTTGCCAAGTCGTCCGAGGAACAGGCTGGCTTCGCTGTTGGTATTGCCGGTGTAAAGCGTCTCAGACAGGTATTTGCTCAGTTCGAGCAGACGGGGAGTGTAATATTCGAGGTCGCTCTTCTTGGCCGCCTCCTCGCCTTCCACCTCTTTGGCCTGAACCAGCACGGTCTTGTCGACCACGTCTTTAGCGACGAAAACCTTGAGATCGCCCATAATTTCAGCGTACAGTTTCTCTACCTTGGCCAGCTTGTCATCCATGATGGCAGTCGTGCGGATGAGCTGATCAGCGGTGTCACTGTCCTGCGCACGTTCTTTCTTGAAAGAGTCTATCGCTTTCTTGAGTCGTGTCTGGCCGGCTTTGAGATTGTCGAGGTAGAGATTGAATTCCTCTCGCTCGTCGTTAAAATAGTATTCATAGTCATTGATATCTCCCTCGCGGGAGGGTGGCAACAGCACGGTTGGGTCATCGAGCTGTGTGTTTACATACTTGGCATCCGGCGCCGAACATTTGAAATTGGAATCGCGCGTCACCGCTATACCGATATTGCTAAACTGATTGGTAATCTTTTCATTTATAGCGTTTTGCAGCGTATTCTGGATCTTCTGGAAATCTGGTTTAAAATTTTCCATGCGCTCTTCCTGGCGATCACCGACCAGCGTTTTTTGGCGGAAATCTGACAGATATGTGATGCGCACGCGTGCTTCCGCGAGGTGCAGCAGGAACTCCTGGATGTCGTTCATTTCTATGTCGAATTCCATCTGCAAAGGCTTATTGATCGGATCCTCACGGCTGAAGACCACGCGCACGAAATCGTAACTGTTCTTGCGCATCTGTTCGAATGCTTCCATGGTTTTACTCAGGCGATACAGTTTGAGAGCAATACCCAGCAATGTGTTCCGGTCACGAGCCTGGCTCCGTTGATAAAGCAGAGAGCAGAGTTCCTGCGCCCGGCCGTATTTTTTTTGCACACCGGCGATGTTCTCTTTTTGCAGATTTTTTTCGGCTTCGAGGGCAGAAGCGTAGTAGTCGGTTTTCTGTTTGTCCAAGTCGGCGCGATATACCAGTTCCGTGCCACATCCCAGCAGCGACAGCATACATACGCAGATAAACAACAATGGTTTCATAAAACCCTTTCTTGTTTTTTAAGTTGACAAAAATTTTATAACCCCGTGCAGAGTACGGGGAAGATAGCTAAATCTTATCAAAATCCAGGCGCTGGCCAAAGAAAATTTTTCTGATTATCTTGGATTTTAGCAGGCCAGTTCTGTCGCCGCCCATGACGGCGTAAGATGCTATGGCAAACGCCAAGATTTTCTTTCCTTGAAGAATCTCATATGCTATAATTACTTGAAACCTCTCTTTACTTCCCTCCAATACTTGGTTAAGGAGAATATGTTTATGAAGAAGACGATCACTATTCTGGCACTGTTGCTGGCTTGCCCAATGTTCATGTGGGCCGCGGCCAAGCCGTTCAGTTTTGAATGCCGCACTAAAATAGTGCGCGGCGACCACGTATTTTACGAATACCGTTCGCATAACTATTATTTTCGCATCGAAGTCGTGTCGGACGACTCGGGAGAAAAGCCGGAGCAGATGATTAACGGGCGATACCCGTTTATCATTGCCCAACCCAGGGAGCGCTACTCGGTACGCATCTATAATCCTTTGCCTGTGCGTGTCGCAGTCAATCTCAGCATTGATGGGCTAAATTCCATCACGGGCAACCCTTGCACCCCGGTTTCCGGCAAGAAATGGCTGATAGAGGCTCATTCCTATATCACCATCTCGGGTTGGCAGGTGAGCAAGCACTCACTGCGCCGCTTTTATTTCACTTCCAAGGAAAAATCTTACGCTGCATGGCAATCCAATCAATGGGGCCAGGACCTGACAGTACGCTGTGGCATGATATCCGCCGCCTATTTCTTGAGCCGTCGTGAGATAGAAAAATATTTCGAGCGGCACCCTATCGTCGAAGAGGATTATGACGAGGAGGGCGGTATCACCGGCGCACCGCGTCCATATGGGCAAAGAGACGCAAAAAAACAGCGGAGTATGGCAGAATCCCAGGATGCCGGAACCGGCATGGGAGAAAAAGAATCGCACCCTGTTCATTCGGTTGATTTCAGATATGACATAGGCATGTACCAAGGCCGGCAGGCGGTCAAGATTTACTACGATTTTTCGCCTTATAGCCCTTATGGTCACAAGCGTTTCACGCCTCGCGATCCCGACTATGCTCCGGAAGAGCCGCGCGACAATGATGACGAAGAGGAATAAAAATCCTTGCAAAATTGAAAACGGCTTGCTATAATCGCATTAACTAGAGCTTAAGTTCGTGCTTAAGCTCTAGCCCCATCTTATTACCGCGCAAATTTTTTGTTAGCCGCCAAATTTTTTGTTGGAGAGCGACTTCTGTGGCATACTCTACAAATTCTCAAGAAAAAAAACCACGCAAACGGTTGAGTCAAAGCAAACGATTGGAATTGGAACGAGAACGGGAAGCCAGACGCCGTTACAGCCAAAACCGCGACGTCCATTTGAATTTGTTTGAGTTCGTGCTGGAGCCGGATGCCAATAACCAGGCAGCCTACACCATCGCCAAATCCTTTTTGGAAAAAGGCACTTCTTGCTACAACCCCGTGGTGATCTACGGCCCAAGCAAATCGGGCAAAACACACTTGCTCAAAGCTATTGCCCAGGGGCTACAAAAGAAATTTTCAGAGTACAAAATCGTGTATATGAGCGGCGAAGAGTATTACCACAGATTTGCCTATGCGGTCAGAAATCGCACCTATCAAAAATTCCGGCACATGTGCCGCTCTGCCAACTATTTTATCCTTGACGATTTTCATTTGCTGCAAAACAAACTGAAATCACAGGAAGATTTGCGCCATCTGCTGGATTTTTTCGAACGAACGGGCACCGCCGTCGTTGTCGGTTCACGAGTGCCGCTTGACAAAGCCTTGGCTGCTAACCCAAAATTTCTAGCGGCTCTGGTCAGTCGTCTGCAAAAAGGGGCTTCGCTCTGTCTGAAACCGGTAGGCCTCAACACGGCAGTCCAATTCTGCCAGGAGCGGGCTAAAGCCTATCAGGTGGAAGCGGAAGACGAAACTTTCCGCGTGTTGTGGGAAACATTTCCCGACGACTTCGGCAAATTCAAGACCATGATCCATCGCATGCTGAAGCTGGTCGCCACGACACCAGAGCGCAAGCTCACTCTGCCGATGTTGAGCAGTGTGCGTGCGAGATATCAAAATCGGCGCAGCGAAGCGATCAACCTCGACAAAATTTTAAAGACGGTAAGCGATTACTATGGTCTCAAGTCGCCCGATCTGCTGCGCCAGCAAAGAGGACCGCAGTCGCTCACCGAGCCGCGCTATGTGACGATCGGCCTCAGCAAAACGATATTGCGCATGAAAACGCAGGAACTACGCGAAACATTTGGCAATCGCAGTGAAAGTTCGATTCGCTACGTGATAAAAGCCCTTGCCAAAAGCAGCAAGCTGCAGGAAACAGTGAAAAAATTGCATAACCATATTGTTTCCCCAATTCCTGGGCCGCCGCATGAATTGGTTGAAATGACAATGGCAAAAAATGTTGCGCCACCTGATGTATCGCTCATGCCTGAAACGCCTCCACCTGATGTGCAGTGTCTTGCTGAAATAACGCCAAGGGTGATGGCAATGTTAGAGATTCCCCAACCCGAGGCTGTTCCTGTAGCGCCGCCTGTGGCAGTTGCCGTGCCTCTGGCTGTTCCTGTAGCGATTCCTGTGGCAGTTGCCGTGCCTGTAACTACGCCGCAACCACCTCAGATAAAGACGCTTGCTAAACTCTGGAAGAATCCCTTTGACGATTTGCCGACCGACCTCGAATCGGTACGGCAGCGTGCCCGCGAGTTGGTGGAAGAGTTTCGGGCAGCAGGCGTTGACCTCGCCAGTTTGCTGGCAGCACCTGCCTCTGACAAGAGCCAATCTCAGCCTGTGGCAACGCCGGGCAAGCGGCATACAGAACAGGAAGAATTGCCATTGACACCGGAAGAACAACAGGCGATTGATGAGTTAGAACCTCCGCAACCAGAAAACATGGAGCCAGAGGCATCTGCCCATACACTGTCGCCCATGACACAGACACTGCCTGTGTCACAGCCGCAGCCGGCCGTCTCTACGTCGCCTGCTGTAGAGACCGGACAGCCGCCAGTCTCCACAACTCCGGCACAGATTAGTACCCAGCAGAGTCAACCAGAGCAAACAGTGAATGTGGGCAGCAACGAACCGGCAAAACCGGAGCCATACTGGCCGTACCTGTTCGATGCAACAGTGGTTGCGCGTGTCGCCGCTTGGCGTCCTATGTATACGTGGTGTGACGACCAAAACGAAGAACTGAAATGGAAGCGTTTGCGTCTGTTGAAGGCTACTATTGATGAGAACAAACGCACCAGTCATATTGTGGATTATCCGAAAATGGACTGGCAAATCGAATGGGAGGAACTTACGAAACCAAGAGAGCCTGTACCACAATGCCTGGGCCAACTTTTTTGGGAATGGCCGGAAAACCCAACGGCGCTAATCTCTCTGGGACGACTGGACAAATTGCCCGACCCACCCCCAGAAAAAGGGGCCACGAGCAATGAGCCTGGCAAAGCACCGTCACCAACCCTGACTAATGAGCCTGGCAAAGCACCAACACCGTCACCGGCGCTGACTACTCCCTGGTTAGCGGATGCTACGCAAAAAAGCAAGAACGAGCCAACATCCGGCGAGGCAGGCCGTAGTCTTGTCGAGCAAGATGTTTATCCGCCCATCGCTGCCAACAAACATCCTGGCACTGAGAGAGATCGGTCTGCCGTGACCGGCCAAACTGGCAACACGTATGGACAACCGAAGTATGGTCAGGCTACCCCTGGTAAACAGTTGGCTGAGACCCCGCCGGGGAGCAATACGCAGCCACAACAGCAGCGACATCTTTTTTTACATCCCAAGATAGACAGAACTTTGGCCAACTTGCCAGATATACCGAAGCAGAACTGGCGGCCGGTGGAAAAACGGAAACGCCGACTGACAACCGAAGAAACGTTGCCACCGGCAGTACGCGAAGAGATGCGCAAAAAAGAGGAAGAAAAATTACGCCAGGCAGAGATCCGGCAAAAAGAATGGGATGAATTGTTGCGTCAGCGACAGGAAGAGTTGCGTCGTCAGCTGCATGAACAACCAAAGAAAGCGACTTCGCCGTCACCACAACCGGCGACGGACACGGACAGTACGGCACACGGCATGCGCCGTGCTATGGAAATATATGAAAAATTGCACACTAGTGAAACTGTGCAGCAGGCTATGCCGACGCAGCATATCCAAAATACACCGCCAGCGACGACGGCTGGCCAGCACCCTAGCGTGCAGGCTGCCCAGCCGCCCGACTCTGAGGAAACACCTATATTTGAGATACCAAGCGAATCGTGTCTTGGCCATGCAATGAATCAGGGGATGCGCAATGCTATGGCAATGTACCTGAAGCTGCATGCCAGGAATGATTTTGGGCCAAAGAAGAAAGAGTGATATGCGCCGTAGCGAGTTAGTGGAATACCTGGACAAGTTTTTTGCTATCAATACATTCTCCGGCGATCCTGCCCAAAATGGTTTACAGGTGGAAGGGGGTGACGAAGTAAGTCATATCGCCTCAGCGGTGGACGCATGCCGCGATAGTTTTGCAGCGGCGGCCAAGTTGCCTGCTCAGTTGCTTCTGGTGCACCACGGTCTTTTCTGGCAGCACAATTTACTCATTACCGGCGTCCACAAACAACGCATCGCCGCCCTGCTGCGGCACGATATTTCGCTCTATGCGTTACACCTGCCGCTCGATGCCCATGCCGAATTGGGTAACAACAGCCAATTGGCCAAGCTATTGCAGCTTGATATTGTACAACCGTTTGGCAATTATCACAACTATGAGATCGGTATCGAAGCGACTGCCCCACGGCCCATTGTCAGGGAAACTTTCATGCGTAGGGTTGGAGCCGCGCTCCACACATCGGCACATCTTTTACCGTTTGGGCCGGCGAAAGTGCAGCGCATTGCCATCGTCTCCGGCGGTGGAGGCTTTGAAATTGCACGTGCCGCCAGGCAAGGGTTTGACCTGCTTCTTACAGGCGAAGTCGAGCATAGCCATTTCTATGGAGCGCAGGAACACAAAATCAATGTCATCTATGCCGGACATTATGCTACCGAAACCGTGGGAGTAAAAGCTTTGGGAGAGCACCTGCACCAGATGTTTGGCCTGCCACACACTTTTCTCGATTTGCCTACCGGTTTCTAACGCAAGAATTCGTTTGCAAATATTGCCCAAAAATGTTAAAGTCGTCTATTACATGAGGTATCTTCAAATTATTGATCGTCTAAAAATATAATGCCAAACGACAGATAGGAGCTGTAAATAAATAACCTTTACAAGTTGCGCCGAGATTT
>JAGVGO010000027.1 GCA_020057085.1 Planctomycetota bacterium | reverse complement strand
TGCTGCTTATGTCTCTATTTTAGCCAATTCTTATCTCTAATTTTAATAATATGTTATCGCATGAAAACTGTGAGTCAAAGATGTGGGTACAAAACAGCCACTGGCGGGAGAGGTCGCAAACAGCTTTAGCTGCTTGCGGCTGAGGGGGCTTTCTTACCTGCTTGGCAGCTATCTTCGATGGCGTCTAGTTTAGCATAGTTCGCAATTCTTTCTGGTTTTTTTGCCATAAATCCCCCTCACCCGCCAGCGCCTTTCGGCGCTGACGACCTCTCCCGCCAGGGGAGAGGTTATACTATACCCATAATTTTTCTATCCCCCCCGAAGTGTTAGATACGCCCGACGAAACGATAAAGCATCAGTTGATAAGGAGCGATAGCAATGTCCACGTTTCAAGTGAAAGGCGGCAACAAGGTTTGCCTGAGAATAGGCATACTGACCCTACTAATGGCGTTAAGCTGCCAAAGTCAGTTCATAGATTTTGGTGTGGGCTACGCCAGATTCAACACAGACGACATGACATCCCGCGTTACCATCAATTCCAAGCCGGTTGACGTTACCCTCAACCACGTGGATGCGTTCATGCTGAAAATGCGTGGCGGCGGCAGTTTTATCGAGGCCTTGCCGCAATTACGCGCCGGTATAGAATTGCGCGGCGGTATAGGCGGAGCGCGTGATACCGAAAAAGTAGACGAACAGACAGCTTACTCGGAGATCACCATGCTGTCGTTCGGTGGCGGCCCCGTTGTCAGTTGGAAACAGCCTCTTGGCAAACAATGCTATGTGGAAGCAGGTAGCTTCTTTGGTGGCTACACCGTCGGCGTCCATGAAAAAGGGCGCAAGCGTTATGGTATCGACTGGGAGGAAAAAGAGGAGAGCGGAACCGGCTGGAGCGGCGGCGTGTATGGCAAATTGGGTTTGCTGGAAATGACAGATATCTCAACCGCCTTCGCGCTGGAAGGCGCATATGAGGTTGGCAAGTGGAACTTTGGCGGCGATATCGGTCATGTCTCGGTAACGAGTCTGGCTTTCCTGTTTTCGGTGGAAGTCGGTTTTTAGGAGATGCACATGGCAAAATATAACCAGCGCAGCTTACACTGTATTTCGCTAATAGCCCTTTTGGCAGCATGGGGCATCAGCGGTTGTGCCCACACCGCTACCTCGTACTCACGCCAGGAAAATTCAGAATTGCGCGAGCACAAACATGTGAAGAAATTGATCGTTTCTGCCGTTCCCGGCGACGACAGAAGGTCGGCATTTTATCGCATCAAGGTGGCGGAAGATGCGGAAATCCAACGGGCTGTCCGCACCATTGCCGAAGTAACGGTCAAGGAATACCCGTTCTCTGGTGCGCGCAAGATAGATGAAGTGTTTATAGGCATTGTCGGCGCGCCGTTTATGCCGCTCGCTTTTATCGGCGGCCTCGCCAACAACGAACCAGATCTCATATTTTTTCCGCTGTCGGCATGGAACCCTTTCGCCAACTTCCGTCCGGGCAAAGGTGGGATATTCTCCGGCCCGATTTCACCCCGTTATCAGCAACACACAGAAAAAGGCGAATGGAAATATCTGTCACCGACAAAGACGGTGCAACCTTATGCCTCGGGCAATCTGCTCATCGAGGCCAATGGCAGGTCTCTCCGTCTTGCCACCGACCAGCATGGGGTGGCAGTCATAGATTGTAATCGTCTGGGTATCGTGCCAGGCGCGTCGAGCGATATACGTTTGACCATACGCACTTCGCACGACATGGTGTGCATGCACAACATCCCGGCCACGCGGCTCGCCGCGATACTGCCGGCAAAGACCGCACGACCACAAGCGATGCCGCCGGCGGTATTACCTAAACCGCGGTCGTCCCAGCCGCTTGTGAACAAGCCGCAGAGCGCGCTAGCGAAAGTTACCCGGCGTGCCGTACAGCCATCGCGTCAACTGGCCATATCTTCTCTCATGCCCTCTTTGCCTAAAGCCAAAGCCGGTGAGGTGCTGCTTTACAAAACCGAACGCTACGGCTATTGGGTAAGCAGCGAAGGGATTGCCGTCCTGGCACTACCGGCGCGTGAAGGAGCCCAGTTGTATGCCGACGAATACCTCCGTTATCTGGTGAAAAAAGAGCTTGGGGCAAGCAAGGCCTACTATGTGTTCGCTTTTACCTTCGACCCTATCACCCACATCACACTCGCCGCCAAAATAGGGACTTCGCCGCGCGAAGAAGAATCTGTTGGCTGGATTTCAGCACAGGACATAGTGTTGTGGCAGACTCTCTATCTCTTGGCCGACACCAATCCGCTCACTCTTTTCCCCAGCTATGAAAGCTGCCGCCAGGGCAATAGTCGCACGGCCTTGACTTACAAGGGAGAGAGCAACACCCCCATGCCGGCGTTGCCGGTAATCGAACAGCGAGAGAATGCCTGGTGTGTCGCTTATCCTGATGTGCAAAACCAGGGCAAGACGCTAAGTTTTGGCTGGCTGGCTTGGAACAATTCGCTTGCAAGCCAGTTGCAAGTCCGTGTCATGAAGCACAAACTGGACGCTGCCATCCAATTTCTGGAAAACAAAATAATTCTGGGTGACAAGCAAACATCGAATTCCTTTGCTTTGGAATTGCACGGTCCGCTGTCACTGCAGCAGGTGACAGGGGAAATGTTCCTTGCCTCTTTCAACAAGGGAAAAGAAGATAAACAGAGCATCCAGGGGCAATTTCTGGATATTCCGAACGGAGCGGCCTACGACGAATTCCAGGAGACTATTCTGAGAATCAGCAACGAGCTGCTCAAGAAAAATTTGTGGGAAGGGGATGACGTGGTCTACCTGCCTGTTGACTAGATTTTAGGCTCGTGGAGTAGAAGACCTCCATATCTCTTGATTTCTGCTTCCCTGGGAGGTTACCGCTCGAGAAAGCACAAGCGAAGTTGATGCAATTCGATGACAAGCGGTAGCAGGAAATGCAGGAAGACTGCTGCCAGAGCCGATTAAGAATTTTGGCCATTGATCTAGCGGTTTTGGAAATAAGATTGATACTGGGCCGAAATGGTGTAATGAGCCACTCGGCCTTGCTGGTGTTTTAACACGAAACCTGCTTGCGTCAATTCTTCCAATAAATTTCGTAAATACGACCGCTTGACTTGCATTGCTTCTTGCATTTGCGGGCTGGAAGGGCTTTGGCTACCAAAGCGTGCCAGATACTGAAGGAGCTTCATATGGGCATCTTTCAGCGTCTGCGTGATTTCATTGCGTAAAAGGCTTTGTGCAGCTTGGCAATGGAGCAGATTTACCTTGCTTCCGCCAGTTACCAAAGCCTCATCCAAAGCGTTTTCCGCCAGTCTCAGGAAGGGCTTGCGTACGCCTTTCGATGACTCGAACATAAACTGCAGCGCGTCGTCTGCAAAAACATCTTGCACAGTAAGGCGTTGGTTTTGCACTTGCAGTCGGATTTGCAAGGTTTCCAAAAATTCGCTCCAGTTGGCAGGCTGAATAAAGACGAGCTTGTCAAAGATGATGCCCAGCGATTCGGTATATTTGGCTATTTCCGGCGAGCCGGCCACAAAAAAAGAATATCCTCGCGTAAAAAGAACCTCGCGTGCCCGTGTCAGCATGCTCAGAAATTCATCTATACGCGGCAGATGGTCCGCTTCGTCCAGAAAAATCAGTATTTCACTATAGCCCAGGTACTGGACAATCTGGTAAAACTCCTGCAAATATTCTGTTACTTGTTTGAGTGGCAATGTTTCCACATAAGCTTCGATATTTTTTCGCATCGTGGTCACTTGTGCAAAATCTATCCCTGCTTGACAGACACCTAAGGATATCCCTGCCTTCTTCTGTACCTGTTTAACTTCGCTAGTCTCTCGACTCTCCCTGTAAGTGCCAATCAAACGTAGCATATTTTCCATAAGCGCATCGCGATACTTTTTCCCGGCAAACCATTTGAGAATGGCATCTAGTGGTTTGCGCAATGAAATTCTGCCGATTTCTGCCACGATGTCAAAGCACAGGCACGTCAGCAGTTCATTGATGCTACGCCGTAGATTGTCTTGATTGATAATCATGCGCGAACAAAAACGATTATGAAAGTTGCTTGCCAGATACAAGATGAAATCCACGAAAGTGGTTTTACCATTGCCGTAGAGCCCGTACACCAGCACACGTTTATTGTGCATCTCTTTCAGCACATGCACTTGTTTGTTGAGATCCGGCGGCAGAATGAAGATATCTTCCTCGTTTTCGCAAGATTCTCTGTCACGAAAATTTTTGAAAAGAGGAGTGATGTCGAAAGGATTGCTTTGCATTTTGAGTCTGGCGTATAACGCAGACGATTTCTTGAACACAGCATAATTTTTCTGCATTTTGTACTCCTGCCACATTGTTTCTGTCAAATTTGTGACAGATTAGAGGCAAAAAACATTAAAATTATTATCTTATTAACAAGTAAATAGTTATTAGTTTTATATATTAAAACAGATATGTGACAATGTGTCAATATAAAAGAACAAAATGTCACAAATTGCTCACGCGGTTACTCGCAACACCGCGCGGTACGCTTCTGTGTCTGCCGCAATTTGGCGATGTACGGCGAGTTTCTGCATGTCCACGGCTATGCGTTGTTTGTGGAAAAAATTGAAGACCCGCTCAAACTCACCCTGTTCGGCACCGATGCCAAGGGTGAATTTTTTTGGGTCAAAGTGCAAGGTGAGGATGCCAGCTTCTGGGTTTTCTGGAATTACAAGCTGGGATGCTGGCAATTGCGGGTTTGATCTCTCTAGAACACTGCCATTTACTATCTAATCTCGTCGTTTGCGCTCCCATTTGCGGGGTGTCTGCAGCCATTTGATCTTTTCCGGGGAGAGCGTCACCGACACTTCCTGCTCGCTTGCGCGAGCGACTCCACTTTTGTGCCCACGTTTCAACCGCATCATGACAGGGGCATCGGGTGGCACGTGCACCACGCGGGGAGTGATGAAAATCAACAATTCCGTCTTTGCATTTTTTTTGGAATATGAAGTAAAAACCGGCCCCACCAGTGGTAAATCTCCAAAAAACGGCACTTTGGAAGTGGTGATGCTTTCTTTGTCCTGGAACAGACCGCCAAGAATGACCGTTTCCTCGTTTTTCACTTTGACCTGGGTCGTCGCCTTGCGCTTGGAAATGATGGGTGCAGTATTGGCAGGGGGGTCGGCAAAACGGTCTATGGCGCTGATTTCCTGCGCTACTTTGATGGTGATCTCGTCTTGGTTGTTGATAAAAGGGGTCACCGTGGTGATGAGTCCCACCTCACGATATTCGAAATCGCGCGTGATCACATCGTTGTCGTTATCTTTGCGTTCCTGCCTGGTTTTGATGATAGGCACCTCTTCGCCAACGATAATCTTGGCTTCTTCATTGTTGGAGGTATAAATGCGTGGCGCCGACAGAATCTCGACCGACGAAGTCGTGACTAACATATTGAGAAGAGCGCTGATGTCGTTATCTTTGGCAAGTGCATAACGAAACCCGGGCAGTCCGTCAGCGCCGTCTTTTGCCTTGCTCAAGCCAAAATCGGTGTCATAAGTACCCGTATTGCCATCGGTGCCGAATTGCGACTTATTGCGATACATCCATTCGACCCCGAATTTAAAGTTATCATCCAGGGTTATTTCGGCAATGAGCACTTCGATAAACACTTGCTTGGTCTCGATGTCCAATTCTTTGATGGTCTTGAGAATGCTTTCGTAATCACTGGGTGAGCAGGCAATGACAAGGGCATTGGTGGTCTTGTCCGCAACGATGCGGATGGGAGACCCCTTGGCTGGCGTTTGCGTTTGTGCCTTCTCCTCTCCTCCACCTTTGGGATAGATCGTCGAGAGTTGCTTTTCGAGACGCTCGGCGTTGCTGTGCGAGAGTTGATAAACATAGCTTTGCATACGGTCGCCGCGTGAGAGATCCAATTTTTCCAGCAATGGCAAGATTTCATCTTTATAGATTTGCGGGGTAGTGCGTATCACCAAAGTGTTGGTGACGACATCGGGATAAAACATGGCTTGCGCCGGTGCACCCGGTTCTTTGGCCGAGCCGCCGTACAAATTCAGGCAAAGTTCGGCCAGCTTGTCGGCCTGGTTATACTGGATCGGATAGGCAACGGTGATTTCCTCGGCCAAAGGCTGGGTGTCCAATTTGGCAATGATCTGGCGAATGCGTCCGTGGATTATTTCCGAAGCCAGCACAATGACGGCTTTTACCTGCGGTGCCGGAATGATGCGTACAAGGCTGGTGCCCGGAGGGCCTGGAGCGCTGCTGCCAGCAGTCGGATCGAACAGCGATTTCAGAATGGGTTCCAGTTTCTTCACGCCTACATACTGCAGAAAGTAAATTTTGGCGACCTCTTGCGAAACAGGCACGTCGAGCGCCATAAGTATTTTCAAAATCTTGTTTGTGTTGGACGCATAGTCAGTGATGACGAGGCGGTTGGTTGTTTCCTCATGCAGTATTTTGCCTTTTTCCGAGATGAGCGGCTCTACCATGGTTTTTAACTGAAGAGCCTTGGCGTACTGCAAAGGAATTACCTGAGTCACCACGCGATCGTCTCGCTTGCTGGCTTCTAAAAGGTCCGGCAGGGTTCTGCCGCTTGTCACGTCATGGTCATCTCGCACCGCTTTTTCCAGGGTGGTTATTTTCCAGATTTTCCCGCGTCGGATAACGCCGATATTCTTGAGCGACAGAATGGACTTGAGAATATCGAAAGCCTCTTCCACGCTGACGGGTTGGGCATTGATGATAGTGACGGTTTCCTTTAAACCTTTGCCTTCCCCTGCCATCAGGCTGTCATCCACGATCACCGAGATACCCGCCTTTTCGCTCAGGTATTGCAAAACAAAGTAAAGGTTGGTGTCTTTAAAATTCATGAGGATGATGTTGGTGCTTTTGCCGAGAAAGGTGACACTGCCAAGCTTCAATGTTTTTCCGCTTTCCAGTGTAAATTCTTGCTCGCGCACCTCGCGGTAGCAAGCAATTGTATAAGTTCCCGGAGCGCCAGGCATAACCAGGCGGAATTCACCATAGAGGCCGACGCCGGTATCCGTATCGGGGCGCAAGTTTTTGAAAGCCTTCACTAACACCTTGCTGTGGGGAGTTTCTTTGTCCACTTCCACTTTACCTTCGATCGTCACCTCACGGGTAGAGGCTTCATTTTCTTTGTTGCCTAAAGAAATGAAGGGCGGCGCAAGTTTTACCTCGGCGTTACGGTAACTATCGCCGGGCACCATGGCTATTTCGGCAGTTTGGGCCACCAGCCGTAACAGGGCAATGCGATAAGTGCCAGCGGGCAGTTCTTTGGTGTAGGTATACCCCGCCGGTGCTTCAAAAACCAACTGGTCGTGCAGATAGACGCGAATGAAATCCTGACATTTTCCAAGAGGTACGATTATCCCTAAAAACAGCAAGATGATAAATAAATTTTTGTCAAATAATTTCATGGTTTTCCTTTTTCTTTCTCAGGTTGTGGGAACAGATAAAACCATTCTTCTACTCCTTTGACATGTATTCGGTTATTCTCGATTTCATCCAGTTCATATCCTTCGATGCTTTCTCCCAAATAGAGTTCACGGGTTTCATTTTTCTCTTTATCGAAAAAATACGCTTTTTTGTTGTCTGCATCTATGGAAATTCCCTGGAGCACGAACCTGGCGCGAGGAAAAGGAGGCTTTTCCACCGGTTTTTCCGTGGATGTCATGGGGAGAGACAGGCTCTTGGGTGGATCACTGACGCGACTTTGACCAAGCTCTGGAATTTCCGTATAAGCCGGCTGCTTTCTGGCCATTTCCTGCTTTACCGGCGGCTGCTCTTCGCCCATAAACGAAGCGACCAAAGAGCATATCTTGAGCAGAAGGAAAAGCAACAAAAACACGGCCGGCAGCCAGTGAAGGCCGGATTGTATATATTTATTCCATGCCATTTATTTCTCCATTTTGTTCAGTCGCTGTAAATAAATAAGTGCTACATCTTGCTTGATCTTTTGGTCAATAGCAGCGTCGCGTCCTCAGTTACAGAGCTATGGCTATGCGCCTTCGGTCGCTTCTTGCTCTTGACCAAAATCTCGGCGCAATCTTGTAGCACTTATTTATTTACAGCTCCTTAGTAAATATACGGTCAGGGCCAACTGCACCTGATACTCGGGCGCGGCTTTGACTGGAGCCTCGCTGTCGCTTTTTTGTCGCTGCGCCAAATTCTCGATTTGTATTCTGTCTATCTGGTAGAGATAGGGCGACTGCGTGTGAATGGCATAAATAAATTTGTGCAGCGATGGCAAATCAGGGCAACGCAGTTCATAAAAAAAACTTTGTGTCTGCAAGAAACCTCTTTCCTGCGGTGCAGCTTCCATCATTTGTTTCTGGACGACCGTGATATTGTGTTGTTTCAGCGCCGACTCGAATTCATCGAAGACCCGTACGGCTACTTCCGTAGGGTTTTCCATAAGGAATGGCATATCTTTTTCGCTGGCCAAAATAGTGCGTAGTTTGTCCATAGTGCCCAGACGCTTGCTTTCGGCCTGCAAAATGCGCTTTTTGTCCGCGATCAGATCGTTGATAAAATATATCAACAGGACGCTTCCGAGGAGAAGAAATATTTTCAAAGCTTTAGGAGACATATAAAATCCTCGTATTGATTAAGGCTCTGTCTAAAAATAAATTTACATTATTGTGGAGTAATTTTATCAATATACGAGGCGCGACGAGCGCCGCATAGCCTGGCTCTGTAAGCGAGG
>JAGVGO010000088.1 GCA_020057085.1 Planctomycetota bacterium | reverse complement strand
GGCTGCTTCTTTGATACTTACTTTCATGCAAAAATTCTACCTAAAATAGGCAGATTTGTCAATATATTTCTAAAATTTTAATAGCTGATTTCCTGCCCCAGCGGTTGTAGCCGTAGCGGAAGTCGAAGCCCCACGTAGAAGAACCGCGTTCTTCTACGCAAGACCATACCCAATAACCAGTTGTCACAAAGATATGATCCATGTTACGACCGCCTTTGCCTTTTTGGTAAAGGCCACGCAATTCTTCGATACTCGGCATTCTCCAGCCGCCGCTATCCATAGTTAGGCTTTCCATCCATGCTTTTGCCTGAGCCCACAGGGTATCTTCGTCAGGGCCGACGAACCACTCCAGATTTGTCTTGCTATCCCAGATTATACCTTCGCTGGACTTTTTGTAACGCCCATCATCCGAGGTTTGTGCCAATTTTTCTTTGTTTGTTGACTTTGGCTCGGTGTCGGTTGTAACGACAGCGAGCGATGACGCCAGTCGTTTCTTTACGCCGGCCAGGTTTTCGCCTAAAACTTCCGCCAAATATTCCATGCCGCTGGGGTTGTTTTCGTAGACCACCGCGCGGTAGGTCTTCCAATCGAAAGGCAGACCCTGGACATTTTGCGTCAAGATTACAAGTGGCTTTTTGTGATCCTTGGCATGCTTGGCTTCAGTGACGACATTGGCATTAGGAGCCTCTGGATGCTTGTCGCCTGAGAAATCAACGATGACGATATCTGCCGCCTCGATTTCTTTGTAGATTGTAGCCAGAATGTCTTCTACCTGCGGCAATTGATCTACCCGGCACGCGCTTATGTCATTCGCTTCACATGCCCGGCGAATCGCCTTCCACACCGGCAGGAATTTTGGATTGAACGGCATGGCCACAAACGCTTTCATCTATACTACTCCCAGCGACTTCAGTTGTATCTTACTATAAACAACAGCCGACAGTGTAATTGTAGCAAAAGATTGGGGAGAGAACAAGGGAAAATGGCGGATGCACAGGGTCATTTCATTCTCCAGAGCGAGCAGTAAAATCCACAATGAGCGCGGCAAATGCCTTCGTAACGAGGATCGGTTGTAGTGCTTGGCGCGCAAAGACACGCAACCGTTCGTTGTCCCGGTCATCGTGGAGAAGGCCTCGCAGAGGTTCTCGCCCTCATGCCGAACGAAGTGAGGCATAGAGGGCATTGCCGCGCGAAGACGGCAAAACACGGAGCATGAAATAGCCCTGTGCTCCATAGATCGTGGTTGCACTTTTGTGTGATTGAGGTATAATGAAGAAAAATTTCGTCTCTTGAGAGAGGTCAGCTATGCTTCTGCCGCCAGCGATTTCGCATTTTGTCTGCACCGATGCCGGGCGGGTGTGGGTTGCGCCCGCTTACGTGGAAACCTTTCGCCAGCACGGACTCACCCATTTCGCCAGTTTCATGCAATACGCAGAGGGTGAGCGTATCAAGAAAAACCTTTATCGGGAAATTTTGCGCTTTGCCTTGCCTGGCACGCCGTACCTGTTTCTGAAACGCCATTTCACTGCGCGTTTTTGGGACACTGTGTGGGCCTGGTTACGGCGTGCCAAGAGCCAGGCATATCACGAACTAGAGGCCATCGGGTACTTGCAGGCAATCGGCGTCTCCACATTGCAGCCGGTGGCATTCGGCGAAATACACCCTCTTGGTCAGCCGTGCCAATCTTTTCTTATCACCGAGGAGCTTAGCGGTAGCAAGCTGCAATACTATCTGCCGTCACATCAACAAAAGTGGCAGGAAGACTTACTTTTTCGTCATGAACTCATCCGTCAGTTGGCCGAGATGGCAGCTCTTCTGCACAGCCACTACCTGCACCACCAGGATTTCTATCTTGGTCATATTTTGCTGGAGTTGCCTAACGGCGACAACGGACGATTCCGGCTGCGGCTACTGGATTTACAGCGCCTGTACCGGCGACGGCCATTGGCCAGGCGTTGGCGCATCAAAGACCTGGCGGAGCTGCACTACAGTGCGCCCACACCACTCGTCAGCCGAAGTGACCGGCTGCGTTTCTGGTACCACTATTCAGGCAGCCGCGAGCTAACGGCCGCCGCTCGCTATTTTATAGCGGCCATAGAACGCTGGCGGAACAAAATCGCCAGACATCAGGAGCACAAATTATCACGATCACGCGGGCGACACTAAAACATTTTATGCGTGGTTTGCGCCTGTGCCAGAGCTTCCTGTAAAATATCACTCGGCAACCAGCGCCGTTCACGCCAGTAATCTGCTATTTGCTGGGCAGCCTTTGGCACAGTGTCGCCATCGTTGACGAAGCACACTACGGAGGTATTTTTTTCCGCCATAGCTTCCCTGTTCTTTTCCTGAAAAACATGTACGGCGCTCTCTGCCGTTGTACCGGCGGCTACCGAGTGCTGGTCAATCTTGAATTCGTTCTGTGCCGGTACACAAAAACCGGCAGCAGCCAGGTTCCACTCGGCGATGCGGGGCGCAACGTCTTTGGCCGCAGCATGTTTTTTCTGCGCAGTATGTTTTTTGTGCCCGCCCACGTCTTTCTCCTCGCCATCAGAGAAACCACCGGCAAATGCTTGCAAAAATTCCCACACATCGGAAGAAAGATTGCGTAAGACGAGAGCCGTAATCAGGCCATCCCATCCCATCTTGACATCTACAAGATAAGGTCCCTTATACGTAACAGCCACTTCCAGACTGAACATGCCCTGATAATCTTTGACATTGAGGTATTCTCGCAAATACTCCTTAAAGGCATGCAACCAGGGAACCAAGATGACGCGTTCCAGCGTGCGTTCCATTTTGGCATCTAGCGTCGCCGGAATGCAGGCGCCGATCGTATGGTAGTCGCTTTGCAGCATCTGACAGTAAGGGGCAGTCAGGATATTTTTGCCGGCTATCAACACAGGAACGCAGATGAGAGGACCTTGGATGAAACTTTCCACGATAATTGTTTCAGCCGCATTATCGCCGGTATTTTTGATGTGCGTACTCAGATAATCTTCCACGTCTTTGAGATGATGGCATACCCCCATCTTGACTTTCCCGACGGTGTCGGTCTTGACGACCAGTGGCATACTTGCCTGCTGCGCCATCGCAATGACCCCATCCATGTTGTCGAGAAAATGGCTGGCTGGTATAGGAATACCGTGCTGACGCATTAGTTTCTGCCAGGCTACCCGGCTCGAGGCAAAACCCTGGACATCAAGCTCTGCGGTGCTGGTGTCGCTGGCGATTACCTGAATTTGCTGTGAACGCAGATGCTTGAGAAGATCGGCCTTGCATAAAGCGGGATGCGATATAAGGACACAGTGAATGTCCTTGTCTTTGCAAAATCTGGCAATGCCGACATAATCACCCAAAGGTATGTCGCAAGCTTGACAGAGGGACGGCATCCCTTCACAGCCTGGCAAGACAAACAAATTGCCTATCTGCGGAGACAGGCGTAGCTTGGCTGCCCATGCCTGTTCCCTGATACCCGAACCGAGAATGAGAAGATTGGTTGTAGCCATAAGTATCTTTCTAGGAATTTGTTGGCTTGCCGTCAAGCCACTCCCAAACGCCTGGTTTGCCAAAATGGCGCGTGTGGCTGCGGGTCACCAGCACCTGCGAAATAAAAGGCAGCACATGGCCGGCAAACGATTCTTCGTGAGTTACTGTTCGTGTGGTGTTGCCGTTGATATACAATTGGTCGCTGTATGCCGTAAAGAGTGGCAGATATTGCGCCAGCCAGGCTTCGTCATCGGACCAGATGACGCCGGTAAAAGCGGAATACATGCCGGCGAGTACACTGAAGACTTCGTCCATGTTTTCGTAATTATAGCATATGACGAATGGCCCATACACTCCCTGATACATCCAGGAAGGCGGGCGCGAGTCCATTTCGATGTAAGTGGGGCGGAAGAAAAAACCGTGACTATCGTCGCCGCGGCCTCCCCAGCGAATCTGGCAATGGGTGTCCTGACGCACGCGTTGGATAAATGCGCAGATGTCGGTAAACGCTTTTTGGCTGATAACCGGTCCCATTTCCACATTACGCTCCAATGGGTTGCCGATCTTGAAGTTTTCCAGCCGTGCCAACATTGTCGCCTTGAACGCCGCCGCGACTTCTTTGTGGCAAAGCACCAGGCGGGCAGCACCACATGTCTGGCCACTGCGCGCAAACGCCCCTGCCACAACGCCGTCGGTAGCGTCAGCAAGACGGCTATCCTTGTCAATCACCACAAAACTATTGCCGGCGGTTTCGGCGATCAATTTAGGGATGTGTGTGCGCTGAATCTCGGTGTTGTACAACATACCGGCGAGCGTTGTGGCCGTGGCACGCTGGCCTGAAAAATGAAGCGCACCCAGTTGCGTATGCCGCAGCAATGCGGGCACAATCTTGTTGCCAGGGCCGTGCAGAAGATTGATGACACCCGGCGGCCAACCGGCATCTCGCACACATTGCATAAATATCCAGGTGACGAGCGGCGTAGCCGAAGACGGCTTCCACACCACGCTGTTGCCGCAGAGAGCCAGCAACAGTGGCAGGTGGTAGCTGACAACCGGCGATGTAAAAGGTGTCACCGCGCAAGTGAAACCTGGCAAAGCGCGCAGGTACGAAGTAGTATTTTCCGCCGCTTGCCGACTGAGCTTGCGATGATTGAGTGCATGATAATGACAGACATCGCCGTGGCTAAAACCCATCATGTCCGCCCACTCGGCAGCAGCGTCCGTGCATGTGTAGCCGCACTCTATCGCCATAGCTGCACAGATTTCATGACGTCTGTCATACAATAGCTGCTCTACATCACGCAACTTGGCCAGGCGGTGTTGCCAGGGGAGCCGTGACCAAGCTTGTTTGGCCGCCAATGCCGCCGCTGCTGCCTGTTCAATATCCTGTTGCGAAACCTGCTGTGTGGTCGCTAACGGCTGCTTGTCATTGGGGCTGATAGCAAGAATTTTATGGTCGCTGTATATTTCTTTGTCGCCGATGAAGATGGGGATGTCAATATGACGAGGAAGCTTGGCAATCGCCTGTTGCAATGCCTCCCATTCCCTGTCGTTGCCAGCATAATCGGGCGGTGTTTCTTGGTGTGGTTGTGGAATGGAAAGCACCGTATTCTGCCTTTCAAAATTAGCTTGGGTGGGAAACTGAAGGTGTGGGAATCTGCCACTGTCGCAGAACTTCAAAGAGGACGATGCCTAATGTCATGCTGACGTTCAGTGTCGCTTTTTTGCCATACATCGGAACTGACACGAAGCTGTCGGCCATGCCGAAAATTTCTTCCGCCACACCGTAAACTTCATGCCCGAAAACCAGAGCCAACGGTTGGGAAAAATGAAATTCCCACAGCGGTACACTATGGGTAGTGAGTTCCACCAGACATATGGGAATATGATGTTGCTTGAGTTCCTGCACAGCCTCGATGGTGGTGTGGTAATATTGCCACGGCACGACTTCTGTGCTGCCTAGTGCAGTCTTTTCCAGTTTAGGATTGGGCGGGTAGGCGGAGATACCGCATAAGCAAATTTTTTCAATCCATGCGGCATCTCCGGTACGGAATGCGGCTCCCACATTGAAGGCGCTACGCACATTGTCCAGCACCAAAAAAATAGGATGGCGTTTGGCGCGTTGCATGCCCATGGCAAGTGCCAGATCCGTGCTGGTCAGTTTGCTTACAGCCGCCATCGCTTACACCACCCAACATAGAGTCCGCGTACCGCGCTACTCTTCTTTCTCTTTGTTTTCCTGACTCGGTGTTGCTTTGGCTTGCGCCAGTAGCGCATTGTATTTCACATGCAATGCCGCTTTTTTACGGCTGACATTGTTCATATGCATGATGTTTCTGTGGCCAATCTTGTCAAGGATTTGCATGGTTTTGGGAAATTCCGTTTTTGCCACTTCTACATTCTCGTCTTCAATGCTTTGCAAAAATTTTTTCAACTGTGTCCGCATTGCCGATTTGTAGCTTTTGTTGCGTAGCCGATTCCGCTCACTTTTTTTCACTTGTTTGATGGCTGAAGCGATATTTGGCATAACTTCTTTGCTGCCTTTCAAAATATAAAATCCGATTTTCTATTTGTTGCGATAGCTTCTTCTGAGAACGACATAGCTTCCACTGTAACCAGGCACACTGCCTTCTACTGCTACCAGGTTGGCCTGCGCATCAATATCGACAATCTTGAGATTGTGCAGTGTTGTGTGGTCATGCCCCATGTGCCCAGGCATACGCGTTCCTTTGTGTACGCGGGACGGGTTGGAAGAACCGCTGAGGGAACCTACCGCGCGCAGACGATCCGACTGACCGTGCGTCTTGGGACCACCTTTGAAATGGTAACGTTTTACGCCACCTTGGAATCCTTTACCTTTGGACATGCCGAGAGCGTCTACATAGGTCATTTTTTCCAGGACAGAAACTGTCAATACCTGCCCAGGAGCGATCTCATCCTTGCCATCCCATGCCACTTCTCTCACAAAATTTTTCGGCCCTGTATGAGCATGTTTTTCTGCATGGCCGGTTTCCGGTTTATTGGCGCTTTTCTTTCTTTTCTCGTCAAAGCCCAACTGGAGGGCGCAATAGCCATCTTTTTCCGTCTTTTTCACCTGCAACACTGTGCAGGGACCTGCTTCCAGCAAAGTAACCGGAATGCAATGCCCGTCTTTGAAAATTTGTGTCATACCTAGTTTTTTTGCTAAAATTCCCGCGATCATTTTTTGTTCCTCAAAATAGCGGTAGCTTATCTGTTTCCATGGAAACAGTCGCCCGCTATAAAATCTTAGACTTAGTCGCTGCTTTCGTGGTGCCTATTCTCAATCGTATGATGAGAAAGCCGAATGTCGTTGGCTTGGCTACCTGATGGGATGCATGCGCTTGAAAAATGCAAAATACCAGTATAACATGATTGCCAGAAAAAACAACATTTTTTGTAAATTTTTTTGCACGATCTTGGCGACAGGTGCGCAGATTGCCCACCCAGCATATGTATAATTTTTTGCACACACCTTACCCATAGCAACGGTATATATGTTTATCTCTTTATCATATAATGAATTAAAAATTATTATGCAAAGATACATCGGTTGGCATAGATATTGCCTTCTATTCTGCCGGACACACGATAAGCGACGAACACTTAACCAAAGGAGAACCATATGAACATGTTAGGTAAAATGATCTGTACTGCTACCGTTACCCTGTTTTCCAGTCTGCTTTCGGCTATGCCTACCAAAGAAGAAGGTATCAAGGATGAAAGTGTATCGCTCAACCCCAGCCGCCAAGAAACCACCATCATCGGTCAGCTACATCTGTATGGCAGCCGCTACATCGTGAAAGACCAGGACAGCAAACAATGGTTTATTCTGCTTGAAAACGAAGCTCTCGACAACTTCTTGAAAACCGTAGGCGAAATGGAGACATGCCAGATCGAAGGCGAACGCTACCAGTTCAAGAACAATCGTTACATCTTCCCGCGCCAGTTCACCAAACTCCAGACGATTACACAGGAAACCTTGCCTTTCGGGCTGGTAGATGCCTGCGATACCACAGGTCAAATACACAGTGAAGAAGGTGACGGCAAAGAACTGCAAGACGGCGGTGGCGGCGAGCCGAAAGTAAAGAAAGAGAAGAAAAACAAAAAAAGCGAAAAGAAGGCAAAGAAAGCAAAAAAGAGTAAAAAAGCCGACAAAGACAAAAACAAAGACGTGAAGAAAAACAAGAAAAACGGCAAAGACAAAAACAAAGACGTGAAGAAAAACAAGAAAAACGGCAAAGACAAAAACAAAGATGTGAAGAAAAACAAGAAAAACGGCAAAGACAAAGATGTGAAGAAAAACAAGAAAAACGGCAAAGACAAAGATGTGAAGAAAAACAAGAAAAACGGCAAAGACAAAAGCGAGAAAAAAAGCAAAAAAGGCAACAAGAAGACTCAACCGGCCAAAGCATAATCAAGCAAAAAATTCCTGACCTCCAAAGCAAAACCTCCTGCGGGAGGTTTTTTTGTTTGTGCCGTGTGCGGGTTTGTGCTACGATCAGGCAATGCGAGTATAATTTCGATTGTCGGGATAATATGCCTGCCGAGAGGGAAGGGCGTATCTAACACTTCGGGGGGATAAAAAAATTATGGGTAGAGTATAACCTCTCCCCTGGCGGGCGAGGTCGTCAGCGCCGAGAGGCGCTGGCGGGTGAGGGGGATTTATGGCAAAAAAACCAGAAAGAATTGCGAACTATGCTAAACAAATGCGCAAAGACCT
>JAGVGO010000115.1 GCA_020057085.1 Planctomycetota bacterium | reverse complement strand
GGGTACAAAACAGCCCGCCAGGGGAGAGGTGATAGGCTTGTACTCTTGTACTTATTTCAAAAAAGTTACTATGCCCCCTAATTATTGGATACGCCCGATGCGTAGTGCTCATAATCGTAGGCGTCTTTGATCGCTTGTTTTTTGTTGGAAATTTTGTAAAATCTGGTAAAATGCTAAAAATATAGTTGATACATCCACCACCGACAGACATCGGCAGTCGTTTTGTGATGCCATCACACAATATTCTTCCAAAGAATTTCCTGGTCAGAAAAAACAAGGGGTTCTATAGATGCTTATTTTGCAATGGAAAGAGCTGGCTGGTTCTGCTGTGCCGGCACGCTATCAAGATGTCAGCGGCCACTACCCATGGCCGGCATCGGTGATGGCGGCCGTCATTCCCATCGCCACGCCGCATAGTCTCGGCAATATTCGGACAGACCTTTTGCAACTGGTGGAAGACCTGCGCATGTACGTTTTTTCCGCAGCACGCAAGGGCAAAAAGATATTTCTGCCGGAAGACAGTGTTGCCATCATTGCCAGACACGGCAGCATAATTGCCACATATCACAGTAAAGAAAAAACGGATATGGGAAGCTGGCTGCAAAGGTTTGCCCCATGGGAAGGAGACAACCAGCTGCACCTCGCCGACGACAAACATTTCTTGTTGCAATTCGTTACCGCCAGCAACCAGGATGCGACCTTTGCCCTGCACGCGAAAATGGAACTGGGCTGGGACACAAAAGATTGCCGGCCGATGTTGCACAACTGGCTGCGCTCGCGCCCGTTTGTCCATTTGTGGGATATCTACGAACTAGGCGAAGGGCTCGTCAGGGCAAGCGACTTATTGTTGTATCCGCCGCAGGAACTGCTCAAAAGCAAAACCAGGCAGGAGCAAACCGAAAAGAGAGCTATCACTAAACTGTGCCGCGAATGGGCAGACTGTGGCATCACTTTGCACCAGTGTGAAATGCGATGGGAAATTCGCCCGTTGGGGGAGCACACAATTACGCAAAAAGTCAAGGCTTTGCACGATCGTGATGTGGAAAGCATGGAACGCGAGCGCCTGGAACAGGCTCTCTGGGAGGCCCGTTATGCCAATGGACCGAACAAGCAAAGTAGTGGGGCAGTAAGCAGCGACTGGGAAGAGCAACTGTCACAATCGCAGCAAGCTTCCCAACATAATCTTCAGGCAGAAACCGGCGCCCAAAAAGCGAAACATGGCAGCTCGCCGGATGGATTATCACCAATGACACTGGAGAATCGCCAGGCTTCCCATACCCATCTGCAAAAAGAAATGATACAAAAGGAAACACATAACTCCAGGCAGCAGGCAGAAAACGTCGGCCAACAAATGCCGGATTTGCCGCCGCTTGGGCCTTCTGTTATGGAAATTGCAAAAGAGGCCAAAGCGTGCGAGGCCAAACCATCAGTACCCCCGAAACAGAAGAGTACGCTGGAAGAACAAAAAATTATCGAACACAAACGCCATCATCAGAGACAAGAGATGGCGCTGGAGGAAACGCATGAATAAACTGTTATGTCTGGTATTCGCCGTCTCTTTGTTTGGTTATCTGCAAGGACCGACGAGCGTCATCATTGTCATTGTAGGCATCGGTTTCTTGATTTTTATCCACGAACTGGGGCATTTCGTCGTGGCAAAGTATGAAAAAGTGCGCGTCGAAGCGTTTGCCCTGGGCTTCGGGCCGGCCTTGTGGAAAAAGAAATACGGCGAAACAGAATACCGTCTCAACATTCTGCCGCTCGGCGGTTATGTCAAGATGGCCGGTGAAGTCCCTGGCGAAGGCACCACCGGGGCACCCGACGAGTTCACCTCCAAGACACCGGGCGCGCGTGCACGCGTCCTGGTGGCCGGAGTCTTGATGAACTTTTTGTTCGGGATTCTGGGCGCGATCATCGCTTTTCAGTTCGGCATCCGTTTCATCGCTCCCAAGGCAGGCTACGTCGTCAACGGCAGTCCGGCCTGGCAGGCTGGACTCCAAAAGGGAGATGAGATTCTCGCCATAGACGGCAGCGACATCACCAACTTTCGCGAGATCATCATGGCAGTGGCCGGCAGCGACGAAGGCCAGTCGCTGAACATCAAGGTCAGGCGTGGCGAGCAGGTGCTGGAGTGCAAGGTATTGCCGCAATACGACGAGACTCGTGGTTTCCCCACAATCGGCATCGGTCCGTCCACCATCGCCCAGATGCAGATTGATAAAGAAACCTGGCAAATCGTCAAGGTAGGCGACAGGGATGTGGAGAGCGGCTACGATATCTCCGGCCTCTTCCCGCAGACCAATACGCCGGTGCAAGCCACCGTGAAGCGCGGTAGCGAACTACGCACTGTGACACTGCAGCCGGAGGTACAGAAGATACCACGCCTGGGTATTGCCCCGCGCCAGCTCATGGTGGACAGTTTGCGCCAAGATTCGGCGGCAAGCCAGGCCGGTTTCCGCGAAGGTGACATTGTCGTTTCCGTCAACGGACAGTTTGTGGCCGATCTGGCACAACTCACAAAGCAACCGCCTCTCACCATCACCGTGCGGCGCGCCGGTAAATTGCTGGAAATTTCCGTAGCGCAAGACAAGGGTGAATTGTGGCAACACGCGACCTGGGCGCCCGATTTCTACATCACTGAGCTGGTCAAAGATTCGCCTGCTGCCAAAGAACTCAAGCCGGGCGATTTATTGCTGGCTGCCGGCGGCAAAAAGTTGCGCGAGTGGTCCGACCTCGTGGGAGTGGTACAAAAATCTGCCGGTAAGCCACTTTCTCTTACTTATGAACGCGCAGGCCAGAGTGTTGACATCACCATCACGCCGCAGGAGTATGAGCAGGTGGTATGGGGCAAGAACATCGAGCTCGCCAACCAGATGACCGAGCCTCAGCGTTACAACATCCTGAAATCGTGCCAACTGGGGCTGATCCATGCCAAACAGATGGTGATGGAAATCTTCCTCACCCTCAAAGGGCTGTTCAGCAAACGCATCTCGTCGAAAAACCTGGGCGGTCCCATCACCATTTTCAGCGCTTCTTACACCTTCCTGCAGTTTGGTGTGGGCGACTTCATCTATTTCCTGGCTCTCATCAGCATCAACCTGGCAGTGCTCAATTTGCTGCCGATACCCATTTTGGACGGCGGCCACCTGGTGTTTGTCACCATCGAGAAACTGCGCGGCAAACCAGTGTCGGAAAAAGTGATCGGGGTGGTCAACTATATCGGTTTTATCCTGTTGATTACGCTCATGTTGTATGTGACTTACAACGACATCTTGCGACTGGTCAAATAAAGAAGTAGAACCATGACTTCGGAACTTCAGGAATATATCGGCCAGCCATTGGTGGTAGACAGCAAGTCATACTATACCTACATCGGCACGCTGGTGGCGGAAGGCGAAATATTCATCACACTCAAGGACGTGGATGTCCACGACCAGCGTGACAGCAATACCAGCAAAGAACTATATCTGATCGAATCGCTCAAGTACGGTATCAAAGTCAACCGCAGCGCGGTAAAGATCGTGCGGAGCGAAATCATTTCCCTCAGTCTACTTTCGGACATCGTAAAATATTAAGGAGAGTTCCATGACGATCGGCAAGATCAATTTCGGCTTCGGGCTGTTGTTGCTCGGCTTTGCCATTCTTCTCTTGGAAGGATGCACCGGCGGCAGCGATAGTAACAAAGATGACAACAATAACCCGGCCAATGGCTGGGCTACCACCGGTTCACCCTTCGGCGGCGAAGTGGTCGGGTTTGCTGCCGACGATACCGCACGTGCTCTTGGCGAAGTGTGGGCCGCAGGCAAAGTCGGCAACGTGTTTTATAGCTCGGACTATGGCGTCAACTGGACACTCCGCTCCACCGGCCTGCCGGAAAGATGCACGATTCAGTGTATGGGCGGCTTCTCCGGCACGCTTACCCCTGTCCTGGTCGCTTTGGTAGCGGACACTTTGAGTTTGAGCGGTGTCTATTATTGGGATAGCACCAATGGCATCTGGCGACAAAGCACCGGCCTTCCTGCCCCTACCAGTAGCTTATCCTATCGTGTAATTTATGTTCTGGACACTTTTCGCGCCTATGTTGCGGTGAACAACTCGGCTCCAGCCAGCAGCAGTCGTATGTACGTGAGTAATGATGCCGGCCAGAGCTGGAGCCTGTTGGGCGGCACAAACGGCCAAACCACGGGTATGACACCTGACACCATCAATGATTTTGTCGCCACAGACACGTCCACATTCTATTTAGCCAATGCCACAGCCTTGTATAACAGTACAAACTCCGGTTCCAGTTGGGCTGCCTATGGCACGTTGTCCGGCAACCCATTGTCCGGCGTCAATCGTCTTGGTTTCAACGGTGCGTTGGCTATGGCCGGCAGAAACAACGGCGTCTATCGCTACGATGCTGGCATTTGGACCAAAATCGACAGTGATAACGACCCGATCTCCTGGCTCTCCCTGCATCCAAGCAGCATCAGTGAAATGTATATTGGACGCAACAACAGCGTGCGATTAGGCTATGCCGGCACTGCCATTTTCGACCAAACGAATATCAATTTTGATGAAAGAAACAGTATCCCTCTAGAGGGACAAGCCATCGATTCACTGCAAGTAAGCGCGTTGCTGGTGGCGTACGTTGGCGGTGTCGGCAGCCCTCATGTGATCTACCGTGGCTCGCCCATCTATGGCGTATTGTACAGCAACAGTGGCGGCACCAGTTTTGCCCGCCAAAATTCAGGATTGGCCAACACTACGGTCAACAATCTTTTGGTAGATGCAAACAATTCGGCCAACCTCATTGCCGGCACGGCAAGCGGATTGTATCGGTCGGACGACAATGGTGCCAACTGGAGTCACGTTGCCATCAACGATTCTGGCAATTACTATCGGCAAAATTGCTATGTGAGCACCAGAGACAGCAATTTCCAGTATTTCTTCGTCGGCACCAACAACGGCATCGGCGGTGGTGCGCTCTACACTTATGACCGGTCTAGTGGCAACTGGACACTGGAGAGAGATATATTCACTTCCCCCATCATCGCCGTCGCCTCCTTGTCCAATGCATCGTTGACCAGTTCGGCGCTCGTGCTGGCGACCCAGAATGCCGATACCGGCAACCAGGTATGGTATGGTCTCAAGAATACCACATGGTCCTGGACTGGTCTCGGCAATCCGACTGCCACCTGTCTGGCGGCCGCCCGTTATTCCACCACCGCCGGCGATTCTATCATCTATGCCGGTACCCTCTCCGGCGTAAGACAATTCGCCGGCAGTGCGACCTGGAATCTGCAAAGCAATAATATTTCCATCAATGCCGTGCAATCACTGGCAGTTTCCAACAGTACCGATGTCGTTAACTGCTACGTTTTAGCCGGTTTTGCCAATGACGGTATGTATAGACGTACCAATGCTACATCCGGTGCCGTTTGGACCAATCTGAACACCGACCTCACTACGACCGGCAGCCAGCAGATTTTTGCCGTCAACCTGGTCAACCCGGGCAACACCTTTCTCGAACAATTTAAAATTTACCTCGCCACCAACGACAGAGTGTGGTATTCGAGTAACGGCGGCACCGACTGGGAAATCCGGCAGACCAACCTGAGCAAGACGGCCATCCGTGCCGTGGCAGGAGCGACGAGCAACGCCGACAATGTCTACATGATGACCTACAACGGCCATGTTTACTGGAGTACCTCGGGCGGGAAATAAAGTGCCCTGGGAACGCCGAGCCCCAGCTCGGCCAAACCTGAAGCTTCATAGAAAGCTCCCATCTGGCCGGGGCGCCAGTTTTTCTACAAACAGAAAGCATATATGCGATGAAGATACGCCAGACTTCTGGTGATAAAGAAAACTATGTGCAAAAGCTAACCGCTGTATTATCGCAAAATTTAGATTTTCATAACGAACACAGCGGTTATGCCTCTCACAATTTTCATTCCTTTCCGGCAAAATTTCCGCCACAATTGCCTTACGTTTTTATTAAAGAGCTGACTGCACCAGGAGAAACTGTGCTAGACCCGATGGCTGGTTCAGGCACCACTGTGTTGGAAGCTTTCTTGTCAGGGAGATACGGTGTAGGATTCGATATTGACCCTTTGGCATTGCTCCTCACTAAAGTGAAAACTGCTCCGCTTTCAGCCAGCCGTATCGCCTGCATCGGCAAAAAAATTGGGGTACAGGCACGACAAGCTATGGAAAAACGACAAGATGAATTGTGGAAACAATTGGCTTCTCGCTGGGATACTAAAACCTACGAGTTTGTAAATTATTGGTTTACCAAGGAGGCGCAACTAGCTTTGTTGGCGCTTATGCGCGAGATAGATCAGCTCTCTGATGAAGCTGTGAAAGCGTTTTTCCAACTAGCGTTTTCCGCTATCATCATTACCAAATCTGGTGGCGTCTCATTGGCACTCGATTTAGCGCATACACGGCCACACCGAGCGAAATATGTGATTGCTGAAGATGGCCATGTTATAGCCGGAGAAGAACTGGCCGGCGATGCAGTCAAACGCAAGCCAGTTTTGACAAAAAAATTGCGCTCCCCTCTCGAAGAGTTCGACAAACGAGTCCAGCAAAATTTACAAGGCTTGCCAGAAAGCAATGCCAAACAAATGCAATTATCTTGGGAAGCTGAGGCGGATGAGCCTAGAAAAATAACTCCCCATGTCGTGCGCAGTGATGCTAAACAACTACCGCTTGACAATAGCACGGTTGATTTGATTGTCACTTCGCCGCCCTATGCTGCGAATGCCATCGATTACATGCGGGCGCATAAGTTCTCTCTAGTTTGGTTTGGCTATTCTCTGGGCGAGTTAACTGAGAAACGAAAAGAGTGCATTGGCGGTGAGTCCGTTAGCCATTTGCTGCTCGCACAGTTGCCAACGCAGACGAACAAGGTTATTGAAGAAGTGCGCAGTGACAACGACAAAAAAGGAAAATCTCTACATCGCTACTATTCTGAGATGAAACAGGTTTTACAAGAGATGTACCGTGTCCTTAAACCGGGCAAAGCTGCCATTGTGGTGGTAGGAAATTCGGTACTCGGCCACCACGACACCCAAATTCCTAGTTGTTTGAGCGAAATTGGCGAAGAGATCGGTTTTTGCGTGCCCAAAATCGGCGTGCGCAATCTGGACCGTAATCGCCGCATGATGCCAGCAGGGGCCAAACTCGATTTGTCTTCCCAAATTCAGCAACGGATGCACCAGGAATATGTAATCGGTTTTTACAAACAGTAGCGAGCGCATAAACCTGGTTGCTGCGACCTGAAAAGGACAATAAATGAGCATTTACCAACTACGGCAGGCATATCACCAAAGGGTTTGCCAAGAAATTATCAGATTACATAAGGATGGGAAGACAGAATATCCCAATTTCGCCGACAAAGCGAATAACACGAGTCGAGCTATTGCCAATAGCATTATTCAGCAGCTTGGTTTTACTGCGAATTATGACGACTTGTCAGGACAAACTGCAGGCGGATGTTTTGAAACCATTAGCAAAGATTTTCTGGAGCAGTCCTTTGCTCTATTGCAACATTTGCGGCCTGGAGAGTGGCATTATTCCACACAAGCGGCGATTTCAGACTTTGCTCAGTACGAACATCTTGCTGGTCTGGAAAAGATTATTGGGCAAAACCGTGAACTGGCGTCGGCATTGGGGACAGACTATATTATCACTCCAGATATTGTGGTGGGCAGGTGGCCTGTTCCTGATTCCACAATTAACAAGAGAGAATCGGTGGTAGCGGTAAAAGACAGTTGTGCCAAACTGACCCCTCTGCGCAAAAGCAATTGTGATCATGCCTGCCCCATCTTACACGCCAGCATTTCCTGCAAATGGACACTGCGCAGCGACAGAGGGCAAAATGCACGCACGGAAGCACTCAATTTAATTCGCAACCGCAAAGGACATTTACCCCATGTTGTCTCTGTGACGGCGGAACCCCTTCCTACTCGCATTGCTTCGCTGGCTTTAGGTACGGGCGATCTGGATTGTGTATATCATTTCGCTTTGCCAGAATTACAACAAGCTCTGACTGAGACAGCGAATGAAGATCAGTCTGACATGTTGAAAATGCTAATCGAAGGCCGTCGTTTACGTGATATCAGCGATTTACCATTTGATCTTGCCACATAGCGATGAATGGTGTCAGCTGATTTCATGTGGCATCATGCGGCACATGAGCGAAGTGCAAAGTCTCTGTAGCGACGAGCGCATGTACCGCAAACGAATTACGTGCATCGTGTCCTGGCGTGCCAGGGCACAACGGCCACTCTTGGTGCAAACGTTCGTTGTTCGCATCGTCGCGGAAGAGACTTTGTAAGAGACTTTGTACGAGCGAATGGTTCAAGTTTCATAGAATCTAAATACCTATGCACATTTATCTTACTTTTGTCCGCCCGTTTACCCTGTTGCCACCGGCCTTAGGCATGTTGAGCGGCTCTTTTGTGGCACTTGGCGCATCTCTCGACGGGCGGACGCTTGGCGCGATTGAACTAGGGCTTCTGGCGGTCAAGATTGCAGCAGGGGGAATTTTGGCGGCGCTACTCAACGGCGCGTCGAACGGCCTCAACCAAATTTTCGATATTGAGATCGACCGCATCAACAAACCAGGTCGCCCCCTGCCTTCCAGCCAGCTTTCCTTGAGAGAAGCCTGGCTCATTACTGTGGCGTGTTACCTCGCTGCCTTGCTCATGGCTTTTGCCATAGGTCGTGATTGTTTTTACCTGGTGGCGATCACCGCGCTACTGACCATCGTCTATTCGGCGCCGCCGCTGCGCAGCAAACGCCACTGGCTGCTCGCCGCTTTTACCATCGCCATTCCGCGCGGCATTTTTTTGAAAGTGGCGGGCTGGGCCGTGGTGCGGCCATGTGATGCGTGGGAGCCATGGTTTATCGGCGGCATTTTCGGACTGTTTCTCTTGGGTGCCACCACCACCAAAGATTACGCCGATATGAAAGGTGACTGCACAGGCCAATGCTCGACTCTGCCGCTCCGTTTCGGCATCGTCACGAGCATCTGGCTCATAGCTCCGTTTCTGACGCTGCCGTTTTTGCTCTTTCCACTTGGCGTGGTATGGCGGATACTCACCGGCAACCCATGTATGCTGTGTGTACTCGGCATGACATTGACACTGTGGGGCGGCTACATGGTAAAACTTTTGCTGCGCGCCCCGCACTCCCTTACCGCCACAGAAAACCATCCGGCCTGGTGTCACATGTACTTTATGATGATGTATGCCCAGATTGCACTGGCGGCAGCATACTGGGTTGGAAGATAAAAAAAAGATTTTCTTTCTTTACCTTTTTTTGGTATAGTATAACTGAAATAGCTCGATAAAATCAAAATCAGACACGGTGCTTGAGCATTGTTGCAGTTTGCCCAGTTGCTATTTGTAAAGGAAGTCATGTTATGGACCAAGACCTGGTAAATGAACTTAAACGATTGCGCGACGAACGCGAGAAAAAATTTGCAGAAGAGGATTGGGAAGGTGCACTCGCTGTCCACGACCGGATTTTGAAACTAAGTCCTTCCGCTTTGCGGCACGCCAACCGCGGCTCGATTCTGTTTCGTCTGGGTCGTTTGGAAGAGGCGGTCGAAAGCTATCGCAAGGCGCTGCAAATGGACCCATCACAAAAACGAGCACGTGCCGACTTAGAGCGGCTGGAGGCACAACTGCAAAAACAATCCGGCAAAAGTTCGACGGCGGCTATGCCGGCAATGTCGGACGAAGAAAAACAAAAGAAGATTATCGAATTACGTAACCAACGCGAGAAAAAACTGGAACTCCAGGAGTGGGCCAGTGCCTTAGTTTTTCACAACCAAATTCTGGAAATAGAACCCAATGCCTTGCGCTATGCCAACCAAGGGTCTATTCTCTACCGTATGGGCAAACACGAAGAGGCTGTTGCTGCTTACAAGAAAGCCCTCGAACTGGATCCGACCCAGGATCGCGCCAAACAAGACCTCGAAAAGATCCAATCCCATCTCGAAGAAGAAGGCCTCTTGCTCGCCAAAAGCAAAGAGCAAGAGATGGAAAGCGATGACCAGGACATCCAGGCCAAGGTCGAAGAATTGCGCAAGAAACGGCAGGAAAGCATTGATGCGGAAGATTGGCCTGCTGCGCTCAAGATGCACGATGAAATTTTGTTGCTAGACCCTACGGCACTACGTTATGCCAACCGCGCCGCTTTACAATATCGCCTGGGCCGTGCGGAAGACGCGATGCAAAGTTATCGCAAGGCGTTGGAGCTGGAACCCGATCTCGAAAAAGCCAGGGAAGAGATGGCTAAACTGCAGGCCGAAATGGAAGAAGAAGCGCTCCTCAAAGCGCAGGGTACGGCCAAGCCGGCTACTACTGTGCCGGCGTCCAAAGCAAAGATGTCTGCGGCGGAAATTGCCACCAGGATCGCACAACTGCGAGATGAGAGACAGAAATATCTCGATGCCAAAGATTGGGACAAAGCACTCTCCACCCACGACCAGATCATTGAACTTGAGCCGACACCACTGCGTTATGTGAACCGTGGTTCCATGCTCTACCGCATGGGCGAGCTGGAACGGGCCATTTCCGACTACCGCAAGGCTCTCGAAATGGATCCCAACCTCGGTCGTGCCAAACAAGACCTGACACGCATGGAAGAAGAACTCAAGAGCCGTCCGCCCAAACCCAAACCAATCGAAGTGAAGGCGGAAGCCAAACCAATCGAAAAGCCGGCGGAAATACAAAAGAAGAAACCGGATACAGAAGAAGCGCCCAAAATCGTACCTGTGGTAGCCAAGAAAGATACTGCCCAGCCGCAGGTAAAAAAACTGAGCGGCGAGGAACTGGCGAAAAAACTGGAAGATCTGCGTATCAAACGGCAGGAGATGATGGATCTGGGTAAATGGGAAGAGGCACTGACAGCGCAAGATGAAATACTTGCACTCGAACCAAACGCGCTGCGTTATGCCAACCGCGGCTCCATCCTCTATCGCCTGGGCCGTGCCAAAGATTCTATTCTGAGCTATCGCGAGGCTCTCGACATGGATGCCACACTCGAACGGGCACAGGAAGACCTGGCACGCATCAAAGACTGCGAAATGGAAAAACTGCGCCTGGCCCGTCAGGAAAAAATGGACAAAGATGATTGGCAGGGCGCTCTCGACGCCCACGATATCATCCTTGCGCTCGAACCCAATGCGCTACGCTATGCCAACCGTGGCTCACTCCTTTATCGCATGAACCGAGTGATGGAGGCCAAGGAGGCCTATCTCAAGGCGCTCGCAATAGAGCCTGAACTGCAGCAGGCCAAAGAAGATTTGGCACAGATCGAGAAGAACTTGCAGGCACAGCCGGTGTTGATGGCTGTGCCGCTGGAATTACAGGAAGATGAGGAAGACATCCTTGCCGTCGAATTGAGCGGTAGTGATGCCGAAGCATTGCCGGCAATAGCTGTCGAAGAAATACAACCGGCGACTAAGCGCCCGACACCGTCTGGCAAAATAGATTCTCTCGCCACCCTGAGCGGCCATGAAAAAGAGGTCACCCAGCTGCTGGTGACTCCTGACGGCAGTTCTCTTATCTCGGCGAGCAAAGACAATACCATTCGCATCTGGGACCTGCAGACTTACAAGTGTATTCACACGCTGAAGGGACACCAGGACTGGGTACGCGCCATCGCTGTCACCAACAAAGGCGACAAGGTTATATCCGGCAGCGATGATTGGACTATCAAGGTGTGGGATATGGCGGCAGGCAAATGTGAGTGTACCATGTCCGGCCACACCATGCCGATATTTACCGTGGCGGTGTCGAAAAATGACCACTTCGTATTTTCCGGTAGCCGCGACCGTACCTTACGTATCTGGGACATCAAAAACAGCAAGCAAGTGACCAACCTGGAAGGTCACCAGGACTGGGTCAATGTCATTCGCCTGGTACCGGACGGCGACAAGGCCATCTCGGCCAGCTACGACTCGACCATCCGCATCTGGAATGTGCTCGGTTGGCGTTGTACCAACACCTTGCAGGGGCACAAGGCTGCCATCGAAAAACTGCTCGTGCATCCAGACGGCAAATACATCGTATCGGCCAGCAGCGACCGGACTATCCGTATCTGGGAAATCCCTGGCGGCAAAAATACGGCTACCCTGGAAGGCCATAACGATCAGGTTGCCGACATCCAGATGTCGCAGGACGGCAAGCTACTCGTTTCCGGCGGTCGTGACGAATGTGTATATCTGTGGGAGCTGCCGGGCGGCAAGCTTAAATTGACACTGCCGGCCGTTTCCTGCCGCTTCGATAAAGTGGTCTTCACCCCTGACAACCGGTTTGTACTCGGCGCCGGCAGCGACAACAAAATCTGGGTGTGGGATGTAGAAAGTGGCAAAAAAGAGGCCGCCTTTGAAGAGCACACACAACCAGTGTGCGCCTTCCTGCCCTTGGCCAAAAACAACAACCTTGTGTCTGCTGGCCGCGACGGCGTAATCAAGATATGGGATTGCTCCCGCATCGGCAAATAGAAGCCCAAAGAGAGCATCATCAAGATAAAAACCGCCGCCTTTGTTTCGGCGGTTTTTTTACAGCTCCTAACGGAAAGAAACTATGGTGGAACAGCGAGACACTTTTGCCCCTGCCGCTTTCCCTGTCTGCGAAGGCATGCTGGTAGAGAACTACAAAATTCTCGAAAAATTGGGCGTTGGCGGCATGGGTGTTGTGTATAAAGCACAAGATATGCGGCTGAAACGCCGGGTGGCCATCAAATTCATGCAGCAACTGGGCGAAGGCTCACATGGCAAACAACGCTTCTCACGCGAAATAGAAATTTCGGCACGCTTTACCCATCCACACATCGTCAAGGTGTACGGCATGGGCACATTGGACAAATTTCCCTATTTTGCCATGGAATATATAGAAGGCGTGCCGCTACATGAATATCTCAGGCAACCTGGCGTTACTTTGCAGGATAAGCTGATCATTCTGCAAAAAGTGGCACAGGCTCTTCACTATGCCCACGAACAGAAGATCGTCCATCGCGATATCAAGCCGTCCAATATCATGGTACGCACCAACCACGAACCGGTGTTGATGGATTTCGGTCTCGCCAAGACAACACAGGTAAGCGATTATACGCTCACCCGCACGGGCGAAGTGGTAGGTACGCCCGAATATATGGCACCAGAGCAAGCACGTGGCATCAAACGAACGATTGACGCCCAGACCGACGTATATGGGCTGGGCGCGGTGATGTACCATATGCTGGTTGGCTGCCCACCAGTGTCGGGAGACAACATCTTGGAGAAAATACGCCAGGTTGTGGAAAAACGCCCAATATTCCCACGCGCCATTCGCCCCGAACTGCCCGCAGCCGTGGAGACCATCTGCCTCAAGGCGCTCGAAAAGAAGAAAAAACATCGCTATGCTTCAGCAGCGGCATTGGCCGCCGACATCGAAGCATTTCTGAGTGGCAAGGATACACTAGCCGCTAAATTTTATAGCAGGCGTCTTTTGCACCGATTACTGTACGGTGGTGCAGCCATGGTGTCGGCATTGGTACTGGTCTGTGGCATGTGGTGGTATGTGGCGACAAGACCGCAAGCGACGAGTACGGTTCCCGTTGTCTCCGGCTACTGGCTGGAGATACAGCGTCATTATGACTCTGGCATGAGTAAGCTGCGCCCGGCGCCACACGAGGCTTACATCTACCTGCAAAGAGCCAGCGACCTTATGTCGCAGATAAAGCCACTCACGCTGAACAAGGCACACCTGGCCAAATTTTACGCGATAGAAAAAACATTGCCGACAGCCATGGTGGAAGCGGCAGCAGGTGCCGGCAAATATCTGGAAACATATGCATGGGGCAAACAGTTGCTTGACGTGCAGCGTACCACAGATTCGATCATTGCCTGGCATGTGGCATGTGCCGCCTACCACTGTGGTCTTTGGGAAGAGGCGGCTGATCGTTTTGCACAAATCAGCAAAGCTCTGGCACAACAGCAGGCAGATGTTACGGCTAAAGCCTTGGACAACCAAAAACGCATAGCACAGGCGTTATATTATCAGGGAGCGATCTCTTTCCAGCGAAATCTGTTTACCTCCGCCAAAGATTTTTTCGCGCAAGCGTTGCCCTGCCTGCAAGGTCAGGAAGATCTGACCATCTCGCTCTACCTGCACTGCTGTGCCCTTACCTTGGCTGACCTTGAACAAGCGATAAGTGAGCAGGAATTGCAACTGTTGACCGCTTATCTGGCGATAGTTGACAAAAAATATCGCGACAATCCGTTTTTTACCGACACCTTTTACTGGGAAACCAAGGCAAGGTATCTGCTCAAGATGGCCGAACAGCGTTCAGATCAGGAGAAGATCAATAAAGCACAGGAGGCAATTGAGTTTGTAGAGCGTTGTTTTGCTACCGCTCAGGTCAAAGCCGGCTGGCACTATATTCGAGCCAAAGCGCGCATCCTGCTTGCTGACTACGCGCATGCCGATGCCGATCTTGCTATTGTCTGCGATCTGGACCCTTCGCTCGGCGGTGCCATCCTCGCCCAATCGGAGTTGATGCTCCTCGACCCTCGCCCGAGCGAGGTGCAAAACTATTCGATGTTGCTGCCAGGACACATATTTCGTAGTTTCCGCCAGCCTTTGTTGTCCTCGCCCCAGGAATTTAGCGAATTGCAGCGCCGCTATGCCTCACATACCGCCACCGTATCAGGGCTAAGTTTTGCCGACGCCACCTTCGCGGAATATTATGAGAAACTGAGCGACCCATCGCCGGAAGTGCAACAGGTAGCGAAAACAGCCATCTCTGCACTGGTTCCTTACAGCAAGACCAAGGCGGCCTTACACCAGGCAATGGAGCGGCTCAAACCATCCGAACAGCGCATGGTGGCCGAGGTGGTGAAGGCCATAGAGCAGCAAGAGCGACAGCATACCAGACGCGAATTTATGAGTGCCCTGTGTTGCGTGCCGTTCAGCGGCAAGATTTTTGCAATCCGCCGTTTCTACCCGCAGCATTTGCAGTTGTTGCAGGAAACCATGCAGCAGGAAAAAAATGTGTTTTTGCGTTTCCTTGCCGCCAAAGTGTTGGTACAAATACCTGTCCTGGAAACACGCAAATATCTCTGGCAAAATTATCTGGCCACCCAGCCGGATATCAAGCACAAAGACGATCTGGTCAATCGCATCATCGTTGCCTATGTGTTGCAGGAGACCGGTTATATACCTGATCTCGACGAAAGACTGGCTAACGCTATCTGTGAGCTATGCCAGAAAGAACAAAGCCCGTTATTCTGCCGTGAGAGCAATGAGGAAGAATTTGTGGCTATGCTGCTGGCACAAATTTTGCGTGCGCGCGGACATGCTGCAATTCAAGTCCTTGACTGGTTATTAGAGCACAGCAGCGATAAAGTAAGAGTCCTTGCCGCTTCACGGTTTGCCTGGCCATACGCACTCAAAGATAATTTTCCGGCCATCTATAAACGGATGCTCCAGTGTTTACAAGAGTGCCTGACCAGCCGCCACCCGGAAATAGAAACGACCGCTGTTGCCACTTTGGCCAATTACCTCGACTCGAGCGATATCATAACGCAATTCGAGTGGGGGGAAATAGTCATGGACCATTTCTCGTCGCCGCAACTGGTAGGTAAGTGGTGCGAAAATATCGGCAAGGCATCGCCGCAACTAGGCCGGGCCATGCTCTACTTCTGGCGCAAAGCCGTCAAATTGACCAAGGTTGTCAGGCAAGAGGAGACGCTCGAAGAGATGCGCAAATCGCTACGTCCGCTATGGAAAAATACCAATTCTCCCATACGCTATCAGGCAATATTGACATCTTCCGAATTGTGGGATAAAGATGTGTATTTCCAGATCGCCTTTGCCGAAGACGCATTATTCATGGAAAGGTTGCCGGCACTATTCGGAGGCTTCGGTTCTAGCGCTTTTTCAGCCCAGAAAAGCGGGCCACTGTGGCTGATTTCCCAACTCGACAAACGCGAGATATTGAACGATGCCAACTGTCTCATCCCGGCGATGCTTCTCTATATCATAGGGCATGAGGGGAAAGGTATTCTCAGTCGCAAGATTTTTGAGGGACTGTCGCATGCGAAACCGCTCATCCGTTTCGCTGCGGTAGTGAGCTGCGGTTATCTCAGCAAATTGCCGGCCAACCGTATCGCTCAATTGCAACAGATGGTGAAAAGAGACAACATGCACTATGTGCGATTCGCCGCCCTCGGAGTATTGCTGCACCATGCCTGCCGCGAAAGACTGCCGTTCCTCGAAAAACTACACAACTATGCCAAAGAATACCGCGGCGAGCATTGGCAGGAGTGCCGCAACGCTGCTGCCTGGGGCTATGGTTTGTTATGGGAGGAACAGGCCAGTTTTTCCTTACGCATGGGGCGACAGTTTGGCGAACTCAGGCAGAATTGGGATTATGCGTACAGCGAATTCAGCAAAACCAGTCGTAGCGCAGAGGCTCGCCGGGCATATGGCGACAGGCTGAGACGTGGCATGGAGTTGCTCGCCGAACTTCCCGATTCTCGACTGTACCGTGATTACGCCTATCTTTTGGCATCCTTGTATGAAAAAGAAAAGCGATGGGACGAGGCGATTCAGGTGCTCGCTCCACTCGTCGAGAAACCGGGGGAAACGCGTTGCACTTTTTTGTGGAGTAAAGCTATGCAGTACCAGGGACGCGGCGGAGAAGCGCGCGTCCGTCTGGAGCAGCTGCTTGCCGCTTTAGCCGGCCAGCAGCATGACGATTGGTTGAGCTGGCAAAATCATGCTGCCCGCGAATCGCAGTTGCGGCGCGGGCTAGGCCGAATTCTGTCTAGCGAGGCAAGTTCCGGACCACAGGCTAAACTACTCCTGCAGGAGCAGTTTTTGCTGGCGCCGCATCTTCTTTCCGCACTCGAAACTATGGGTGAACATTACTATCACGACAAAGATTATGTCAAAGCTGCCCATATTTTTGAGTCTTTACAAGATCGCCTGCCACGCTACGGTGAAAGCTATTTGTGGCTGGCACGCATCGCCATGCAAGAACATGACATGGACAAAACCTTGTTCTACCTGAAACAGGCACGTTCTCTCGGTTATTTGATGTCGAGAGAGGAACTCAAAGTATATCCGGAATTTTCCCCTATCCTGGAAAATGAGGCGGTCAAGCTGATATTTCAACAGAAGTGACGTTTACTTTTTGGCAAACGGAAAGCAAATGAATAAACATTGTTTTTCCCACCCCTTGTCTGTCCTTTTTTTCCTGACCTTTGTCGTAGCTCTGTTACGCCTTTTTCCTTATTTTTATATTCTCCGCTTGGAGCATCGGGATGGAGTCGTTCTTCCTCTCCTTGTCTCTTATCTCCCCACAGATTTTTACAGTTACCTCGCTTTCATACGCCAGGCGGCCGAAGAGGGGCTTTTTTTTTTCTATAACCCTTTTACCACGGAGCCCCAGCAAGGAGTATTCATCCTCACTTTTTTCTTTATTCTCGGGAAGATTTCTGCACTGTTCTCGATCTCTTGCAGAGACGTTTTCGAAATTTCCCGTCTCCCTCTGTTGCTGGCACTGACATACACGCTTTGGCGATTTCTCAATCTTTTCCAGTGGAACAATAAAGAAAAATTTTGGGCCATCGTTCTCATTCTTTTTTCAGGAGGCATAGAAGGGCCGGTCCAATTATTCACGGCCAATGAAACGTTTGTCAAAAATATTTGGCAATTCTATGGCTGGAACTCTTTTGCGGCCTTTTTCAATCCGCTCTGGATTTTTGCCACCATCCTGCTCTTGATCGTATTGCGCTATACATTGCCGGATGCGGGTCCTGTCACATGGAAGCAGAAAATCGTGTTGGCCGCTTCGTTCACGCTTCTGCATTTTTCCCATTCCTATTCTTCCTTGATCGCCTTATGTCTGATTGCGGTTTCTGTGCTTTTCAGTTTTTCGTTGAGAAAATTCCTCCACCTCCTTTACGCGCTCTGTCTTCCCCTGGCGATCATTCTGTACGCCAGTGCCTGGCAAATCGCGGATGAAATCTATCGCCTCTCGGCATCTCATTTTTTCGGCACACAGAACATTACTCTGTTTTGGTATCCGATAGGCTTGGGCCTTCTTTTATTCCTGGCAGTCAAAGGTTCCTTGATGAATCCCTCCAAGGTCATATTGGTGTGGATTTTCCCCGTCATCTTTTTGCATCACTCGGATATCGTCAATGGTTACAAATTCCTTTTCTATCTGCACATTCCTGTTGTGATCCTGGCAACGCCTTATTTCCTGCATCTGCTGCAAAATTTTTCCCGTCTCTCCTACTTTCTTATTTTTCCTCTCCTGTTCAACGCTCCTGTTTTTCAAACGATTGAAGGAATACAAGAAATAAAATCACGAGAATATATTTCTCCGGCAATTTATGCGGAAATCAAGAAATTACAAACGATCCCGAAAGCCAATATCATCGCTCCGACCCCAGTAGACACCATGATCCCGGCATTTACCCCGCACAACGTATTCTGCGGGCACTGGTTCTTGACGCCAGGCTATCAAGAAAAGGGAAAACTCTATTCCTATCTTGTTGACCATCCTCAGGAACGTGTGGCAATAATGAAAGAATTCGGCATCGCCTACTTACTATTTTTCAAGTAAGCTTTTTGGGAAAAAATAATTGTCCCAGCGTTATGAAACAATAGATACGGGGTTAAGCGAGATCATACGTCGTGTGATTCCACTTGGACATGGCAATTGATGCCTGTGTAAAGAGTCGAATTTTTCCCTGCCGCGGCGGAGCTTTTTACACACGCATCAAGATTGGCGAAAGTGGAGCTTTTTACACACGCATCAAGATTGGCGAAAAATGATTGGATATGCCCGCATGGCAACACTGAAAAAAGGAGAATCTTTATGAAAACGACTATACCTAAAGGTGCGATCATCATGGATATGCTGGACAAAGAGTCATGGCCCAAATACATGAATGCAGACAAGACGGGCCAAATACCTATATCCACATTAGCCGAAGTAGAGGCTATGCTTGTGGAAGCGCAAACATTTTTTTCCCAAGGCGACATGGCGGCGGCTCATCAGGCTTTTCGCAAGGTGCTTGTTGCCGTCGCTTACTGTGAGGCTGAATTGCAACGCAAGCGGCAAATAGTCACAGAGTGCGCCGAGCGTTTGCTGGTCGCCTTGCCAAAAATAGGCGCACCATTGGAATTGTGTTTCTCTGAACTCGAAGCAAGCTCAGGCTTCTGTAGGTTGTATGCATTTCAGATTGCCAAGAGGTCGGAGCGGCAAAGATTGGTAACTGTCATTGCTGACAGGATACCTATGCATGATGACCCTTCCGCTTTTGACGTAGACATGCCAGAAACTGAAGACGTAGACATGCCAGAAACTGAATCGAAAATGCTCCCTTTTGTTCGGCAAGGTAAAATTCCAAGGAATGCCGCGTGCCCGTGCGGCAGTGGTAAAAAATTCAAAGTTTGTTGCGGGAAAAGCGGGAAAAAATGATTTCACAAATCAGCAGTCGCTCGGTTTTTTCTACAGACGCGAAGGGAATTTTGTTATTATTGTTTAGGAGCTGTAAATAAATAACCTTTACAAGTTGCGCCGAGATTTTGGCCAAGGGCTAGAAGCGACCGCCCCGAAGGGGTTCTCGTCCTCGTGCTTCTGCC
>JAGVGO010000092.1 GCA_020057085.1 Planctomycetota bacterium | reverse complement strand
TGTGAATGACGCAACTTCGGTAAAATTTCTCCGAAGCGCAAAATCAAAATCCCTATTGGCAAATTTCTCCGAAGCGCAAAATCAAAATCCCTATTGGCATTTTTCGGTGCTATAGGCTATTGCATCATGCGTTTTCGTATCCTGGATTTTTAGCCGCTTGCCATTCGTAAGAGAGGCGAGGGGATTTTTGTTGGTTTGGTGGGAGCGGCGGTGATCTATGTGAGGTTCCAAGATACTTGTTCCAACCTTTGTTTCCTTGCTTGCCAATCTGGTAGACAGCGTGACAGAAGCCTGTAGAATGGACGATTATGGTTTGCTTCCTTGAGATGGCACAGTTCGTGCAGAATCACATATTCAATGCAGTGAAGTGGTGCTCTGACCAGATCGGGGTTAAGGCGGATATTGCCGGAGTGTGAACAGCTCCCCCACCGTTTTTTCATCTTGCGCAAAAAAATTGTCGGATACGGTATCTGCCATTTTTGCACACGCTCATACCACGCTGCACATGTTTTGCGGAAAACCACTTCTGCATGCAAGCGATACCATCGTTCCAGGAGTTTCTTTACTTTTCCTGCATGCGTGGGCGCGGATGTATACACATAAAAATATCGCCCGTACAAGGTAACATGCTGCTCGCTCGCCTGGATTATTTTGAGACGATAGCGCTTTCCCAGATAGTAGTGGGTCTCGCCGCTTACATACTGTCTGGCCGGCAAAGGAGGAAGAAATTGGGCAAAATATTGTTGTTGTTTGATGATCCAAGATGCTCGCTTTTGCACTCTCGCAACTACCTTGCCAAGCGGTTGACCTTGAGGAGCGATGACCCTGACTTGACCATCAGGAGCGACCCGTACCGTCAACTGTTTACTCTGGCGGAAATTCACTACAAATGAAACAGTTTTGCCGCCGTAGTAAAACTCATGCTGCACAGTGTCGCTTTCGTTCATGCGTGACACCGTAATCTGGCAATTTCCAGGCAGCCTTCCATGATTTTATCCATGTCGTCAAAAGTTATGCGAATGTTGTGCAGTTTCTGCATGGTAAAGAGATAATCTTCGATTGCATTGCGCATCCGGTTCTGGATATCGACATTATTTTCCCAGTTGACAATGCACAAACTCTGGATAATCTTTTCGGTGTTGAGGCTTGCCTGCGAGGCTATTTCTTTGACTTCTTCCTGCCATCCCTGGTAGCTGCCAAAAACCTGGTAAATAATGCCATAAAAGGCTCTGGCAACATCAGCATGTTGTAAAGAGTCGGGAAGCTCATCCCCTGTTCTCTGGATTACAGAATTCATAATCTGCTTCGCCTTTCTGAGATATTCTGCATCTGTGATGCGTAATTTTCGGAAATCCTCGATGATTTGTTTTAACAACAGCGAAAATTTCCCATAATATACAGGGTCTTCCGACATCTTTTCTGAAATTACCCGCGCCGTGCGGTGCGCGATGGTGTCTGCGCGGGATGCGGTAGGTTGCACTTTGGCGAGTTCTTTGGCAAAATTTTCTTGATCGAAGATATTCACCAGTGGTGTAATTTGTTCCACCTGGCCTGCGCCGACGTGTGTATCAATGAGTTTCTGGATTTTTGGTTCATATTCACGGAAAGAGATTTCTTCTGCATACCGTTTTCTGACAGCGGTGCGCAGGTTCATAAAAAATTTCATATCTTGTTTGTATTTTTCTATTTTTTCCGCTGGGGTTTCCGCTAAAAATTTTGCCGAGGAAAGAGCTACCGCCAGAGTGCGGCTATACTGGGAAAATTTTTGGTAGAACTGATCCCGCCGCTCTTCGTCGCCGAGCAAACGTTCAAAAGCCTCTGCATCCAGCTTATTCCCGATTGTTTTAAAAATATCCCAAAGATCCGCATATTGTTGCGCAAGGTTTTGGATGTATTCTCCGACATCGTTTAGTGTACCGTCCAGGTCATTTTTGTCAAACCCAGCCAATGAGCCGTACCTATCCAATGCCTTACCGAGTTTGCTGAGAATGCCATAATAATCCAGAACATAGCCGAACTCCTTGCCTTCATAAAGCCTGTTCACTCTGGCGACGGCCTGGAGCAAACTGTGTCCCTCCAACTTTCTTGTCAGATACAAAATGGTATTGCGCGGGGCATCGAAGCCGGTGAGGAGCTTGTCAACCACGATAATGATTTCAAGGTCTTCCCCATTTTTAAAAGCACTAATGACCTGGCGATTATATGCTTTTTCCGTACCATATTTTTCCATCGTCTTTTTCCAGAAACGAATGACCGGCTCTTTACTCTCTTCATAGATGTCGTCCTCGCCTTCTCGCTCATCCGGGCCGGAAATCAGAACTTCAGAAGTGACCTTGGCAAATTCATCCAGGTAATATTTGTAGCGGAGTGCCGTTAATTTTCTGTCGGCGACGAGCTGCGCTTTAAACGGAGTTCCCTGCCAGTTTTCGTAAAAATGCGAGGCAATGTCCCATGCCACGGCCATCACCTTCTGTTCCGCCCTGTTTAGCTGGCGGGCGCACGCGAACTTTCGTTTCAGACTGCTTTTCTGTTCCGCGGAAAGCTTTTCGGTAATGCGTTCAAACCAGTTATCCAGCATCTCCGCCTGGACATCCTGAGGAACATGCCGCCCTTCGTAAAGAAGCGGCACGACCACTCTGTCGCTGACAGCCTTGATAATCGTATAGCTAGGCTCTATCAAGCCACCGAACTTGGCCACGGTGTTTTTATCCTTGCGTAGCAGGGGCGTGCCGGTGAACCCGATATAACAGGCTTGGGGAAGAATTTGGCACATCTTGGCATGCGTCTTGCCATAATTGGTGCGGTGGCTTTCGTCAACCAGAACGAAGATGTTGTTATCGAGGATCGCTGGCACTTTTTTATTGATAGCGGTTTGAAATTTAAAGATGGTCGTGGCAATTATCCTGGCTTTAGCCTGTTGTAAGAGTTCGAGAAGATGCTGGCCTGTGGTGGCCTGGGCAAGCTGTGTACCACAGGCGTCGAATGTGTCATAGATCTGCTCGTCAAGGTCAACGCGATCCGTGACCAGGATGATTTTATAGTTGCCAAGCTGGGCATCCAAGGCTATTTTCTTGGCCAGCATGACCATAGTCAGAGATTTGCCGCTGCCCTGCGTATGCCACACTACCCCACCTTTTCTTTTTCTCTCTTGATCCACGCTTTGGATTCTCTCGATGATATTTTGTATGCAGGCATACTGGTGATAGCGGGCGATCTTTTTTTCGCCTGCGTCATAGAGAATGTACCTGGAAAAAATTTCGAGCAGCCGGGCTGGCCGACATAACGCATAGATGGCTCTGTCTTGTTCGGTGATGGCGCGACCCGCCGGCGCGATCGCTGCAAAATCAGCACGAGCATAACGATAACGCCCGCTGAACAATTTGTCTTTTGCCTCTTGCGGGATAGCCCTGCCGAGTAATTTTTGCAGCTCCTGCTCGCCACTAGCTTCTTGCCAGGTAGCCCAGAATTTACGGGACGTGCCGGTCGTGGCATAGGCGGCCTCGTTTTTCGACAACGCCAAAAGTATCTGGGAATAGAGAAAAAGTTTTGGGATATTGTCCTCTTTTTGGTTGCGGATTTGCTGAGATACGGCCTCTGCGATCGGCTCTTTTATGTCTGGGCGTTTACATTCGATGACGACCAGCGGGATGCCGTTCACAAACAGCACAATATCCGGCCGCCGGGTGTCATGGCTGCCGCTGCGCTCTACTGCAAATTCATCGCTCACGTGAAATACGTTTTGACCAATATTTTGCCAGGCGATGTAGTGGAGAGTGAAACTTTTGACATCGCCATAGATGGTCTGTTGCAGGCTTTTGCCCAGGGTGAGCAAATCATAGATTTTTTCATTCGTGCGCACGAGCCCGTCGTAGGGCATTGCTTTTAAAGCCTGGAGCGCAGTCTGGATATTCCCTTCGGAAAACGGTAGTTCTTCGCCCTTGTAGTGAATTTTATTGATTTTGCGTAGCTGTTTTTCGAGAATGCCATCAAGTAAGACCGATGCCAGCCTGCCGCCGCGCTCGGCCTGAGCTTCCTTTGGATTCAAATAAGTAAAGCCTAGCTGCATGAGCAAAAGCAGGGCAGGGATCTGCGAAATGTGGTCTTCTTTGAAAGAAGGAATGTCGTGCATAGCATGTCCTTTGCAGGAAGATAATGGCGAAAACGGCCTAATTCTGGTAAATCTTACCGGCCTCTACCAATTGTGTAAAAGCCTTTTCGGCATACGTCGGCGGAAACACGTAGACCGTGACCGTGCGGCCTGATTGCAATGTTACCGACTCTTTTGCAGCCTGGTAATTCTCCTGTTCCCAGATTTTTTTCGCTTCCTTGGTCAGTTGCGCTGCCGCAGCTTCCAGCGTCTTGTAATTCCAGCGATAGCCGCGCAGCGACTTGTCGTGCAAAAAATCGGCGGCATGTGTCAGTCCCAGGTCGGCCAAAGATTTCCCTTTGCTGCCAGGAAACAACATGTTGAGGATCGCCTGCTGCGCCGCCACCATTTGTTCTTTGGGCAGTGCTTCCTTTTCGTGCATGCGCTCTATCACATCCCATTTCTTGGCTGCCAGATAGACAGGGTCTTCGCTGCGGATCTCGGCGACCGTGGCCTTGACCGTAGCGGCCATCATGTGCTTGTTTTCTTCGCGTATGGAGACCACCAGTCCACTCGAAACCTCGGCGATGGCGCTCTTGACCGCCGTGCCCACCACTTCGCCAAGGAATATCTTGAGGTCTTGCAACGGTATCAGGCCAGAGCGCGGATTCACGGCAATGCCTTTGGTCCAGTACTGGTGCAACACCTCATCGCATTCGTCCTGAAAAGCGCGGAGCTGCGCGCGAATCTCCGCCTTCACTTTCTCGGCGCTGATGCCGCAAATCCACGAACGCACTTTGCGGTCTGGGATGACGGCGATGCTGCGCTCTTGGTCGTCGCCAGGGAGTTTGACGGTGATGGTTTTGTAGTCCCAACGGGCAGCGGCTTCAGCGATTTTCCTTTGTTGCGTTTGCCAAGCAATCCCAAATATTTCACATACACTTTTAGGAGCGACGTAAACTTCGCCAGTCTGCTCATCGCGGATGCTGATAAATCCTGGGGTTTCTTTAAAAGGGATAGTTGCGATTTCGTACATGATATTTCTCCTTATCATCTTGAATATCTGCATCATCATATGGTGATGCAGATAATATTGATTTCTACAATCGGTTTGGTGCATGTAGATATCTACATGCGTCTAACACCATGTTGAATGCTAACTTAGATGCGTGGTCATATGACCATGCACCAAACCAGATACCTGCGTGGTCATATGACCACGCAGGTAATATCCCGATTTTCTATTTTGGCTGTGTATGCCCAAATAGTCTTATAAAATACTATAAGTCTATTATAAGACATTAAGTATTTTTTGTCAAGACTTAAATTCAAAAATCTTGACTTATAGTCTAATCTTGAGTATTATCAATAAAAATAAGGCCAAGAAAGGAAACCGATGAAAGAGTTAGCGCAATTTATTAAAATTTCCAGAATCAAGTTAGGAATCCCACAAATAAAATTTGCCAAACAAATGGGTGTTCATCCTTCTTTGGTTTCCAAATGGGAGCTAGAGCAACGTACACCGACCATCTACGAATTGCAAAAGATGTATGAGCTATTCCAATGGAATTTTTCTGCCATCCTGTTCCCTAAAAAAACGGACGATCCACTCAGTCTGCTCGAAGCCAGGGTGGCGGCCTTGGAACAGCAGCTTACATCTGCGGGTAAAGAGAATTAGGCTTTACACCTTTTGCCCTCCTTTTACCAGACACAGTTCAAACCCGAGACTTTGATTTTGCCATCACGGCTGAGTAAAGGCAGTTGAAAATAAGAAGCCGTTGCAGCTATAATGCGGTCTGGCATATCAGGGACGGATGAACGCGCTATTTTAGGAAGTTCCAGCGTTATAGGCAAGCTCAACCCTACCACTTCCAAAATTGTGTCGTCCATGCTTAAGTCCCTAAGCATGCTGTTTAGTGTGTCAGGCGGAATGCGGCCCTTCTCAGAAAGGTACACGATTTCGACTACGCAAATCGCGGGTACCAAGATGCGGCCACCATCGTCTTCACAGCCTTGAAAATAGCTTGCCGCACGAGGTGAAAGCCGAGGATCATCGTTTAGATACCAGATTAGAGCATGGGTGTCGGTCACAGCACTTGGCATTAGATATCCTCCCTTGGAAAATTTCCCCACATCTCTTTGCGTGCGTCGTCAATATCTTGGGCAGAGATAGAACACCCCTTCAACACCCCTCGCAAAGAGCGTCGGCGTGGCTGAACATTTTTCGCAACATCTGATTGCAAATCCTCGGAAAGGTTCTGAATCAATTTCAGTTTTTCCACAGGCGCTAACTTTTGCGCCAAGAATATGAGCGTTTGTAAAGATACTTTTTCTTGCGGCATACACAATTCCTTTCTGTCGCGTGAAATTTGCGTGGTGGTATCACCATGCAGATCGTCTTGCTCACACCTTCACCCGCACCTGGCCGGTCAAAAGTTGCTGCATCAAGCCTTTCTTTTGCTCCTTGAAACAAGCAAGCTGGCGTTGCAGCAGCCCGATCTCGCGGTCGCAGGCGGAGAGGACGGCGGCGATCTTGCGCTGTTCGGGAAGTGGGGGAAGGTGAATAAGATGATTTACCAATATTGCTCGCGTTATCCCGTTTATGGAAGTACCTTGATTTTTCAAGACAAACTTTTTTGAAGAAAAATCCAAATAGTAGAAAAGAAACAAGGGCGATACTTTTAACGAATCAACATATACTCCTGTAATATCCTGGCTGATTGCCAAATCAAACGGCGCAATAGCCAACTTGCCAACCCCAGTACGAGTAACTACCAAAAGATTACCTTTTTCAATCACATTGGTTGCGCTCTGTTTGATGGCCTCTGGTGTGATTTTTCTTCGAATTGTTTTTATCTGCTGGCTTTCAAAATCAGCCCCTGTAATCCAAGGAATATTACCTTCCCAGTACTCTTTTTTTTGGGTAGAAGGAGTGCCACCATTTTTAAACTTTAGGCATATTTCTCCCAGCTTCTTTACCTCCCACTCCTCTGGAATCCAGCCTAGCTCAGTCTGTTTGCGCTTGCCACTGCCGTGAAACTCGGCAAACCTCACCTTGCCGGTCAACAGTTGCTGCATCAGTCCTTGCTTGCGCTGCTGCTGTGCGGCAATTTGGCGGGTGACAAGGGCAATGGCTCTGTCCCACGCGCCCAGGATTTGCGCGATCTTGCGCTGTTCGGTGAGAGGGGGAACAAGTATTTCAGCATTCAGGATGTCATCTCTTGTAATTCCAGGAATAAGGCCAACCGCGTCTTTGCAAAAACGTTCGGAACGTAGAGAGAGCGCAAAAAATAAAAACATGGGATTCCATGTTTTTGGTCGAATCGCCATCAATTGCCTACTGATACAATAAGCATCGTTAGCAACTACCATTTTACCTGTGCCCGAGCCCTTCACAGTGATAAGAATGTCGCCGGCTTTACACATAGATTTGGGAGATAAGGTAAACTTAGAGACGTTTATTGCGCCGTCAGTAAAATCTGCCGGACCTGTGAGATACGGGATTCCAGTATTTGCTGTCGAGTAGTCTTTCGCCAAAATATGTTGTCCAGAAATAAGTTCTACCTCTTTTGTTAAAGGCACAATTTGCCAACTATCAGGCCACATATCTCAACTCCTTATGCCACCTGGTACAATTCGTAGAACTGCTCGACCATTTGCCGCACCTCTTCCGGCAGTTTGCCGTTGGCATGTTTCTCGATTACAGCCACGAAAACTTTGAGCAGTTTTTTGCAATCTTCCCGCTTTTGCGCATCTTCAATGAATTGGTGGAAGCAGACGCCGGAGCCGCCTTTTTGTTTTTTTGCCTTTTGGTAGGCGTCGTTGACGGCTTTATACTCCTCTTCGCCCAAAATCAGGCGGTAAAGCCAGCGGTAGGTATTGGCCATGATCCAGCGGTATTTGCCATCTTCGCGGTCAGGATAAAGATTTTGGATAGACTGCCATAGCACCGCCTGCAATTCCTGGAACAGATGGTCTTTCCAGTAGCGTTCGATCTTCTGCGGCAACGTCTCCTGCCCCTTGTACTGACAAGCATCGTAGATGACCTGCTCCAATGCGGCATCAGCCAGCGCATTACGCAACGTGGCACATTGCAGGCCAATATGAAGCTGGTTTTTACGCAAGCTGCCTTGCAGGTACGCCGTCGCATACGCACGGGCAATGGTGTTGATCGTCTGGGCGGTATATATCTTGATTTCGAGCCCATTATGTGGACAGGGAGCGATAATTTTTACCATAGTTTGAGGCAATTCAAAACCATTGCCAATACAGGGTCCCAGCTCTTTTGGCCATAGGTTTGAGGCAATTCGATCTAGCACAGATCGCGTCCCAAAGCCTAACAATTTTGCCGCGCCCAATTCACTCAAACAAGCTGTCCCGTCGGATAGGACATAGCCCTCGATTTCCAGGCTCAACATCTGAATTTTGCCGTAATAATCTGCCGTTACCATGTTTTTCTCCTTACCCTAGTTTGTGAACACGTTCGTTTCTTATCGCTCAAGCTTTCCATGTCATTTGCTGCCGAGTTTGTGGACACGTTGCGCTGCCTTACATTCCCAATTCCTTCAAATAGCCGTCCATCTCTTTGCGCACCTCGCCGAGTTCGTTCTCCAACTGCGCTATTTCCTTCTGTACATCGGCAATGACGATGGCCTCCTCTTGCTCCTGCGTGTCTACATAGCGCGAGATGTTGAGATTGAAGTCGTTGCCCTTCACCTCTTCGAGCTTGGCGCAGTAGGCATAGCGGCTCACGCTCTGGAATTTGTGGAAAGTGGCGACGATCTTTTCAATGTCTGCCGGTCGCAGGTGGTTTTGTTTCTTGCCGTCCGCAAATTCACGGCTGGCGTCAATAAACAGGATGTCGCTATTCTTTTTGCCTTTGTTGAAAAGGAGAATAGCCGCCGGGATGCCGGTGCCGTAAAAGAGTGCCGGTGGCAGTCCGATGACAGCTTCGAGCAGGTTTTCCGCCACGAGTTTCGCGCGGATTTTACCCTCGGCGCCGCCCCTGAAGAGGACGCCGTGCGGCACGATTACGCCGACTTTGCCCTCACCTTCGAAAGCAATTTCCACCATGTGGCTGATGAACGCATAATCGCCCTTGGCTTTGGGCGGAATGCCGCGCCAGAAACGTTTCCAGCGGTCATTTTCCGCCGTTTCCGCACCCCACTTGTCCAGGGAAAAAGGCGGATTGGCAACCACGATATGAAAGCGCATGAGCGTGTCACCCTCGATCAGCTTGGGATTGGTGATGGTGTTGCACCATTCGATTCTGGCGTTGTCCATCTCGTGCAGGAACATGTTCATGCGGCACAGCGCCCATGTGCTGCCGTTACTTTCCTGGCCGAACAGCGAAAAATTTTCGCTGCCGATCTCTTTGGCGACACGGATGAGAAGCGAGCCTGAGCCGCAGGCCGGGTCGCAGATTTTGTTGCCGGCCTTGGGTGCGAGAAGTTTGGCTAGTAACATGGAAACCTCGGACGGCGTGTAGAATTCACCGCCTTTCTTGCCGGCATCCGAAGCAAAACGGGCAATCAGATATTCGTAGGTGTCACCGATGATGTCTTTGTTGCCTATTTGCGATGGCATTACTGCAAGCCGGTGGAAATCTTCGAGCAAACTCTTGAGCCGGCGGTTGCGTTCCTTGCTCTCACCGAGATTCGGCTCAGAATTGAAGTCAATGCCGCGAAACACATTTTCCAATTTACTCTTGTTTTTGTCCTCGATCTTTTCCAAGGCCATGTTGATAACCTCGCCCAGGTTTGCCGCATCCTGGCTCAGATATAAATCGTCGAATGTACAGCCGGCCGGGATGACAAACCGCTCCCTGTTCAGCGCCCGCTCAATGCGCTCTTGCTCGCCCTGGTATTTTGCTGCGTACAGAGCGCGCTTCTCTTGCCATAAATCGCTGATATATTTGATGAACAGCATGACCAGAATGTAATCTTTGTACTGCGCCGGATCTACCGCCCCACGGAACGTATCACAAGCCTGCCACACGATATTGTTGATCCCCTGAGAAACTGTATCTGACATGATTTACTCCTTCCTTTCACTCGCTTTACTGCGCTTCTCTATTGACTTGCATACGAAAAATGATATATTGTAGGGAATAGCAGGTTGTATAGAGGAGCCATAATTGAAACCCTACTCAAATGA
>JAGVGO010000281.1 GCA_020057085.1 Planctomycetota bacterium | reverse complement strand
CTCAGTTACAGAGCTACGGCTATGCGCCTTCGGTCGCTTCTAGCCCTTGGCCAAAATCTCGGCGCAACTTGTAAAGGTTATTTATTTACAGCTCCTTAGGGACTCGACGATGCCATTCGCAAAAAGGTCAAACAACTTGTAATACTTATTTTTTTACAGCGACTTAAAATAGAACATCATTATTTTGCCAAAAACACAGCCAAAGTCAAGCAGGAAATAGAAAAAATCTAATTGAAAAAAAATGGCCCGCCGAAGCGGGCCTTCTGGTAGCTAGACAAAAGCAAATTCTCAGCGCCAAAGGCGCGAATTATTAGAGCCCAGGGCTTTAGCGGCTAAAGACGACGACAAGCTCTGGGTGCTGTTTGTTTAGTGGTGTCCACAGAACGGATCGTAGTGGATATCCATTTTTTGCGGCACATACTCTATATCTGCCCAAATCTGGATATCATAAGGCGAACTGGTGAGCATGACCAGATGGCCACGTTCGTCTACGATCAAAGTCGCCTCGTCCACTTCTTCCTCGTTCAGATGGAATTTGTTGATCAGGTGCGGATCGGTTTCCTGGGTCGGATCGTAAGCCGCATTTTCACTCGGTTTTTCAATATGGAACTCGTAGTTGGTACGAATGGGTAATGGCTCACTGATGGCGCAACGATAATGGCCACCATCAGGGTATTCGACGATGTATTCGAGCGGAGTACCCGCCTGGAATACCGGCCGACGATCGAACAACTCTTGACTGGTAATGGTATGTGTGATGACAAGCGGCGGACCTTGCAGCATTTCATCTTCAATAGCTTTTTGCGCTGCAGCGGTCTCGTCATCATCCTGAGGCTCCTGGCCATCTTTGCCATCTTTGCCATCTTTGCCATCTTTGGCTTGGCCATCTTTGCCATCTTTGGCCTTGGCATCTTTGCCATCTTTGGCCTTGGCATCTTTGCCATCTTTGGCATCTTTGGCCTTGGCATCTTTGGCATCTTTGGCCTTGGCATCTTTGCCATCTTTGGCCTTGGCATCTTTGCCATCTTTGGCCTTGGCATCTTTGCCATCTTTGGCATCTTTGGCCTTGGTATCTTTGCCATCTTTGGCCTTGGCATCAGCTTCTTCGACCTCTTCCACATCATCATCATCTGCCGATTCTTTGTTTACATCCGCCTCTTCTTTGTCTTCGCCCTCATTGAAACTGACCGATTCGTCGTTTTCATCATCTGGCGGCATATAGCCTTCATCTTCATCCTCGGTCGTTTCCGATTTGGACTTGGCATCGGCATCGGCTTTGGCTTTGGCTTTGGCTTTCGAAGATTTACCTTTGCCAGGTTTGCCTTCACCGACGGCGATCAGTTCAGGGAATGCTTCGCCTTCTGCTGGCTCCTGATAGGTCTTGGCAACTATGGTTTTGCGCCCACGCGGCAGGAAGAAAGCGCGTACGAACAGTTCGGCATCTGCCTCAAAGCCAACCAGATATTCCTCGCGGAATTTGCGGAAATCTTCAAAACCATGCTCATTGGCCACCGATTCGGTATTGATAAGCCCTAAATATTGCGGCTCAGCGCCGTCAAAATCAATGCGGTAGATCCAGAACTTTTCCTGCACTGGGCGCAGGTTGTGGATCGAGGTGCGGGCGACCGGCCGGCGATCGGTATAAGATCTCAGGTTGAGCTCATGACCCTGATCGAAGATCGTGACCATAGCTACTAGAGAGTCGTAGGCAAGGCGGCACGACAGATAGGTGAACAGGTTTTCGATCACCAACTCGACCTGATCGTAACCGTCGCGCAACATCTGTTTGGTCTTTTCGTTGTAAGGATCGATACGCACAGACTCAAGATAACGGCCGATGCAAGCTCCAAGGGCTACAGCGGTCTTCGCTGAATCGCGATCGAAACGTACGTTGGCCGGATCGTAGTCGAAGATACCTTCGCTTTCCATGAACACTTCGTTGGCTACCTGCTGCACGCACTTCATGTTGCAGGACAGCCCTGAGAGGATCAGCCGGTCAATGCGGTCACGATAATCCTGTGTGAGTAGTCTTGCCTTGGAGAGACTCACCGCCAGACTGAGAGACTGTTTAATCGGCTCACGAGCGATCTTCACGAGGTCTTCTTGGGTAACGTTCAACCGCAGATCATCCTGCTGGATAACGCCGCTGTCGGTCAGCCACGGGTGGCAATTCTGCACGAAGTTGAACAATTGTCCGCTATCGAGTTCGGTTTCTTCCGGCCAGTCGGTGGCTAGTCCCGAACCCTGGTCGGTTTCGACCGGCGTGCCTAGCGCTTTTTTCAGTTCCTCGACGATCTCCCACAAGGTGAAGAAGTTCGAGGTCTTGCTCTGGTCGTTGACAAAGCGGGTCGGTACCAGGAGGTCAATGACGGTTTCATTCAAGCGGTTGTACTGACGCATCTGTTGGAGCGGATGCGTGGTCCAATCGAGCAAGGCACCGCGGCGATAACGAGGCGGCGCCGATTCGTCGGCGGCACTTTCGATCAACTGTTCGGGCAGATTGAGGAGTACCTGGCCGAGAGGACTGTCCACTGGCGCTTCGATGTTTTTGTCGGTGATGAGATTGAGCAGGCAGTCGGCCAGTTTGGATTTGACCAGGCGGAAGAACCACAAGGTAATGAGGTCACCGCCGAGGTATCTGTGACCGGTAGTACCCAAAAGACGCGGTGTGATACGGAAATAACGACCACCATTGCCACGATCTTCCTCTTCCTCGAAGATGGCCAGCTCTTCGTAAATCAATTGGATCAGGGCGATATCTGTGGTACCGCCACCCAAATCGTAGAGCAGGATGTTCTGATAGGAACGGCTGTGCCGGTCTTTGCGACAACGGGCCATGAGGCCGTTCATGCCGCATACGGGGTCGGCACCGACTTCACGCCAGATGTAGTAAATGGCTGCCGCCGTTGCCTCATCGAAACGAGTGTCAATTTCCTTGATGTTGAGATCGGTCATGATCTCGCGCAAATTGCGGCGCAAGGAGGCAGGGTAGGAAGTAGGGAAAGTTGACACCACCGAGCACGGCCACTCGGCATCCTGGAACTGTCCTGCTTCGGCACGTCTGTGGATATCGGCCACGGCACGATTCAAGAGTTCGCGGTAGGCCAGGCGTACCAGGACGTCGGCCGGGAACTGAATCGCTGAACCGGTTTCTGCCGGTACCACTTCAATCACTTCATCGCGCCCGAAGTATCTCTTGACCGACAGTACGAACTGCCGGATATCGGCACCACCACTGGCGGCGCTGCGCAGCAAGAGGCCGACGCGTGCGCCCATGTCAACTTTGGTTTCTTCCATGAGTACGGTGAGGTCTTCGGTCTGTGGCGCGGAGACGATCTGCAACGTACTCGGAATTGGATGCGGGCCTGCGTTCTCATCAAGCTCGAGGACAAAGTATCTTTGCGACTCAAGGCTCTTGGAATCAATCACCGATTCAAAACCACGCATCACCTCCGGCGAGATGTCTTTGAGAATTTTGGCATTGGTGCCTTCCTGCGAGAAATTGGACAAACGGCACAACGTCTCGGTAAGAACTTGCTGGCGGATGTTGTCATCCAGCTTCATGAGCGACCGTTTGATATCGTCCGGTGGCGTACCGCAAGGCGGCAAATCGGCATTGGGCACGATTTTCGTCAGGTTTTCTACAAACTTGTCGGTTTCGTTCGGCTCCATTTTGGAAAGATGATCGCTCAACCAATCTTCGAGCCAGGTGCAAAGAGAATCCCACTGCTCGCTGCTGAGCTGGCCTCTCACCTCTTCAGCCGCATTGCGCGGATCGCGCACGACTATGGCCGAGTTGGTGGTCCCATAATCAATGGCGAGAAGACCGCTGTAAGCTCCGGCTCCATCTTCTTTTTCGCCTTCTGTTTTTTCTTCCTTTTTTTCTTTTTCTTTCGGCTCTTCGCCTTCTTCCTTCTGTTCCTGATCGCCTTCGTCGCCAGGTGCTTCCTCTGTTTTTGCTTTCTTCGCTTTCAGATCAGGTTTGGCAGTCTTGGCAGACTTCGCTTTGTCGTCCTGGAACTCGACATCCTGCGCCTCTGGGACATCCTGCTGAGGCGTTCGTTCCTGGCCTTTGTCCTGCACCGCTTCTCCCAACTGTTCTTCGGTGACATCGGTAATCAGGTTGATTTCCTGCGAGCACTTCAGTTCCGTTTCTCCCTGATCTTGCTGGGCTGCTTTGACCAGTTTGACCAGAATAGGGATGCGAATGGTTCCTTCGCGTGGCAACAGAGTCGGATCGCTGACGCGGCGGATAGGAACTACGATGGTCGCTTTTCCTGGTGCCGAAGTGACGGCGAATTTCGAGATATCCAGGACATCCACGAGAATGTTCCGCACCTTTTCTTTAAGGTGGGGAGAGTCTGTGCCGAGTTTGGCGGGAAACGCATATTTCAGGGTGATTGCATTTTGGCCTATTTCGCCACTAAACCCTTCGAGGAAATAGCGCAATTCCCCCTTTTTATCCATCGGATTGATAGTGACGTTTTTTTGTTCCGGATAAAATTTTAGGTTTTCTGGCATAACTTCCGATACCTTTCTGCTAACAATTACCTACAATTGCTAACAAATAGACATTACCATTCATCAAATCCCTCTTCTTGCTTGGTTTTTTTCTCTTCGTCCGCCCCCTCATCCTGAGGTGTCCGCTGTTTGGCTGGGGTGGCCGGAACGTTTTTGTTGGCAGCGGTTGGCGTGCCTTTGGCCGGAGCGGTTGATGTACCCTTGGCCGAAGCGGCTGGTGTACCCTTGGCCGGAGCGGCTGGTGTACCCTTGGCCGAAGCGGCTGGTGTACCCTTGGCCGGAGCGGCTGCCTTGGATGCAGCATCGCCAGCCTTAGGAGCAGAAGCGGCTGTTTTGGACGCAGAAGCGAGAGAAGACGGAGTGGATATCCTTCCACCAAACGATAACTGTTGGTTGATGCGTTCCAGCGCAGAACGCACGGTTTGTCCACTGCTTTGCGTCGGGCTTTCCTTTGGTGCATTTTCGGCAGTGGCAATAGTGGCTAAGAAATTGGTGTCGTTCAGATAACTACGTACGAGAGGTAAAATCTCAGCCCGCAGCACTTCGTTTACAAAGAACGAATGGAACTGGTTTTCAGCAGCGGCGATGAGACGAGACACCTTGTCACGTAGGGTTTTAACAAGCTGCACCTGGACGCGGACAATCAATGCCAGATTCCAGAAGCAAGGTTTATCAGCGTCATAAGGATAACGGATGTTCTTGAGATCATCCACTTCATCGCTGATTCTTTCCAGAATTTCCGGTACAAGCGCCTCTTCCACCATGCGACTGGGTTGCCAGGCATCGAGGATCGGGGTTCCTTCTTCCATTTGGCTGAGCTTGTCGACATGAATGACCGCCTGTAGCGACTGACAGGCTTGCACATAATCTGGGTGGCTCTCAAATCTTTGGATACTGGCTAACACCGCATCGCCAATACGCTTCAAAGCAAATTCACTGAGTGCTTCGGCTGTTTTCATGAAGCGATCGTTGAATGCTTTGAACTCGGTAGGCACTTCGCCCGCAGCCTTCTTGATCTTGTCATAGCGAGAAAACACTTTTTGCGGCTTCTGGGACGTCGATGACGCGGCAGGAGGCGCGCTTTTCTTGGTAGTCGTTTGATTTAGAATGGCGAACCATTCCGGCCAGCTGGCCACCTGAGAAGTGATTTCGGTTTCGATGATGTCCCACAAATAGAGATCCTGGTCGCCTTCTTTGATCTTGAGCTTTTTATACTCGCTTGTTCCGCCGGGCAGAGCATCCGCTACGGCAAGCTCAAGAATGCGGTAGAATTCCTGAGAACGGAAGGAAACTTCCGAATTGACAGCCGGTATTTGTTCTCCGCCTTGCAGCGAAGGGCTGATTTCGTCTACCATGCGATAAGCGGCACGGAATTCTTTGAGGATATCTTCTTTAAGAAAGCGTTCGCCTTTATCACGGGCAAACGCAACAGCTTCCTGACGTAGTGCAGGGATACCCGCACCATCGGCATACCGTTGTAGCGGCTGTTTGCTCTGTGTATCGCCTTTGCCTTCACTTGTCAGTTTCTTGAAGTCGCTATCGGTACGCTTGTAGGCCGTGTAGGCGGCCTGGCGTTTGCTGTCGCTGAACCAGTCGTTTTTGCCAAAATTCCAGTTGCCTCTCTTTGATTTGGCATCCAAGAGATAACATGTGGTAGAACAAAGGTAGATTGGCGACTGTTTGCCAGCACCACTGACAAAATTTTTGGCTGCTCCGAGCAGTGGGTTCATAGCTTGCGCCAGATTGCCTTCGCTGGAGAGATGAGCCTCTTCGCAGCGGTTGACGACGGCGATGGTCTTTTCCGGTATGCCTTTGCCGATAAGAGCCGAAATATTGCCAGGGTCCGGATTGGCACCATTCAATACCACCAACACGGCATGGCTCTCTTTGAGTTTATTGCTGCACAGCGTTTTTTCTTTGGCTGTGACAGTTTCTTTGCCTGCTTCGGGGAAACAGAGCAGTGAAAGGGGAGCGGCCGTCTTCGGTTCTTCGATACCAAAGGGGGCGCCCCATGCTTCGACATCAACAAGCACATGGTCAATCAAAGGAAACAGTGCATGCAGATCTTTCTCGGTAAGTTCGGCATTGATATTGAAAGCACCCAGTTCTTCGTGCATTTCGTTGAGTGTACGATGGCACGCTTCGATGCCTTCGCCGGCTTCCGGCCTGTTGTTCCAGTTCAGTGCATGTTTGATCAACTCGTTAGAAACCGGGCAACTGTGCGATTGTTCACGTAGCCCTACATTTTGATTATGCTTGAGGGCAAGTACGAATTCCAATGCTGCATGGACGCTGGCACGCCCGCTGGCATCTTTGGCTTTTCCGTATGCGCCGACCAGAGCATCCTCAAGTTTAGGCAGATCATCGGGTGAATTGACGGTTTTCGGCAGATTCCCATTCGCGCCCTTGCTTGCCAGATCTTGCAGGAACGCGTTCAATGTTTTCCAGACACTCTCTTCATCCAGGAAAAATACCGTAGCACCTTTGCAACGGATGGGTTTCTCCTCTTTTTTAAATGTGACACGCACTTCGAGAACATTTTGCCAGGCACCCTGTGATATGCCGGGGAAAATTTCTACGGTGTCGAGAAAGGCACTGAGAAGAAGGGAGTGACCGCTATTGGTTTCGCCTACCAACGCCAGCCGTAAGGGAGCCTCGCACATTTTGGAACATTTTTCCAATTTGCTATGGGCATCCTGCAGAATTTGCTGGACCCGATCTTGCGGATTGGCGTTGATCCATTGTAGGACACAAGTATCCAAACTTTGAATGCCTTCCTTGAGGTCGCCAATAGTAGAGGCTTTCATATCATTTTCGCCTTTCTATCTAACTCTCTGTTTGTTTTGTTTATTTAAACCAGCGCGTCCTTGGAAGACGCGACCATGTAAAGGATGGCGCCACATTCCAGAGCTTGCCGCGCAAGCTGCTATTGTAAATGAAAGTTAGGCAAAAACTGGAGTTTTTTCATTGTAGCAATTTCTGTATGAACTGCAATAAAAAAAAAGATTTTTGTAAAATCTTGTAATTTTACGACGAAAATCTTATCGCTGGCAAGATGTTTTTGCTTCGCACCACTCTTCCTCCGGCATACACTCGTTGAGGTATTGTATGCGGGTAAACGGTGGCCAATCGTGTCGTTCCAGAATACTACGGATGAGCGGCCGCTCGTCGAAGGTAGCCGATATGTCGAAGAAAAGGCTTAAAAACGCCAGAGTGGCGGTGCCGTAACCAAAGTGGTAACGCTGCGCACGTTCAATTCGGTTCCTCCTCGTTATCATTTGCCTGTCCGGTAGTTTCTGCCTTTCCAGGCGGAACGCACGCCCAAAGCATAGCACCGCGCCGAGTCTATCGTCATTGCCAGATACAACAGTGCGGTGATGGGCAATGTGAGACTCCACACTTTTTTCAGGCCGAAATGGTGTACTGTAGGCACGTAGGTGAGAATCATGGCTGTAGAGGCAAGAGCAGCGACGGCAAATGTCGCTGCCGTGAGCCAACTGGCTGTCGTGGCTGATGGCTGCAAACACAAAAGTGGGGCGGCCAGAGCGGCGAGTGGTACGCCGAAAGCAAAGCCCATCGCCAACACGCAACCGATCAAACGCAGGTAAGAGTACTTAAGTTCGGTAAAAGCCGAGCGTGTTACCATGCGCCAGATTTCGTACAAACGAGTGTATGTACGTCTGCTCAACAAATCGGGTGCGGTAAGCAGCATGATGTTTTTTTTGTGTGATTTGACCGCACGGGCGAGGGCGATGTCGTCAATCAGTGCGTCACGCACCGCCGCAATACCGCCCGCCGCCTCGAGCGCCTCTTTCCTGATAAAAATACAGCCGCCGGCTGCCGCTGCGGTGTCTCGTTTAGGGTCGTTGACGGCATGAAACGGGTAGAGTAACTTGAAAAAATAGAGAAAGGCGGGGATGAGCAATTTTTCCCAGAAAAAGCGGGTGGAAAGTTGTGCCATAAGCGACACCATGTCCCGTTCGTTCCGTCGCGCACAACTTACCAGAGCGCCCACCATGCCCGGCGGATAGAGAATATCGGCATCGCTAAACAAGAGCCAGTCGCCGGTCGCGTGTGGCACACCTTGTGACAGCGCCCACATCTTGCCGACCCAGCCTGGCGGTAGTAACTCACCTTTGACGATGCATAAAGACGCCTTGGGCGGCGGCAGGCTTGCAGCGATTTCCTGCGCCACTGCCGCCGTGCGATCGCTGGAATTGTCGTCTACCAACACCACCGTAAGCCGGGGATACTCTTGCCTGAGAAGGGTTGGCAAAGTATGGGGCAGCATCTCTTCCTCATTGCGTGCCGGAATGATGGCGGTGACAGTGGGACACTCATCTGCCAGCGGCGGAGTTTTTGCCATGTCTGCCAACGCTAGATTTTCGGCATAAGTGTAGGCGCGATCCCTTGCGAGTAAGAGGCTAAGCCAGAGTAAAGCGGAGAAAGCGACGAGAACTAACAACATCAACACGAGAGATTCCTTGCCTTACATGCTGACTTTCCAGTAGAACATGAGATGTTCTTTTTTGCGCGAGGCGACGAACGATTTTTCGCCTTCGTCTTCATAAGGATTGGCAAAACCAGCCAGCAATATGCCTTGTTGATAAGGAAAGCGGAGCGACGTTTGATTGTGCTGCGTCAACTGGCTCGGCAGAGCGATCTCGCCTTTGGCCACCGGCAGAGTAGGTAGAGGTTTTACCAGCATGGCGATATCAATTTCCAGATCGAGAGTCACGTTGGCCTCCTCAGGGCTTATCTG
>JAGVGO010000070.1 GCA_020057085.1 Planctomycetota bacterium | reverse complement strand
TCGGTTAATAAAAAAACATCCCCTTGCCAGCCCGCCAGGGGAGAGGTTTTATACTCTACCCATAGTTTTTCTATCCCCCCGAAGTGTTAGATACGCCCGCGAAAGTCGCGTGAAAAATTTCATGTTTCATAGAGGATAAAAAGAAAGGAAATTTCCATGCAGCGATGGACCGTTGTTTTGATTTGGTGTTGGTTCACATCGTTGGCGCTACTGGGCGCTCAGGAAAAAGAAATCATCGTCAGGGACAAGATGTTGACGATTGACGACCTGTACGATCCGGAGAGCAAGAGAGATTTTAACGGCTCTGTGCCGTCGGATCTGACATGGCTGCAAGACGGCCGCCATTACCTCGAACACAGGAAGTCCGAAATCTCTCCCTTGTGGAAGGTAGATGCCGCAACAGGGGATGGCAAAGAGATGTTCGCTGTGACTCCGGTCAAGGCTGCGCTGGCCAAACTGCTTGACATCTCGCCGGAAAAAGCACAGCGAGCTCTCGAACATGGCATTTTACAACTCAGCCAGGATGAAAGAGTCATGCTGCTCGATGCGAGCGACGATCTCGTCGCCGTAGAACTGGCGAGTGCCAAGTTAAGTCGCATCACCGCCACGCCGGAAAAAGAAGAACTCGCCGAGATCAGCCCCGACGGCCGGCATGTCAGCTTTGTTCGCAACAACAACCTGTACGTGACAGAGATCTCCAGCCAACGCGAGCGTACTCTGACCAGCGATGGCTCGGCACATATCCTGAACGGACGCCTCGACTGGCTCTACCAGGAAGAACTTTACGGCCGCGGCAATTTCAAAGGCTACTGGTGGAGCCCGGACGGCAGCCGGATTGCCTATCTCAGACTGGACGATACAGAGGTGCCAAAGTTTACCATTGTGGATCATCTGCCCCGGCTGCAAGCAGTCGAGACGATGCCGTACACGAAAAGCGGTGACAAGAATCCCAAGGTAAGTCTCGGCGTAGTGGATGTGGAGAGCGGTAAAACCAGGTGGGTTGACCTCTCGGCCTATAACCCTGGCGATCTGCTCATCGCTCGTGTGGGCTGGATACCGAACGGCACAAAAGTAGTGTATCAGGTGCAAAACAGGGAGCAGACATGGCTCGATCTCAATGAAAGTAACCCTAAGAGCGGCAAGAACCAGACGCTCCTGCGCGACCGGACACCGGCATGGATTGAAGCCGCAGACAACCCATACTGGCTGCCTGACGGCTCATTTTTATGGTTGAGCGAACGGAGCGGCTGGCAACACATCTACTACTACACGCAGCAAGGCAAGCTTATCCGTCAAGTCACCGATGGCAAATGGGAAGTGCGTAAGCTGCATGGTTTTGCCGCCGGTTTTATCTATTTCAGTGCCACCGCCCACAGTCACATCGCCGAACATGTTTACCGTATCCGGCTCGACGGCTCGAAACTGAAACGCCTTTCGCTAAAAGAAGGAAATCACGCGGCCATTTTCAGCCCCGATTTTTCCTTTTACCTCGACTACTGGAGCGATGTGCATACCCCTGTCCAGCTCTGGTTGCAACGGGCTACCGGAGAAGTCGTGCGGGCGGTGGCCGAGAATCCGGTGCTGGCGCTGCAGGAATACAAGATGGGCCAGGTGGAATTTGTGCAAGTCAACACCCGAGACGACTTCGTCATGGAATGTATGATGATTCGGCCACCCGATTTTCAAGCCACGAAAAAATATCCGGTGCTTTGCTACACCTACGGCGGCCCGCACAGCCCTATCGTACGGAATGCCTGGGGCAAGATGAATTATCTGTGGCACCAGATGTGGGCACAGCAAGGCTACATCGTCTGGCTCTGCGACAACCGCACCGCGAGCGGCAAGGGTGCCGAATCGGCATGGCCGGCCTACCGGCGGCTTGGCAAACTGGAGCTAGAGGATTGGGAAGACAGCCTCACCTGGCTCAAGGTACAACCGTACGTGGACGGCTCCCGCATCGGTTTGTGGGGATGGAGTTATGGCGGCTTCATGACTTCCTACGCCCTGACACACAGTAAGAGCTTTCGCCTGGGCATTGCCATAGGGTCGGTGACAGACTGGGCTTTGTACGATTCGATCTACACGGAGAAATACATGTCGCTGCCGCAAAAGAACCCGGAAGGCTACAAGCAGAGCTCGGTCGTGGCTGCCGCCCAAGATTTGCACGGAAAATTGCTGCTCATTCATGGCATGCTGGACGACAATGTCCACATGCAAAATACGATCCAGCTCGTCTATGCTTTGCAACAAGCGGGTAAATCTTTCGATCTTTTGCTCTATCCTGCGTCACAGCACGGTATCACCGAGGCAAAGCTGGTGAAGCACATGCGTCAGGCGATGAGCGACTTTATCCGCAAAAATCTGTAACTATTTCCCGCAGGCACCGGACGCCTTATGTCCCGGCGATGTACCCTCCGTCTACGCGCAGCACGCTGCCGGTGATAAAACTCGCCTCGTCAGAGGCCAGAAAGAGATAAGCATTGGCGATGTCCTTCGGTTCACCCAGGCGCGCAAGCGGGGTGTGCGCCTTGATCTCCTGCAATACTTTTTCCGGCATTGTACGCAAGATGTCGGTGCTGGTAAAGCCAGGTGCGAGCGCATTGACGCGGATGTTGTACTTGCCGAATTCGCGTGCCCATACCTTGACCATGCCGATGATACCTGCTTTGCTGGCGACATAGTTGGTCTGGCCGAAATTGCCATCGAGAGCGACGACCGAACTGGCGTTGAGGATTACGCCGCCGCCGTGTTCGATCATGAAAGGCACGACAGCCTGCGTGCAATTGAAGACGCCCTTGAGGTTGACGGCAATGACCGCATCGAAATCGCTTTCCGGCATTTGCTTCACGAGGGCGCCGTCCTTGACCTTGACGAGCTGGTTGTCACGGACAATACCGGCATTGTTGACGAGGATGTCAATGCGCTGGTATCTGGCATACACATCTTCGATCCACGCCTGTACATCCTGGCGACTCACCACGTTCACTTTGTAAAACCTGGCTTCCGGGCCAAGCCCCTTCACCACTTCCTGTCCTGCCGTTTCGTTGAGGTCGCAGATGACAACCCTGGCACCCTCCTCGGCAAACCGTTCGGCGGTTGCCTTGCCGATGCCAGCTGCGCCGCCGGTGATGAGTGCCACCTTGTTGCCAAGTCGCTTCTTCTCGGTTTGCGCCGTCGTCGTTTCCGGACACTGGCCGAGAGGCTTGTTTGTCGTGTCAGACATGAAAGGCTCCTTAAACTACCTTGCTAAAAAAGGCGGCCATTTCGTCCCAGACCACGCGGTTGTGCGGATCGAACAAGATACCCAGATGCTGGCCGGGTATTGGGCGCAAGACTTTTTCTTTGCTCGACACCAGGTCGTTGAGCAGCATAGCCGATGCCGGCGTGACGATCCAGTCTTCTTCGCCGAAAATGTTGAGTAACGGGCAGGTGATGTTGGCCAGAGATACTTTGCTGCCGGCAATGGTCGTGCTGCCTTGCGCGAGGCCATCCTGCATGAACACCTCTTTCATGAATTTGCGAAAAAACTCGCCGGGGATGTCAACATTGTCGTTCACCCATTTGTCAACGGCGTTGGACACTTCCATAGCCTTGCTGTCTATTTTGTCGAGCGTGGCATAGTAACGGTGCCAGCGAATGATTTCATAGTATGGCTTCATCGAAATGAAGGTGTAACGGATGAGCTTGGCCGGCACATTGCCGAAAGTGTCTACGATGGCGTCTACCGGCGCGAGATAACTCCAGGCGCTTACTACTCCGCCTTTTTTGGCGGTCACCGGTGCGGTCAGGGTAATGAGGCCTGCCACTTTGTCCTGGTGCAGTGCAGTATAGATCGTACTGAGCACGCCACCCATGCAATGCCCCAAGAGCGGCACGCGGCTGATGCCATGTTGCCGGCAGACGTGATCTACCATGCCGCCGACGCCTTCTTCAATAAACTGGTCGAGGGTGAGACGGCGATCTTCATAGCTGGGATCGCCCCAGTCGCTCAGATAGACATCGAGCCCTTTGCTCAAAAAATGTTGTACCAGGCTGACGCTGGGTACGAGGTCTTCGATGTAGGGGCGGTTGATGAGAGCGTAGACGATGAGTATCGGTTTCTTCTGCGCCACACTCGCCGCAGGTTCATAGTGGTAAAGCTTCCATTTGCCCTTTTCCCACACCACTTTCTTGGGCGTTTGGCCGACTTGCACTGCGTCCGGCTGGGCATAATATTCCGGCCCGTATTGCAGCTTCACCTTAAGCGCCTCGACAAAACGCTCGTGGTATTTCTGCACGCTTTCGTCCCATTGGCCGCTCGCTATTTTGTTCCACACTTCCAGCACGTGCTGGAAGTCGATCTTCTTGGTTTCTTTGGCAATGATGTCCATGTCTTTGAGATATTCGGTGAGCATCCCCTGCCAGTATTCCATGACCACAGCCGGCTCTTTGCTTTGTGCCTCCTCCACCAGTCGTGTCGCTTCAGTCATCAGCTTTTGGTACGAGGCGAGCAAATTGGTGCTGGCCATCTCCTGCAACTGGCCGAGTACCTTTTTATCCCATTCCTGAAACACGCCGAGGTTTTTTTGCTGCATGGTTTTGGCATAACTTTCCTCTAGCTGGCCATGCCAATTCTGCACAATCTCCGGGCCTAATTTCTGCAGGTTGTCCAGCATACTCTTCCAAGGATCGAACAGCGAACTGAACACCTGGGTTTGCGTCTGCGCCATCTTTTGCCACAACGCCATGGTTTGCTGGGAAAGGTCGGCCAATTTTTTTTGGTATTCGAACATGTCCATCGTACAACTCCTGGCAATTTATTTTGCAATGCAAAAAATAAAAACTATTTGTTTAACAAGTAAAATATGAATTTATCAATAAATTATATTAAATTATATTGCACTGCAATATGATAAATTATCGTCGCGGTTTTGTCAAGAAAATAAACTGAAAAAAACTGACCCGACTAGACTAGATGGGTTTCTTTGAAAAAACATCAACTCAACAGGGCATCTACGAAACGCTGTGCATCGAACGGCTCGATATCTTCATAATGCTCGCCAATGCCGATGAATTTGACCGGCACGTTCACTTCTTTCTGAATCGCCAGCACGACGCCGCCTTTGGCCGTGCCATCCAGTTTGGCCAGGAACAACCCGCTCACCTGCACAGCATCTTTGAAAGCCTTGGCCTGCAAGATGGCATTTTGCCCGGTAGTGGCATCGAGTACCAAGAGTACTTCATGCGGCGCGCCGGGGATTTTCTTGCCGATTACGCGATAGATTTTGCTCAGTTCCTGCATCAAGTTCTTTTGCGTGTGGAGTCGCCCTGCCGTATCAATGATAAGCACATCCGCCTTGCGCGACAGTGCCGCTTCCGCAGCATCGAAGGCTACCGCTGCCGGATCTGCGCCAGTGGCCTGTTTGATGATGTTTACCTGCACACGCTGCGCCCACTTTTCCAATTGCTCTATGGCTGCTGCGCGAAATGTATCCGAGGCAGCGAGCAGAACGCTTTTCTTCATCGCCGAGAAATAGGCGGCTAGCTTGGCAACGGAGGTTGTCTTGCCCGAACCGTTGACGCCCACAACCAGAACCACGGTCGGCGGCGTTGGTGCATAAATGATGTCATTGCCGCCCTGTGTCAGACACTGATGCAAAGTTTGTTTCAGGAACGACATGATCTCGTTCACATCGGTGACTTCCTTGGATTTGTAAGCTTTCTGCATAGCTCCGAGCATGTAACGAGTAGTGATCACTCCGATGTCGGCCATGATCAATTTTTCTTCCAGTTCATGCAACAACTCCTCGTCTACCTTGCGGCCCAAACGGAACAAGCTGGAGATGCCGCTGGCTAAAGCTTTGCGAGTTTTTTCCAAAGCCGCTTTCAATTTTTCCAGAGACTTTTTCCAAAACATCTGTTACTGCCTTTCCTGGCCAAGCCCAAAGCTCACGCTGGCAAAAGTCACCACCGAACCGCTTTCGGCTTCGCGCGACTGGTCATAGTGCAGCAATTTTCCCTGCACGCCGCTTTCTTCGAGCATGCACAGCAAACTGTAGATGGAAGACATGCCGCAAATGCGATAGCGGTTGCGGTGCGGCATCAGTGTCTGAAAAAATTCTTCCGCTTCACAGTTTTCGATCGCCTTGATGGCATCCATGTCCGCTTCGCGAATGCTCAAGAGCGATGCATCGTCAACTTCTGCCTCGTCGCCAAAGCGCAGGCCGACATGTGCCATGTCAACGCTGGCAAGCCAGCATATCTTGTCTTTACCGATCTCCTCGGCAACTTCAGCGATGCTCTCCAATATCTCACGGATTTCCGGCATTTCCCGCGGCGAAGTTTCGTTGTGCAGGCAGTCATGGAAAGAGCCTACGAGAACAGGGACAATCTGTAGCGGCCGCTTTTTGCCGATAGTGTGTTGCAAAAATAGAGCGGCAAATTCCGCCGAATGTTCTCCTTTGTGCAAAATTTCCGCGGCGTACAGATTGTGTGTGGTCTTGCGTTCAATCCGCCGCAAAAATTCCTGGGCCACAGGTACGACGCCCCACGGGGTCTCATAGCTTTTGCGGGTGAAAGCGAAACGCGTTTCCGGACTGGCTTCGTGGGCAGTGCCGAAGATCACGAAAATTTCCGCCTGAGAATATGCCGAGAGTACACCGTAAGCAGCGGCATAGGTGGGCATCGCCCGAGAAACGTCAATGTGGGGGGCCATGACGGCGGCAATGCGTCCGGAAAATGCGGGCGTCGGCGCTTGTTGCATGACCTGAGCGAAAAAAGTGTCCAGCTCTTGCGCCTCGGCTGGAATATTGCGGCCAGGCAAGACCGCTTTGCGCACCGTTTCGCGCGCGTATGCGGCAAGAGCCTCAGCATACCGCTCGTTGTCGAGCAAAAAGTTGGTATCCAGCGCATCCACCAGTCGTTCCAACTCCGCGCGTGGGAACAACACACCACCCATTTCGCGCGTGAGCAGCGCCTGAATATCGCTGAGCGAATTGCTGCCATCGAAAAACGTAACGATCTGAAAAGCGTCGCGGCTCATCACTACCATCTGGCTTTGCGGCGACAGCTCCTGTGGATCACGCAGGCCAACCAGAATCTCCCCGCCAGACTGGATAGGGATAATCTGTATCTGGCGGATTTTCGGATATTCGTCTACCATGATGTTACCTTACTTTGCATAAATTTTTTTTACGTAATTTTTTCTTTTGTGATCAAGCAGTTGGCTGACATGCGCGTACCACCTGCGCATCTGGGCGTTGCACCAATTGTTGAGATAAGTGTAAAGGACGATATGTTTGACTTCACTGCGCGAAATTTTGACCGGATTTTGCGGCGTGAACAACCGCTCGCTGTAAGCCGCCTGCGACAGCGTCTTGATGGCCATGAAAAGCGGCAGAAAACAGAAAATGCGTGCTTTCCAGGCCTGTTTCGGCAGCAGTAAACTGTAAGTCATGGCGTCATCGAGGTGTTGGCGCGCCCGCACAATGATTTCGTACATGAATTCCTGGGCAGCGCAGCGTTCTCTGGGATCCAGCAGCGATTTACCGGACAATTGCCATTTATCGAGCAGTTCTCGTGGCAAATAACACCATCCTCGTTCGTAATCAATCACTGAATCTTTGATGATATTGGTCAGTTGTAAGCCAATACCAAAAGAAGAGGCCTTGTCTGTGAGAGCCTGATAGCAGGCTTCATCAATACAGGGATAGAAGTGACGAAACAGGCCGGTGAGCAGATGGCCGACCGTACCGGCCACATAATAACAATATTTTTCCAGATCGTCCAGCGAAGTGAGAAAAGTCACATCCTGGATGCCTTCGTTTTTGCGCAGGGCATACTGTGCCATGCCTTGCGAGAGTTCGCTCACCCAGTGTACGATGTGCTGCTGCACGGGGGGCGGAAAGGCGAAAAAACAGTCGAGGACATAGTGAGTGTGCTGTAGCAACAACACATCGCTGCGCGTATTGTCCATGCCCTGACAGGTCGCCTCAAAGGCTACCACATGGTTGTGCCACTCCGCATCGGTAAGCAGGAGAGTGAATCGGTGCAGCAGTTCAGCCTTCGTTTTCGGCGGCAAACCAAAATCATCCTCGATGGTGTCGGCAATGCGACACAACAGATACGACACTAAAACCTGAAAACTCAGGCGCGATGGTAGTTTCCCGACATTGATGGCAAACGTGCGTGAGATGGTGGGAAAAACCACTTCACAGAACGTTTTGCTGGCGACTGTTTCTCCTCTCGCCAGAAGGGTACGCAGACTTTTATAGTTCATAGAAACATTGCTTTCACGAAATACTGGGCGTCAACTGGTCCATCGCCAACCTTTGCGTAGAGAGTGGCGGTATTGGCAGCCACATCGTAAATTTGCTTCCTTTGCCTGGTGTACTCTGTACCGTAATCTTGCCTTTGTGTTTTTGCATAATCTGATAAGAGATAGCAAGGCCAAGCCCAGAGCCTGACTTTTCGCTCTTTTGCTTGGTGGTAAAAAACGGTTCGAAGAGTCGCACCAGGTGGCTTGGTTCGATGCCCTTGCCCGTATCTTCAAAACTGATTTGATCGTAGCCTTGCGCCTGCCATGTCGTGACGTTGAGCGTGCCTCCACCATCCATGGCGTCGCGTGCATTGAGGATGATGTTGAGAAAAACCTCCTGTATCTGGCCGGGAATGATCGCTAGCGGCATGAGTGGTGCAAGATTTTTGACCACCTGGATATTGCTGGCGTGCAGTTCTTTATGTACCAGTTCGAGAACGTCTTCAAGCAATGTAAGCGGGTTGGTTGTGATAAATTGCTTACTTTCCTGCCGTGAATATTGCAAAAGATGGGCGGTGATATCGGCGGCGCGGTCAACCTGTGCTACCACTTTGGCCATATGTTTGGGCGCTTCGCCGGCATCCTCTATGGACATCGAGGCATAACCTCGGATCAGCGACAGAATATGATTGAAATCATGGGCTACACCTGCGGCCAGCACGCCCATCGCCGCCATCTTCTCCTGCGTAAAAATTTGTTCCTGGATGCGTTTTTCTTCGCTGATGTTTTGATGATAACCTGTATAACCAAGCAGGTTGCCGAAGCTATCTATGATAGGGGACAGGGCAAAACGGCAGGGGAAGTTGGTGCCATCTTTCGTACACAGCAGCACCTCCTCACAACTGACTCCCTTTTCCTTGAGTGAGGAAAAAATTTGCTCACAAGCAGCCAGGCTGTCGAACAGAAGGGAGACATGAGCAATATTGACGATGTCGCCCGCGCTATAGCCGAAAATTTTTTCCGAATAAGAACTCCAGTCAGTGAAAATGCCGTTTAGATCCAACGTGTGGATGCCCATCGGCACGCTTTCCATCACCGCCTTGAGATACGAATTGAATTTGGTGATCTCTGCCAGCAGCAACGATTTTTCGAGTGTGCTGCCGATCTGTATGCCGATTGCGGCAAGCAGTTCCAGGTCTTCTTCGGTAAATGCGTGACTGCTCAATCTGGTGCGATCCAGATAGACCGCTCCCAACACTTTTTGGTAGGAAATCAGCGGCGCGCAGACCAAAGACCGTACTTTTTGCAGACGCAGGCTTTCGGAGAAACGATAGCGAGGGTCTTCAGTCGGGTCGGAAGAAATGACCGAAACACCGTTCCTGATCACATCAGTCAAAATGGTGTTGGAAATAGGAAATTGTTGTCGTTCCTTGGTTTCGATCAGGAAAATCTTGCCTTCGTAGGTGCGGTCGCTTGTTTTCAGGACAATGGCTCCGCGGTTTGCCTCGATAGCTTTAAACAGCGACAACAACAGACATTCGAACAAACGATTGTGGTCAGGTTCGCTATTGCATGTCTGCAATACTTCATAAATCGTTTTTAGGGCACGGTAGCCATGCACCAATTTTTCTTTGCTGGGGCCAAGGATGGAGGTGTTTTGGATGTCTTCGATATGTCGCCGCACCGTAATACTGGGGTCGGCACTCGCTGCCTCCAGAAGATCATTCGCGAATCCTGTTGTTTGGCCTTTCGTTTCGTATTTGGGCACAACGGGGGGAAAATGTTGTAGTTTTTGTGCAACCGGTTGGGCGCCCACGCTGCTCTCGTTTGCGCTCGGTTGACCATTGACAGCAGCCACGTCAAGGGTCAATTCCGTTACTTGCAACGCCAGCTTGCCGGCAATGATAAAATCTTGCTCCTTGAGCGCCATCCAACCGCTCACTTTGCTCTTGTTTACATAAGTGCCGTTGGTAGATTGCAAATCTTCGAGCCAGCATGTGTTGTTCTGGCAGTGAAGAATGAAATGCCGGCGGCTCACGCCCAGTTCATCGAAACGAAAGTGGCATTCTTCTCCCTTGCCGAACACCGCCGGATACGCAGCTACAGCGATAGTTTCGCCTTTGCGTTCTCCGCGCTGGATAAGTAGTTTCAACTGCACACAAATGCTCCTGTCACATATTGCTCGGTGTCAAACTAATCTTTGACAGATTGTACATGATAAGCCGAAATATGTCAAATTTTTTATCTTGAAAAAACGGGCGTCTCCTGCAAAATGAAACAGCCCTGCCCGTCAAATTCTCCCTTGTCCTCTCATCAATCTTTTGCTACAATCGCTCTGTCGTTTCTGGTATTTTCTGCATTTTACACGAAAGGAAAAAGGCATCCGCAACGACGAATGAAAATTTTTCGCACAAGACGCCGCAGCAATAGCAAGAGATTCGAGAGGATGATAAAGGCAGGAGAGAAGCTATTTTTTCGCAAAGG
>JAGVGO010000121.1 GCA_020057085.1 Planctomycetota bacterium | reverse complement strand
TTTACATTATTGTGGAGTAATTTTATCAATATACGAGGCGCGACGAGCGCCGCATAGCCTGGCTCTGTAAGCGAGGAGCAACGAAGTAGATTGATAAAAATGCCCTCAAGAATGTGAAGTTATTTTTAGACAGAGCCTTATCGAAGAATGTAATTTTTGCCGCTACCGACCTTTCCTGTCCGCAGACCAGAATCCCATGGTTTTATCCCCGGAAAAGAAGATATGATGTTCACAAACATAGCTGTACTCCTTATAAATTTTTTTCACGGAAAAATGTTGTAATCTGTGTAGTTGTTCTGCTATCCATTAACGCAGAAAAAGACAAAAAATCAACTGAAAATCTGGCCGGGCCAATTTTTTTCATACTCTGTGTCCCGGCTACGCGGGACACGAGTACAAGGATGAAACTCCTGGGAACGCCGAGCCCCAGCTCGGCAAAATTTTATGTTTCATAGAAGGCCCGCCTACATTTTGCGAATCCATCTCAATTGCTCCATGACCGCCTTGAGAGACAACCACGTTTTCTTGTTGAAGATCGTCCGCCACGCCTTGTACCATTTGTGTTCCCCCACCAGCTTGCGCACATCGGTAATCGCTACGGCGATGTGTTGCATGACGCTCGGATCGCGGTAGCAATCTATCATGCACATCTGACAATCATCGCGGATGAGCTTGTCCGGACCAAACTCACGAATGTGGCACATCGGCTCTTGCCAGTAGTGACAGCGGTAAATATCGAGTTTCCAGTCTACGTAAAAATAACGGTAGCCGCCGAGACAACCAAACGCCTGTGGCTCGCGGCGTAAAAATTTCTGCATTTCGGCAATCGCTACATGGTTGTTGAGGACATGGATGTGTTTCTTGAGTTGGCTGACTTTGTCCAACACCTCACTCAGTTCCGCTGCCGTGTAGTGTACCAGATTACTGTCGGAAAAGCTGAGATAGCTCGAGCCCAATGTTTCGAGCGGATACGAGAAGGTGACCTGGGTAAACCCCAGAAACTTGAGAAACGCAGGGAGCCTGTCGTAATCTTCCAGTGTCATCAACTTGCTCAAGGTGACCGAGGCGGTACTCTGTATCCTGGCTTGTGCCAGTGCCTGGTTGGCAATGCGGATTTTTTCGCAGACGCCACCGAGCCCACGGTTCTTTTCATGCACCTCTGCCGCCGGTGCGTCAACCGAGATTATGACACTGGCCATGCCCGCCTGTTGCATTTCGTGGATGTATTCCGGTGTGAGGCGGCTGCCGTTCGTGCAGACCATCGCTGTCATGCCCAGATTGGTGGCATGTCTGCTGAACGTGAGCAGATCTTTGTGCAACAGAGGCTCGCCGCCGACAAAGATCAGGTAACGGATGCCGTTTCGGTAAAGAATATCAATGGTTTCGATGCCCTCGCTGCAGGAAACCGAACGCATCTCCTGTGGTTTCAGATTACCGACGGCGAAGTTGCAAAACGAGCAGTGGGCATCGCACAGATTGGTGATGGCAAAGTGGCTGAACCCCGGCCCACCCTGGCTGCATACCAGTTGTAATGTGTCTTTCCAGATCATTTGAACACTTTGTCATAGCGGTAGTAAATTTCGAGCGATAAAACGTTCAATGCCGTGGCGTAGATGCGCCCGCCGTTTTTTGTCCAGCGGTCGTTGAGCGGCCACGAGCCGGCCTTACACCCCGTCGTTTCCTGAGTATTGGCGATGGCGTCTTTCATCTTGTCGTTCCAGGCGGTCCAGTAATCCTGACCCATCTGGAACATAGCCAGTGTGCCGTAATACCAATAGTAATAATCTACCATGTTTTCGCCACGTTCGTTGTTGCCCGCACGAGGCAGACTCTGCATGAGAAGCTCGGCCCCTTTGACCAGGTAAGGGTCGTTGCGGTCGTTAAGGCCCATAAACACACGCGAAGTCATGGCCACGGCGGTGAGAGATTCATTCTGCGCAAAGCCGCTCGGTTGCACTGCCTCGTCTTTTTTGGTGTAACCGGCGCGGTAGTAGGTTGTCTCCGTGACGTCATCCAAAAATGCCTTGGCGCCGGTAAAGGCCGATTCCGGTACTTCGATGCTGCCGACCTTGGCCGACTTCAAAGCCATTACGCACCAGCCAGTGACCGAAGTGTCGCTGTCATTGCAGCGCGGCGTATAGCGCCATCCCTTGTTCGGATTTTGCGCATCGAGTAAAAATTTGACCGCTTTCTCAGTCGGTGTCTTGAGTAGCGGATTGTAGTTGGACATGGAGTATGCTTCGGCCATGGCTAGTGTGCCGATGGCATGGTTGTACATGAGGTGTCCCTGGCGCGTGCCGATGCAGCCTTCACTATCTGTGACACTCGTCAAATACTGCACGCCTTTCTTCACCTGTTCCTGGAATTCACCCACCGATGTGCTGTTGCCGGCTCCCAGAAAACAGAGAAGAGCGAGTCCCGTTACGCCGACATCGCACCATGACTCGCCGGCGCCGTCGCCACAACTGCCAGGATGTTGGTTGTCGCGTCCGCACAGGCTGAGGAATCCGTCGCTGTCCCAGCGACCGTCTTCGCCCTGATGTCGCTTGAGCCAGAGCAGCCCCATCATCACCGAGTTTTGCGTTTTCGGACTGCCGCCACGCTCTTTTACCAGGTTCTCTTTGCCGCCGCTGAGGCGATCGCCGAACATGCCGGCGGTACGGCCGCCGACGCCGATATCGCTTTTGTCGAATCTGCCTATGAGCGGGCTATCGGAGTGCGCCTCCGGGTCGCCTTTGGCTTGCGGGTTCGTTTCGTTGTTAGCCGTTTCCACGTGATCCGACACCTTGGCCTCTTTGACGATAGGGTCTTTCACTTCAGGCTCTTCCTGTTCCAGAGGTTTCTGTGTTTCTTGTGGTACTTCCTGTTTTTTTGTTTCCGGCTGCGGCTCGTCTTTGTCCTTCAACTCTTGTTCGATGCCAACATCCGTTTCCATGACCACCTGTGTCTGGGGGTGGCCCATCGAAATCAGCATGCTGAGGCACAAAATGATAGTGTGCAACACGATGGAAATGAGCCACCACGGCAGATATTGAAGCTGGTCCTGGACCATGGCGGAAAACGACGCAACCTCTTCTTCCCCCATTCCCTCTTCCAGGGGTTCCTGCTCTAAATCTTCGTCTTTCATGTGCGTACCCTCCTAATGTGTAGTGATCGGCAAAAAAGCGTCTGGTTCTATGTCAAGGGACAGATCGCTCTGGCAACCTTGCAAAAATTTGTGATACCCCAGTCCGGCGATCATCGCCCCGTTATCCGTGCAGTAGCAGATGCTTGGATAATACACTTGCATACTCTTTTCGCCTGCCGTGCGGATCAGTTCAGCGCGCAGGTAGCTGTTGGCAGCCACACCGCCGCTCAAAGTGATGGTTTTCACTCCGTAAGCCTCGGCCGCCTGCATCGCTTTGCTCACCAGCACCCGCACTACCGCTCTTTGGAAACCGTCGGCAATGGCTGGCAACTGCGTCTTGAGTTGATCGGGTGCCAGCCTGTCAACGTAGTAGCGCACTGCCGTCTTGATGCCGCTGAAGCTGAACTTGTAGTCGCCGGAATCAAGCATTGGACTTGGAAAAGCGACGGGCGGCTCGGTATTTTGTTTAGCCAGACGATCAATCGCCGGCCCGCCAGGGAAACCAAGCCCCAGGTAACGCGCCACTTTGTCGTACGCCTCGCCTGCGGCATCGTCTACGGTCTGTCCTAGCACCTCATAGGCAAATGCCTCTTGCACCAGGATGAGCAACGTGTGCCCGCCGGAAACAGTTAGAGAAATATGGGGAAAGGCGATTTCCGGGTGTTCCAAAAAATTAGAATAGAGATGCCCCTCGACGTGGTGCACGCCGACGAGAGGCAAATGCTGCGCAAAACTGAGAGCTTTGGCCATGGCTACGCCTACGAGGAGCGCACAGGCCAGGCCGTAACGACTCGTCACGGCAATGCCGGCAATGTCGTTCCATGTCAATTTGGCTTCGCGCAGCGCCAGAGTGACGACGATGGAAATTTTTTCCAGATGCTTGCGTGCCGCCAGCTCCGGTACTACGCCGCCCCATTTTTTGTGGATGTCCTGCGATGAAATGATGTTGGCGAGCACTGTCCGGCCTTTTTGCACTAGAGCGGCGCACGTGTCATCGCACGAGGTATCAATGCCCAGAATGATGTCCTTCTCTTTGTCAATCGTTGACGCCATGTTTTTGTGCAATCCTCTCTGCTAACTCCGCGTAAACACGGTGCAACATAAGTTAGTTAACATTGCCTGTTTTTTCCTCCTCGAAGGGAAACTCTGCTTGAACTGCATTGAGCCTCTTCTGAGACATTAAGCAATATTCAGAATTACAATCAATACCAATAAAGTGCCTATCCAGCCTACGCGCTACCAATAGAGTTGTGCCACTACCACAAAACGGGTCGAGAATAATATCTTTACTCCTGCTGCCCGCTAAAATACATATTTCCACGAGCTTCTCTGGAAATACGGCGAAGTGAGCTTCAGGAAATTTGGACAAGGGAATTGACCACACCGTTCGCTTGTTTCGGCCTAAAGGGTGAAATGCCTGATCCCAGCGACCGTTGTGAAGATTGGAATTACCTTGATTTTTTCCATGCTCTGGGGTTCCACCTCTTTTGCCAAAGTGGTTCCGTCCACCACGCATACGGCTTTGTTCGGTAAAAGTTATATGCGGTTCTCTAATTGCATCCGCATTATAATAGTAATTGGCTTCCTGTGAGAACATGAATATATACTCATGGTCGGGAGTGGGTCTGTTTTTCACAGAGGTTGGCATAGCATTAGGTTTATGCCAAATTACATCTGACCTTAAAACCCATCCGCTATCAACCAATGCCAATGCCACACGCCATGGCATACCAAGAAGCCGCCCTTCTGCGTACTTATCACCAAGATTTAGCCAAAGTAACCCATCCTGTTTTAGGGCGCGGCGAGATTCGGAAAATACCACGACCAGATTGGCAATATATTGCTCCGGTGTTGGCTCCTGACCAAGCTGCTTCTCATCTCTATAGTCACGCTGTTGATAGTATGGTGGGCTAGTCACAATACACTGCACACTATTGCTTGGCAATGCAGCTAGAGCTTTACTTGCGTCACCATGAATAATCGTGTCTTGAACTGGCGATTGATTCGTATGAATTGTGTATTGGCCATTCTCCTCCCGCAGCATGTTAATACATTGATGCTGTCGTATACTATACTGAGTATTATTCATTTGGCACCTCTTGAGTAATCTTGCCACATAGGAAGTAGATTAATGAGTTCTTTCTTAAGAGCCGCCTCGATTTTATCGCTTTGATTAGGGTTAGTTGGGATGTAAATAACATGCGGGCATTTTAGTGCGCTCAAATCGCCGGCCCAAGATTCGGCAATAATGATTGGAATAGTCTCATATCCATTTTCATGAGCCACGCTGATCGCTTTGAAGATATCCCGTGTAAATAGATTGGCGTGCCCTCCACCCATAGTCTCACGTGTCTTTACAGGGATGAGAATTGTCTTATGATCAGCAACCACTTGGACGTCGTAGGTTTCCTCGTGAACCGTAATCTGCCCGTCTCCAACTGTTAGATGCAGTTGATATTGTGCGAAAATATTGCGTAGCAACCGACGGACTATCTCTTCAAATTGAGTTCCTTTAAGAGCACGACGACTGCCCTCAAGCCTTGCAAGCATTACTTCTGAGAGAACCGGCCAGTCCCATTTTTCAGCCTCTGGAAAAAGTGGCCCGACAAATTTTCGTAGTTGATTGAGGAGTGTTGCTTTTCGTTTGTCTAAGGACTCCCCTTTCATATTTCGTAAAAGAGGCTCCAGCCTTTGTGCCGGTGCATCTCGAAGAACCCAGGCCAAGAAATACCACTTTGCCTTGTTATCAGGGTATGGGCGTCCGATCCCATCATAAAGTTTTTCAGTGGATTGTTTTTGCAGGTATTCCTCCAAAGTAGCCTTAGCCTTTACATCATCTTGCTCATTGATAAATGCATAAACGTCAGTATACTGTTTGTTATGAAGAAAAACGACAAATTCCTCATAGAATTTTTGGTTCTGGCAGACGATTGCGACAAGGTCTTTCAGCCGTAGATTGTCAATCACAAATCCCATATGATGTCCTTCTCTTTGTCAATCGTTGACGCCATATCAAGCCTCCTCTGCGTACGATCTTTGCATATAGTTGGCATTGAGTAATTCCGGCGTCAGCGTTTGCCCGCGTGCGAACAAACGTTCACCCATCTGCGCCACACGCACGCCGCTCGCTACGACCGACATACAGGTGATTGCACTTTGGCCAGGTAGCAGTTTTTGCTTAATCTGTGCCGCAAACTGTTCCATATCGGGTGCAACTACCACGATTTCCCTCGGCAACTGGGCGACGATTTCATGGAGTGGGGCAAGCTTTATCTCTGAGATAGGCAATTCACCACGGTAGAAGCCATAGAAAAAAGCATCGGCACGCGAATGTACCAGAACACATGTATGCTGTGACATCACACTGCGCGCCGCCGCATCGAGAGAACAGACGGCGACGACCGGTAAATTACGTGCGAGGGCAATACCCTGCATGGTGGAAAGGCCGATGCGCAGCCCGGTAAACGAACCGGGACCGGTGATACAGGCGATACATTCGATCTGCTGCAGAGAGACGTCCGCTTCGCGTAGCAGTAAATCGAGCCACAAAGTGAGCTTGCTCAAATGCCGGCGCTCACCGCGAAAAGTCAGTTCGCCGAGTATGCGATTGCCGTGGATAAGCCCGGCACTTATCAAAGAAGTCGAGGTGTCAACACCGAGTATCAACATGTCGCTACCCATCGTCCTTCTCTTCATCGAGATCCAGCATAATAGTACTCTCTGAGATGTGCGGTTTGGGTGGCTTGGGTGGCAATATCCTCTCCAGTTTTTTCGCCGGAGCAATTTTCTCTGTACCGCTGCTCTCCTTGTTGTCCGCTAGCGGTGTTTTATTTTCCGTTGCCGCTGGTGTTTCCGGCAACGGCATCAAGGTGCCATGTTCGCTTACCACCGGTTTTGCGGTAACTACCGGTGTCGGCACCGTCGTCTGTGGCGAGGCTGGCGCTGTCGTCTGTGGCGATTTCGGTTTGCCCGCCGGAGCCTTGTCGCTGGCCCAGGCATCGAGCTCCGCATCTTCCTGCGGCTTCAGGTACGGCGCTTGGCCAGTGGCCCAGATATGCAGCGACGCCTCTTCTTGTGGCTGTAGATACGGCTGTGGCGGTGGTACCGGCGCCTGTTTATATTTATCGAGATCCAATTGCATCTTAAGGTCTATTTTTTCGCTGTCTTCGCCGCCATACCCACTAAGCGCCCACTCGTCCAGCTCGCCACTGTCGCCGCTCTTGTCGGCTTTGGGCTCATCTTTAGGTGTTACGGCGGTGTCCACTTTGTCAGGCTCGGCTTTGGCGATGACGACCGGCTTGGCAACCTCCGCTTTGTCAGGCTCAACTTCGGCGGTGACAGCCGGCCTTTCCGCAGGAACGGGCGGAGCTTGCGGTAGAGAAAGTTCTTGCTGCGGTTCTGTTTCTGCTTCCGCATCCTCGTCGAGATCCAACATGACCGTAGGCTCGGACAATTTTATCGCTGCTTTTGGCGGCTGTGGTTTTGTCTTGGCCTCGGTTTTAGGAGTTTTATTCGCTTTGTCAGGCTCGATTTCGGTGGTGACGGCCGGTTTTTCCGCAGGAAAGACCGGCGTCTGCGGGAGCGAGAGTTCTTGTTCGGGTTCGGCCTTCTTTTCCTCCTCCTCCTCATCCTCATCGAGATCCAACATGACCGTAGACTCGGATATTTTGGGCGGTTGTATTTTTTTCACATCCCCCATCTTGTTGGCTACTACTGGCACGCCCGTCACCGGTTTCTTGATTTCGGCTAGCGCAGGCTGCGTTACGTGCGGATCGGTAAGCGTGGCGTCGGCCGCGTCTTCGTCAATCACCGCAGCCGCCTCTTCCTGATCGTTGTTGCTTTCGTCGAGGTCAACCATGATAGTGACTTCCGCAGGGGCAGGCGAAGGGGTCAATTTAGCGGGTTTTGTAGCCTCGCTCTTGGCGGTCTCGTGCGTTGCCGTGTCGGTCTTTGTCGCCTCCAGATGGACGGGAGTCGGCTCGCTTTTCTCAGGTAGTTCTTCTCCGTCGAGACCAAGCATCAGCGTCATTTCGTCTGCTTCACCTTTTTCTTCCTGCTGGATGGCGGCTACCGATGGCGGCAGCTGTCTGGCATATGCCGCCACAGATTTGGCTTTCGGCTTGGGCGGTTGCGTTTTAGTTGTCGCCGATTGAGCAGTTTTCTGCGTACTACCGTCTTTGACTGTGCGTGCAAGAGTCTGGCCGGGGCTCGGCACCATGACCCAGGTGCCGCATTTTTTGCATTTGAATTTCTTGCCTATATCTTCTTCCTGGGCACGATACATCGTGTGGCATTTGCAGCAGTGCAAGACACGTTTTTTAGGTGCCTGCATGTAACGCAGTTCCAGCTCTGAGAGTACCTTGGCGTCCAGCAGAATTTGTTGCAAGGAAATATTTTTGCCCGCGTTCTGTCGTTCTTCCAGGTCATCCAGATGGCGTTGCATCTCGGCTCGCGATACGAGTCCTTTGGCAATTAACAGCTTGGAAAATTCGATATCTTTTGCGCTTGACACGCCTGTTACTCCTAAATACGCTCAAGCTAACTAAGGCGTTCGGCAGCTTGAGCAGCAGAGATGTTAGCTTCGCATGGCAAATCGGCTGACGATGATCGCAACATCGCTGATCGGCAGATTATCTCCGGGTTTCAGTTCACCGATAGGTTTAGCTTGGGCACTCTTGTTGAGAATGCCGAGCTTGGTTCCCAAAGCCGTGCATTTTTTGTCAACATAAGCCATACCGATTTGCTTGGCGCCGACATAGGCGCAACTCGTCACCACTCCGATCACCAGCCCTTGCGAAGTTGTAACCATGGCTCCGGGACGCACGGCACGGATGCCGGTTTCCTGCATCTCGAAACGTACGATAGAGTTGCTGCTTTCGCGGTCTTTGGCCAATAGTGATTTCTTGCCGATGAAAAACGGTTTGTCGTAGCGGACGAAGTTGGGATAACCCGATTCGAGCGGAGTAATCCGTAGTTCGCCGGCCAGTTCATGACCATAGAGCGGAAAGCCTGCTTCGGTACGTGTCGAATCGCGAGCACCAAGCCCGGTCGGCTGGATACCGAACGGTTTGCCCTTGGCCAAAAGAAGGTTCCAGAACTTTGCTGCATCGTCGGGGTGCAGGTATGCCTCAAAGCCCCAGTTTTCACCGGTGTAGCCGGAGCGGCAGATGAGCATAGGCATGTCGGCGAGAGTTGCCTCGATGAATTGCCATTTACCCAGGCTTGCCAGTTTGCTCTTGAGCTTTTCGTCCTCCCCCGCTGCCGCCCGCATAATGTCGAGAGACCTCGGCCCTTGCAGGGCGATGTCTACTTTGCGATCCTGGCCGGCTTCCGCTGCCTTGAGGTCGCGGATTATCGGGATCACATCCATTTCACGGCCAGGAAACTCGTTATCTATCACCACTCGCTTCGTTGCCACGGCAAGGATCCACGCCATATCTTTTTCGGCATTGGAGGCATTGATGACGATCATGAATTTGTCTTTGTCACGGCGGTAGATGGTCATGTCGTCAATGGCATCGCCATCGGGCGTGAGCAAAAACGAATACTGCGACTGGCCGATGTTCAATTTTTCGACATCGTTCGGCGTAAGTAAATCGAGAAATCGCGCCGCGCCTTTGCCCGCGATTTCAGCCACACCCATGTGCGTGACATCGAACAACGCCGCCGTCTCGCGCACCACTCTGTGCTCTTCGAGAATCGAGGTGTAGAGAATCGGCATCCACCAACCGGCGAACGGGGTAAGGGCACGCTTGGTGAGTTTTTTGTGTTCTTCGGCAAGACAGGTGTAGCGCGGCTCGCCTTTGTAAGGTTCGAGTACGTACTGCACTTTGCTCTCTTGTTCGTACAGATTTTTCAAGGCCTGCATACCGACAAAGAACGGCTTGCCCTTGGCGAAATAGCCAGGGAACTTGCTGTAGGTTGTTGTGGCGCTCCATGCTTCTGCCCCATCTTGAGGCAATCCCGCGTCGCTGCGCAACTGCGCAACCAGTGTCTGTCCGGACGGCGTGACACTGCCCGGCAACAATTCCTGAAGTTTTTTGACTATGGCCGACAGTGCCTCTTGCGGCAGATAGATTTCGTAGACCACTTGCTTGCTGTCAAAACCAGTACGTGCCACGAGTAAATTCGTTTGCGCAAAGGCGGCTTTTTCCATGCTCCAGAGCGCCATGCTTGCCAGCTTCTCGGCGATCTTGCTCACGATTTGCGTGGCCTTGCTGCCGGCGAGCAATAGTGTGGTCATGGCCGGT
>JAGVGO010000258.1 GCA_020057085.1 Planctomycetota bacterium | reverse complement strand
GCAAAGTCACACGGTGAAGGAATACAGGCACAACCAGACCGGCATGGAGTTTGTGCTCATCCCCGGCGGCACGTTCGAGATGGGAGACAATGAGTGGAGTTATTCAAAGCCGATTCACACGGTGTCAATCAAGCCGTTCCTGATGTCGAAATACGAGACGACGCAGGCGGTGTGGCAGAAGATCATGCAGAGCGACCCGTCCAATTTCAAAGGCGCCAATCGTCCGGTGGAGCGAGTGTCGTGGGACATGTGCCAGACATTTTGCCAGAAGACCGGCTTGCAACTGCCAAGCGAAGCGCAGTGGGAATATGCCTGCCGCGCGGGCACAACGGGCAAGTGGTATTATGGCGACAGCGAATCGCAACTGGGCGAGTATGCCTGGTACGATGGCAACTCCGGCAGCCAGACGCACGATGTCGGCGGCAGACAGCCCAATGCCTTTGGCCTGTACGACATGAGCGGCAACGTCTGGGAGTGGTGCCAGGACTGGTGGCATGATAACTACAACGGCGCTCCTAGTGATGGGCGCGTGTGGGATACCCCTACTGGCTCTGACCGCCTCTTTCGGGGTGGAAGCTGGTACTACGACCCGCAGTACTGCCGGTCGGCGGCTCGTTACTACTACTCGCCCGACAGCAGCTACTACGATTTGGGGTTTCGGTGTTTGAGGTCTCTTCCCTAACAAATGATAAATTGTATAACACTTTGTCCCTATTACACTTTTACACTTTTTACGTTCTTGCTTGCATTTTTTTATTTCTGTGGTAGAATCAATTTTGTGAGAATTTCAGTAAAATTTCACTTACAGTAGGGGTACGAGTACCCCTACTGTAAGTCAGAAAAAATGCAATACCCCTACTGTACCCCTACTGCCAACAAACTTTTGTATGTCATTTTTTAAGTCATTTATCATAAAATATTTACCAGAACGAAATTGCTTTGACGAAACGCCAATCAACCAATTTCTGGCCAGTTCTGTAGAGGTACTCGATTATCAGATGCACTTCTGCCGTGTGGATGCAACGCCGGCATGGGCCGTGTTGCTTGTTTACCAGCAGGCGAAAGCAGCGGACATACCTGTAGCGCAACCGGCCAGAAGCCCACGTAAAGATGAAGCAAAACCGGAGAATATGTTGAGCGAAGAAGAAAAACCGCTCTACAACGCGCTCAAACAGTGGCGGGCAGAACGAGCGAAACGGGAGAACACGCCACCCTATGTCTATTTCCTCAACCAACAACTGACGGCACTGGTACGCGCCAAACCTAAGACGATGGCAGAACTCAAGCGCGTCGCTGGTATCGGTGCTGCCAAGATCGAAAAATATGGACGCGAGGTCTTGGACGTTATCAAAAAATTCACCGCAGAGGAGAAGACCGTGACTGCACCCGCCGGCGAGGAAGCACCCCATGCGCCAGAATCTTGACCATTCTCAGCCGTTGCCCGTCATGGAAACTTGGACGAATTTCCTCAACACAAAAGAAGAGTTGCACTTCGCCAAAGCAGAAATCATGCGTTTTTTAGGCACACGCCATCTGCAACTCAAGGAATCTGCCACGTTGCTGCGGCCTACCTGGCAAGGTTTGCCATTTCTGGGCTTTCGCGTCTTTCCCGGTATGCTAAAAATCAAACGCGACAACTGGCGACGCTTCACCAGAAAATTCAGGCTGCGGCAACGCCAATTTGCACGTGGCGAAATATCCGCCAACGCTTTTACCACCTCGATTGCCAGCCTCGTTGGGCACATCAGACACGGCGATAGCTGGCGGCTCCTGGAAAAATTTCTGGACAAATTCGGCATGGATTTGTAAAATAGTGGTGGGCAGGAGTCGTAATGGCTCTAACCGCCTCAATCGGGGTGGAAGCTGGAACAACGACCCGCAGAACTGCCGGTCGGCGAATCGTAACAACAACTCGCCCGACAACAGCAACAACAATTTGGGGTTTCGGTGTTTGAATTCACCCTGTTTCCCGATGAACGGCGTCCAAGGATTCCGCTCCTGTGAGCAGGGGTGACCAGACTTCTGTCCGGCGCCGCCCAAAGCGGACAAATAGACCGAACATAGCCAGGTTTAGTAGGCCGCAAGGCTCGAAACCCCTGGCTATGTTTTTTATCACTGGATGAAGCCTGTAGCCGCGGGGTGCAGCGGCTGTAGCCGCAAATCCCCGCGTTACCATCGGCGGGAGGGAACGCAGGCTTTGGTGGCAGGCCACCTGCAGTCTGCGGCTACGGGTTTATGAAAAATTCATGTTTCACAGAAGTCTTACATAATCTGGAAAAATCCGTTGTAATTTAATTATGACTTTGTTATGCTAGAAGTAGTTTCTAGCTAAAAGTGGGTTTCGGAGTTTTAGCGAGGAGCAGAGGCCCCTCGCAACAGAAATCTATTGTGATTATTTGATTACATTTAGAAAGGTAGGAAGCTCAATGCAAGAGATTTTAAGCGTCTTCTTAGTAATTGTGTTGCTGATCGTAGGCCTTGCCCTACTCGTCTTCGTCAGCTTTATCTTCAAATTTTTCTTCCTCTGGCTGCAAGCGTTTTCTTCCGGCGCGCCAGTGACGTGGCTTGATTTGATCGGTATGGCGTTCCGTAAAGTAGATTCCTCTACCATTGTCAACAGCCGTATCACTGCGGTAAAAGCGGGTCTCAACCTGTCAACCGAGGTTCTGGAAGCCCATTACTTGGCTCGCGGTAATGTCCGCAATGTGGTCCGTTCGCTGATCGCGGCGACCAGAGCCAGTATTCCTCTCACTTTCCAGCGTGCGGCAGCAATAGACCTGGCGGGCAGAGATGTGCTGGAAGCCGTGCAGACTTCGGTCAATCCGAAAGTGATAGACTGCCCTAATCCAGCCAGTGGCCGTGAAACCATTGATGCGGTGGCCAAAGATGGTATCCAGCTCAAAGTCAAGGCACGCGTTACCGTGCGTACCAATCTCGATCGCCTGGTCGGTGGCGCCACCGAAGAAACCATCGTCGCTCGCGTCGGTGAAGGCATCGTAACCACCATCGGTTCTTCCAATAGTTACAAGGAAGTTTTGGAAACTCCGGATCGCATCTCGAAAAAGGTTTTGGAAAAAGGCCTCGATACCGGCAGCGCCTTTGAAATTCTCTCCATTGATATTGCCGATATTGACGTAGGCGAAAACATCGGCGCCAAGCTACAGGCTGACCAGGCGGAAACAGACAAACGTGTGGCGCAGGCTAAAGCTGAGGAACGGCGTGCCATGGCCATCGCTCTGGAGCAGGAAATGGTGGCACAGAGCCAGAATAACCATGCCCAGGTGGTGCTGGCCGAGGCAGAAATTCCGAAAGCCATTGCCGAATCTTTCCGTTGCGGCCAGATGAGCCTCATGGATTATTACACTTTGCGCAACGTGATGGCGGATACCACCATGCGCAACGCCATTGCCGGCGAGTCGGACAGCGGTTTCAGAATGTAATTTTTTTGGGCAAAGTAGCTTTTTATGAACAGTAACGATCTGGTGTTGATGGGCTTCGACGATCTGATTCCCATTATTTTCATCATCATTTTCTTCGTTCTTCCGATTATCGGAAGAATCGTCGAATCTATGAAAGGGAAGGCCAAGCCTAAGCCAGAATCTTCCGAGGATATCAAAGAGTATCTGCAAAAAATGCGCGGACAGCGTTCCCGGCCCAATCAATATCGTGCACCCGCCAGCAAACCCGGCGGCTATGCTATCATGGTCGAGCCTGAACAGGGCAAAGAGAAAAAGAAAAGAAGCCGAGAGGAAAAAGCGGTACTCGAACAGGTCGGGCTTGCCCTGCAAGCGCCGAGGGTTACACAGGCAGTAACCCCAGCAGCCAAGGAAGAAACGGCACCCTTCCCCAAGCCATCTGCACGTGCGCGCAAAGATGGTATACGTACACGTGTTATGGATGTACCACGCCTTTCAGATGTCCAGAAGGCCATGGTGTTGAAAGAAATTTTCAGCAAGCCTAAATCATTGCTTCTGAAAAGGGAATAGGTAAGGCGAAACACAGTTTTATCGTCGCCTCCCACCCGGGTGCGCGGGTGGAAACAAACAAACAGGAGAGGAATATGATTATAACGGTTTTACTAAACAATCCACTGCTGGTCATCGGCGGGGTTGTTCTGGCAATTTTCGTCTTTTTTATACTGACGGTGCTGCTCAATTTCGGGTTACTCTGGCTACAGGCCATGACTTCGGGCGCCAAGGTTTCTTGGTTCGACCTCGTTGGCATGTGGTTTCGCAAAGTGAACACCCAGGTAATCGTGAACAGCCGCATTATGGCCAAGAAGGCGGGCATTGATCTGCCGACCAATCTGATCGAAGCTCACTATCTGGCGGGTGGCAGCGTGCCCAATGTAGTACGCGCATTGATCGCCGCCAACCGTGCCAACATCCCACTCACTTTCCAGCGAGCGGCGGCTATCGATCTGGCTGGCCGCGATGTGCTCGGCGCCGTGCAGACCTCGGTCAATCCCAAGGTCATTGACTGTCCGGACCCGCGCAAAGGTAAATATACCATCGACGCCATCGCCAAAAACGGCATTCAACTCAAGGCCAAGGCGCGCGTCACCGTGCGTACCAACATTGACCGCCTGGTAGGCGGTGCCGGCGAAGAAACGATTATCGCCCGCGTCGGTGAAGGTATCGTCAGCGCCATCGGTTCTTCCAATTCTCACAAAGAGGTATTGGAGAACCCGGATAAAATTTCCAAAGCGGTACTCGCCAAAGGACTCGATGCCGGTACGGCATTTGAAATTCTGTCCATAGATATTGCCGATGTGGATGTCGGCGAGAACTTCGGCGCCAAATTGCAATCGGATCAGGCGGGCGCCGACCTACGTGTGGCTCAGGCCAAAGCCGAGGAGCGGCGTGCCATGGCTATTTCCTACGAACAGGAAATGAAGGCCAAGGTACAGGAAAACCGCGCCAAAGTCATCTTGGCTCAAGTTGAGGTACCCAGAGCCATCGCGCAGGCCTTCCGGGATGGGCACATCATTACTCACAACAAAGCGACAGACAAAGCGGCTGTCGCCAGCTAACAAACGATAAACGATAACGGAGACGCCTGCGCGTCTCCGTTTGTTCAAGTAGCAAGGAGAATTTAACGATGAATAAAACCCGTTTTCTGGTAATTTGCGGCATGGTTTTTACGGCTGCATTGTCCCGTCTTGTGCCGCATCCTTATAATTTTACACCGATATGTGCTATGTCGCTCTTCGCCGGCGCTTATCTGGCCAATGCTCGACTGGCCTTAGCTATTCCCCTATTGGCCATGTTGTTAAGCGACGCGATACTGGGTTTTCATGGCACGATGCCCTTTGTCTACGCCGCATTTGCCTTAGTGGCACTCATCGGCATTGGTTTACAGAAACACCGCTCCACTTTGCCGGTGCTGGCGGCTACCTTATCCGGCTCAGTACTCTTTTTTGTCATAACAAATTTCGGTGTGTGGGCGGTTTCCGGTATGTACAGCTACACCTGGCAAGGTCTTGCCACTTGTTACGTGGCAGCCGTTCCTTTTTTCCATTACACCTTGTTGGGTGACCTCTTTTATGTAGCCGCTTTGTTCGGCTCTTTTGCCTGGCTAGAGCAGCGTATCCCGGCACTGCAACAAATATCTGCCTAAGGTGCGCCCGCACACACGGGGAAGTTACCTTGCCGGCACCATGAAAAATTTGTCACCGAGATACTTGGCTCTGACTTCGGCATCTTCGGCCAGTTCTTTTGGCGTGCCGTGTTTGAGAATTTTACCCTGGTCAATGACGTAGGCGCGGTCGGTGATGGAAAGAATCGCTTCGGCCTTGTGGTCGGTGATGAGAATGCCGATATTTTTGCCGCGCAGGTGCAGGATGATATCCTGTAATCCTTCCACCAGTTTGGGGTCAACGGCGGCAAAAGGTTCGTCGAGCATGATGAGGCTTGGTGAGATGGCCAGTGTGCGCGCCACTTCAAGCCGTCGTTTTTCCCCACCGGAGAGCGGACCGGCCTTGGCGTCGATGAGGTGCAGCATCTTCATCTCGGTGAGCAACTCCTCGATCTTGTGCTGCCGTTCCTGCTTGCTCATGTGCCAGTTTTCCAGGATAATTTCAAGGTTTTCGCGCACCGTGAGCTGGCGAAATATTGTAGGTTCCTGCGGCAGGTAACCAATGCCCATACGAGCACGCACATACATCGGCAAGTGGCTGATTTCCTGGCCGTTGAAAAAAATTTGGCCGTAGTCGCTCCGGATCAGTCCTACCACCATGCGAAATGTCGTGGTCTTGCCGGCGCCGTTGCAGCCGAGCAGACCGACGATTTCGCCCTGCCCTACGCGCAGCGACACATGATCAACCACCACCCGTTTGCGATATTTCTTGACGAGATCCTTGGTTTCCAGATAGGCATTCATGGTTTTTGCTCCCTGGCATTTTCCTTCGTTGCTGCACACAATGCTTCGTAGCGGCATAGTACGCGGGTGACAAACTGCCGCGTCTGTTTGCTCGCCTTGCCGGCAAGAAGCTCATGCGCCGAAAGCTCAGGCTTTTCACTCAGCCATTTGGCAACGCGGGAGGGGCCGGTATTGTAAGCTGCGAGCGTCAGTAATAAGTCGCCCTGGAAGCGGCGCAGCAAGCAGTGCAAATAATAACAACCAAGGCGAATGTTGATCTCCGGCCGGTAGATGTCGCCCGCCGCAAGAGCCATCTTGAGTTCCTGGCTCAATTGTTCGGACGTAGCCGGCATGAGCTGCATCAGCCCGCGTGCCCCTTTGTCAGAGAGAGCATAGGTAAGTCCGCTCGATTCGGTGAGAATGATGGCTTCGATCAGCTCGGCTGGCAGGGCAAAACGCGGAGCTTCCGTGTTCACCAATGCACGGACGTGCATTGGCAGATGCAGACGGGGCTGGCGCTCACTGACACTAAAGTAGCCGATAATAAAGGCGATGCCCGCCAGCAGAAGACAGCACACCCAAAGTTTTTTTTTCATAGCAATATTTCCAGTGCTGTCAGAAGTTCCGCGACAGTTGGCCGCTTGGCGACGATCGTTACGGAAAACCCTTGGGCGATGATGTATTTTTGCGTGGTGGCACCGAGGGTGGCAAGCGTGGCGTTGCGTAAACAGTCGCTGCCCACCGCGGCGACAAAAGAGTCGTAGCATGAGGGGCTGCCGAACACGATAGCGTCCCAGCGTTCCTGGCGAATGCGCCCCAGTTCCTCAGGCGTATGGCCGGTAGCCGGCTTGCTCAGGTAGAGTGGCAGCCGTTCGAGTGTCAGGTTTTTGGCAAGCTGCACGGGGATTTTGTCGAGCGAGTCGCGGCTGGTGGGGTTGAGTGCGCGCACCATCTTGCCTGGCGCGCCGCTCGCTATGTTGTCCAGCAGTGTCTGCAGGTTGTCGGCTCGCTGCCGCACCGACCAGCCCTGAAATTTTACAGATACCGCTGCGGCTGTTTTATCGCCTACGACACCGAGAGCGCAACCAAGTACATCCGGCGCGGGTAGCGACAGGGAATCGGCAAAATGGCAAAAAGCTTCGACACCGTAAGGGCTGGCAAAGACTACCCAATCATAGGTAGCGAGCTGCTCCAACGCATCGCGCAAGGCAGCGTTACAGGGCAGAATTTCCAATGTGGAAGTCGCGAACACTACCCCCTGCGCTTGCCGCTCTGCCAGTGCTGCCAATAGTTCCCGGCATTTGTCCGGTGGCCGGCAAATCAGGATTTTTTTGTTGTGAAGGGGCATGGGGCACTCATTTCTTGTCGCTACGGATGTGGGCCAGTATTTCCTTGCCGCCCTGTGCCACCAGCTTCTGCGCCAGTGCAATACCCAGTTTTTCGGGGTTGTCGAGTGCCCCTTCCACGCTGTCGCGGATGAGTCGCCTGCCGTCGAGACTGCCCAGGCAGGCACTGAGGTGCAGTGTGGACGCCGCTTTGCCGAAAGCGCCGATCGGGACATGGCAGCCGCCTTCGAGTTCCTTGAGCAGAGCACGTTCTGCGCGTGTGGCCAATGCCGACGGCTGATGGTGCAGGAATTGCAGCCGCTCGCGTAACACGTAGTCGTCACTGCGACAGACGATGGCAAAACTACCCTGGCCGACCGCCGGTAACATCACGTCGAGTGGCAGTTTTTCCGTAATCTTGTCGGCCAGCCCAAGCCTTTTGAGTCCAGCCACGGCAAGCACGATGCCCGCCCAGTTGTTTTCTTCCAGTTTGCGTAGCCGCGTGTCTACGTTGCCGCGAATGTCAACTATCTTGAAATCAGGCCGCACATGCAGGAGCTGCGCCTGTCGCCGCAGACTGCTCGTGGCCAAAGTGGAGCCGTCCGGCAGCTCGGCCAGTTTTTTGCCGCCTGGCGAGATCAGCGCGTCTTCCACTTCCTCTCGTTCGGTGATCGCAGCAAGCACGATGCCGTCCGTGAGCGCGGTCGGTACATCTTTCAGGCTGTGGACAGCCATATCTATTTCATTGGCCAGGAGCGCGTTGTCGAGTTCCTTGGTAAACACCCCTTTGTCCGGCATCTGCGACAGAGGGCTATTGAGAATCTTGTCACCGGTGGTCTTGATGGTGACGAGGATAAAAGTCTCGTGCGGATACTGCTGCTGCAAAGCCGCCTGCACCCAGCGGCTTTGGAAAAGCGCCAGTTTGCTGCCGCGCGTACCGATACGAATGGTTGGAGCCATGCTCGATGTAACCTTTCTATATTTTTTTTACGGCCTCTTCATGTGCCGGGCTATTGTCGCCCAGACCGAACAATTCACGCACGATGTCAACTTTAAACACCCCGTTGCCGTCTGGCTGCTGTGTGTACTCCTTGAGCCGCAAGGTGGGGGTGTGTAAAATTTTGTTGACGATGCTGCGCGCAATAGTTGACACTTTCTTGAACTCTTTTTCGTTCAGGCTGCTCTGGCACTTCTCTAGCTCTGTTTCGCAGATATGCTCCATCTTTTCGCGCAGAGCGGCGATGGTCGGTGCCACTTCGAGTGAATTGTGCCATTTCACGAACTGCTGCAGCTCGCCGGCAATGAGGGCCTCGGCCTTGGGTATTTCTTCGCGTCGGGCCGCCAGGTTGCTCTCGACGATCTGCTTGAGGGCGTCAATGTCATGCACAAAGATGTTGTCCAATTCGTTGATGCGCGGGTCGAAATTGCGCGGTACCGAAATGTCTATGAGAAAAAGCGGCTGTGCCGGACGGCTCAACAGAGGCTTGACCATGTTTTGTCGCGTGAGAATGAACTCGGTGGCGCTCGTCGCGCCAATGACTATATCCACTGCCGCCAGTTTGCCCAAAATATCGGCAAACGGTAGCGCCTCTCCGTGGAATCGCTGCGCCAGCTTTTCGGCCTTCTCGAAGGTACGGTTGGCGATATAGAGCGCAGCCACCCCTTTGTCTTGCAAGTGGCTCGCTACGAGTTCGCTCATTTCGCCGGCGCCGATCAGGAGCGTTTTGTGTGTGGCCAGATCGCCGAAAATCTTTTGCGCCAGTTCCACCGCCGCATGTGCCACAGTGACGGCGCCCTCGCAGAGAGCTGTCTGGCTGCGCACTTTTTTGCCGGTGACAAACGCATAGTTGAACAGGCGGTCGAGAATGCCGGCGAGCGACTGTGCCTGCATCGCCAGATGGTAGGCGTCTTTTACCTGCCCCAGAATCTGCGGTTCGCCAAGGATCATCGAATCCATGCCTGAAGCGACGCGGAAGAGATGCGCAGCCGCTTCCTCTTCTTCAAAGAAATAACAAAGATTCTCGTCGCTCACCTCTTTGCCGCTAAGGCTCAGGAAATCGAAGAATGACTTCTTGACCAGGTCGCGCGAAGTGTCGGCGACGACATAGATTTCGGTACGGTTACAGGTAGAGAGGATGGCTGCCTCCTGAATACCTGGCTGCCTTTTCAGCAGCGGCAAAGCTGCAAGAGCTTCTGCCGGCTTGTATGCCAGTTTTTCGCGGATGTCAACGGCAGCCATCCGGTGATTGATGCCCAACAGAAAAACTTCTTGTCTGTGGATCATATTCTCGCAACTGCTCCAATAAACATCATTTGAAGTTATGGAACGAACTCAGCAGGTTGACGCCGAGCAAAGAAAAAATGACAATGGCAAATCCGGCCAGTGACAGGTAGGCAAGCCGTTTGCCAGACCATTTCCACAGTTTGCAGCCGACGATTTCCAGCGCGTAGATTCCCCAGACGGCATACGAAATCAACGATTTCAGATCAAAGGGGGACATTTTTAACGCTGCAGTTTTGATCCACACGATGCCGACAACGAGGCCAATGGTAAGGAAGAGCCAACCCATGAGAGCCGAACGGTAATTCATGTTTTGCAAAATATTGAGCGCTGGCAAGCGGTTGTAGAGTACGCCGAAGCGATTGCGCTTGACCTCATAGAACAGCAAAAGATAGAGCAGACTGGCGATGGCCGAGACGATCAGCGCCGAACAACCGAAAACGGCGCTGGCAGCATGCAAGATGAACAGTGGGTTCTGCAAGATTTCCGGAATTTCCGTGGGAAACTTCAGAAAAGCCGAGGCAAACAACTGCAAGAAAAAGAGCGGCACCAGCACGAAATAGCCGATGGTCTTCACCTGCAGATGGCATTCCACGCCCAGATAGATACACAGCGTGCCCAGCACCAGAACGCCGGTGGCTTCGGACACGGTGGCCAGGGGGAAATGGCTTTTCACGACACCAAACATCACCACTTGTAACAGGTGAATGGCACACGTGACATAGAGCGCAGGCGTGATCCATTTTTCGGAAGTACGGTCACGGCGGAAAAAATAACGACCGTAGCCGTAGGTGCAAATGAAATAAAAGAACGGCAACAGGTAATTGAGCCAAGCAACCAGTGTTGGCGCGTGCATAAGAAAATCTCCAGAGACGAAAGCTGTTGAATACGTCCAGAGCGTTATCATCTTGACTTTTACAGATACAGATTTTATCACAATTCATGCAGTTGAAAAGTGGTTTGTTACCCGAGCCGGCTCTGCCAGCACCACTACTTCTTTATCATCTGCAGAATCTTGCGCGCGGTGTTAGCGCTGCGGCCTTGCGGCTCGAGGCGCAGATAGTTCTGCAAGTCCTCTGCCGCCTCACGGTTTTTTTTGAGCCGATAATAACAGAAGCCACGGTAATAGTAGGCGGCTGCCATCGCCGGATTGAGCCGCAGCAGTTGCGTGAAATCGCCGAGCGCGGCCTGGAAATCTTCGCGTCGGATATGTATCTGACCACGGTTGTAATAGGCCTCTTCGTTCTTCGGTTCGAGCGCAATCACCTTGGACATCTGAGCTACCGCCTCGTTGTATTGCCCTTGCTGATGATACGACACGCCGAGGTTGAGGTAAGGCATGGCAAAATTAGGGTCGCGTTCGATCGCTCGCCGGTAATTGCTCACCGCCTTGTCTATCTGATTGAGCTTGGCATAGCAGAACCCCATGGCATTGTAACCACGTGCGCTCAACTCGCCATAGCGGGCCGCCTCCTTGAAGCTTTGCATCGCCTCTTCGTAGCGTTCAAGGTTCATCTGGCACTCGCCGCGCATTTCATAGGTGGTGGTCTGTCCCGGAGATAGCTGTAATACTTTGCCCAGGTCGCTGATGACTTGTTCGTACTCTTTCTTTTTCATATAGCAACGAGCTCGCGCCGTGAGCGCCGGTACATCGCTGCCCTGGATGCTCAGAAATTTGCTGAAATCAGCCAGCGCCATATCATATTCCTCGGTCTTTTCCTGCAATACGCCGCGCAGATAATAAGCCGCTGTCTGCTCCGGATTCATCTGAATGGCATGTGACAGATCAGCGAGTGAGAGTCGCGTTTCACCAAGATGGTAGTAGCAAACACCACGCTCGAAGTACGCCATTTTGTGGCGTGGCTCACTGGCAATGATTTTAGCAAAATCGCTTGTCGCTTCACGATAACGCTTGAGTTCCACATACAGCCGGGCGCGGTTCAACAGAAGTTCGCTGTCCTCGGCTTCCGTGCCAAGCAGCTTGTCGTAGAGCGCCAGTAGTTGCTCCAGCTTGTTGTATTTCTGGTACAGCCGGACAAGTCGGTTTACGGCCTCTTTTTCCTTGGGATTTAAGCGTATCACCTCGTTATAATCTTTCACTGCCGCCTTGAGATTGTTGCTATCCTCATAGAGGATGCCTCGTTGCAGGATGTTTTGCGAATTTTGTGGTGAAATCGCGAGTAAGCTGTTGAGGTCTTGCAGCGCCGCCTCCTTATTGCCCAGTTTGCGGTACACTTGCAGACGCAGTTGCAATACCTCTTCCTGGCGGTACGATTTTTCGGCAAGTAGCTTGAGATCGCTGACAGCTTCCTGATATTTTGCCAGTTCCAGGTAGCTGCGCGCCCGCTCCCAGCGATAGTTCCGTTCTTCAGGGTACAATGTGATGAGTGTGCCGGCGTCTTGTACGATGCCCTGGTGATCTTGTTGAGCCAGATATGCTGTAAACCGATGCTGCAATGCTTCCCGCAAATTCGGCTCAAGCCCCAATGCCACGGTGAATTCCTGCACCGCCAGTTTGTAATCTTTGATGCCCAGATATGCCTTGCCACGGGTCAGATAAACGCGTGCAAGCGGTAGATGGTAGGTGGCAATGGGTGACACCTCAAGCCCGCCGACTTTTTTGCTATCGAGCGGCGGCAGCGCCAATGCCTGGGTACTGTATTTGATCGCCTCCTGCAGCCGGTTTTGCTCGATTGCCAGGCTGCCGAGGTGGGCCACAATCTCCTGTGTTTGTGCAAGCGTCAGCGCGGTTTCCCAGGCTCGCTGTGCTTCGGCCCTCTTGTTGAGATTTTTTAACAGATTGCCCTGGTAGTAATACAGCCATGCCTGCGCCATCGGCGACCATTCCTCGATGCCTGTCTGTAGCAATTCCTGCAATATGGCAAGAGCCGCCGCCGCATTTTTCTCCTGCACTGCCTGCTCCCATTTTTTGTTGCGCTCTTTGCCTTTGTCAGGGGTGTCCGGTTGTGGTTTGGGCACGTTATCAGGTGTATTCACAACCTTGTCTTCTGGTTTTTTAGCCGGTTCTTTTGGCTGCGCCGGTTTGCCGGAGAATGCCCACAGTACGACAGTCAACACAAGAATGGTTGTGGCAGCAAGAATGGCCTGACGCACCAGTTTGTACTCTCTCGCTGCCAATTCCGGGTTGTTGCCGGCGAGCACCCGCTGGATATCTCCAAACAGTTCCTGCGGCGTCTGGTAGCGGTCTTCACGGTTGGGTTGCAACGTCTTGGTCAAGATACGGTCCAGCGGCTCGGAGATATTGCCGAAATCTTTGACCTTGGGCCGGCGCTGCGAAATGATTTTGTGATAGATGACACCGACCGAGATGGTGTCGCCGAAACGCGATTTGCCGGTGACGGCGTGCAGCATGGAGGCTCCGAGCGAATAGATGTCCGAGCGAATATCAATGTCCTTCTGTGCCTGGAGTTGTTCAGGCGACATGTAGGCGGGCGTGCCTACCGAGGTGCCGGGCAATGTGAGCCCCATATCCGCCTGTGTATCTTTGATAAGGCCGAGATCGGCCAATTTGGGTGTACCGTCCTTGTCCACCAGAATATTGCCGGGTTTGATGTCGCGGTGCACCAGTTGATGGTCGGCCAGGTACTTGAGGGCGCCGGCGATGGCAAGCCCGATTTCGAGAGTTTCCTGTTCGTTCAGCTTGCCTTTTTCTTCGATAAGGTGGCGCAGCGATTTACCCCCTTCCACATATTCCATGATGATGTAGTAGTGTTGCTTCTGCAAGCCGAAATCAATGGCCGACACGATATTGGGATGCTTGAGTCGAGCCATTGCTTTGGCTTCGAGTTCGAGGCGCTTCAAATACATTTCGTTGCTGCTGAAAGCGGGCGGCACTACCTTGATGGCGACAAAACGGTTGAGACTTTTTTGGCGAGCCTTGTAGACACGTCCCATGGCACCTTTGCCCAGTTCTTCCAGAATTTCGTAGCCAGGGAATTCGACGTCAATCTTGTCGGTGAGCATCTCCCGTGTCTTGTCCGCAAGATTGCCGGACGTAGCCGCCTCTAAAAGTGTTTCCACTTCATTTTTGCGCGCGGGGTCTAAGTCAGGTTGGGCAAGAGCCAGTTGGTAAAATTTTTTGGCGTCGTTGACATTTTGCGCTTGTTGACTCTGGTCGGCGAGAGACAACAATTGTGCAGCACTGAGTGGTCGCAGATAATTGCACTTGATGAGATCGCTCACCAGATTACAGAAATCAAGATAGGTAGAAGATATGTTGGTTATTGCTTCGCCGAGAGAAGTCTTACCGCTGAAAAGCGCCAGGTCCTTTTTGAGTTGCGGCGTGATACTGCCATCAAAGACGGCGCCGGTGCGTGTTATCTCTTCGTCTTTATTCAGGCCATCTACACGGTCGTAGATATCCACTTCGCCCTGCAGGTAATCTTGCAGCTCACTGGCAAGAAGGGCATTCATCACCGGCACCAGTTGTAATGAATTGAGTTCACTGCACACACGTCGCCATTCCTCCAGATAGGCAGGAATTTTTTCCAACACTGCGGTCAGGGGAATGGCAAAGTTAAGGCTCTCCAGGTAGTTGCTCTCGTAGAGTGAGGTGGAAGAGAAATGCTGGTTCAAGAGTTCGTATTTACCTTCACCCCAGGTGAGTGCTTCGCAAATTTCCTCACTCACCACATAACGAGCCGCAGCTTGCAAGTGGTCGAGGTTGATGAAGCCCTGTTCCACCAGAATCTGACAGTAGTGCTTGTTTTGTGCCCTCTCCTGGGCGAAAGCGTTGAACACATCTTTGCTGCTCACCAGATTGAGGTAACAAAGAGCCAGGCCGAGGCTCGTCATATGCCGTTCTTTGTTGGAGTTGGACCAGGCAGTGATGTTGCCCTGAGCCAGATTGAAGCGTTTGACTACAGAAGGGTTACTGAAAATGAGAGAACCACTGTCCTGATTGCTTGCCAATGTATGTAATGCTTGTTTTAACTGGTCAGGATCGGTCAATGTACAGGGCTTCATAAAAAATCCTTACATTTTTTGAGATAATGTCAAGCTAAAACCGCGGAAATGCTTCGGCGATACGGCAGAGAGCTTCTGCTATCTGTTCGATGCTTTTTTGCCGACATCGCACAGGGCCTTCGTTATAGTCGCCGCCAAGACAAGGAATACCCAGGAAGCAGACGTAGGGACACTTCTCGTCATAGACATCGGTTTCGTCGCTATCGGCGATCGGATCCGGGCAATCATCGTACATATCAAAGGCCAGGCCGGACAGAGCATCCCATAGAAACCTTTGCATTTCCTGGTTACGGCATTTTTCGATGACGAAGTCTGCCTCTGTGGGCGTACCCGTCACATCCACCACCAGCACCACATCCTGCTTGTACAATGTGTCGAGTACCTCGTAGGCTCCGGCCATGTCGGTTTCTTCGCCATAGGTGAGTTCTATGCGGATGTACGGTTGATGCAGCCGCCCTGAAAAATAAGCCAGCATCACGGCATGGACGCCGACAAAATTGTCCATATGTCCTTCCAGCATGCCGTGTTCAAGCCTGCGCATCGCATGCTGGCGAAATCCGGTATCACTGTGACATGAAATGACCAGCATCAAAAGACATCCTTTACAAATTGTTTTGGCGTCTGTTCGTTTTGCCAAAGGGCAAGCAATTCCTTGACCAATTGCACCGGCAGCCCAATGACATTGTCGAAGGCGCCTTCGATGCTTTCCACATAGCGTTCGCCGCTCTCTTGCAAGGCATACGCTCCGGCTTTGTCCATTCCTTCACCGGAGCGTATGTAGTCTTGAATTTCCGACTCGCTCATCGGGTGCATGTGTACGTAGGTCGTGTCGTAGGCGACGAACGGTTCCACTCGGCCAAGCGGCCACAGGCAGACACCGGTAATGACGCGGTGGCGATGGTGTGAAAGTTTTTGCAGAATATAGTGGGCATGTGTTTCATCGTGCGGTTTCCCGAATATCTCGTTAGCGAGGGCTACCAGCGTATCGGCGGCCAGCACCAGAGAGTCATTGCGGCCTTGCCGGCGCAACTCTGCTACCACCGCAGCCCCTTTGCGGCGGGACAATTCACACACACTCTGCTCGGGTGTCCACGTCGGGTCGAGATGTTCGTCAATATGAGGGGGACATACTGCAAACGTAAAACCGGCATCATGAAGCAGTTGCTGCCGCCGTGGCGACTGTGAGGCAAGAATGAGGTGGGTCGGCATGGCTACTCTTCGTTCTCGCCTCCGTTGCCATCCGTAGTCGCCAACGGTTCTTCGTCAAATGGTTCTATGGGAGATTTGCTAGCAGTCTTGACAGCTTCTTTCTTCTCGTCCTTGTCTTTGGCGCGTGCCATGCGTTCGCGTTCGCGGAAGATCAGCTTGATCGGCACTTCGTTTAAGCCGAGCCGCTGTTGCAGCTCGCGGAACATATAGCGCTGGTACTTGTCATCGAACAAGTGCGGGTAATTGACAAACAGCACAAAGGTCGGCGGCACCACTTCGCCCTGCGTTGCATAGTAGATTTTTCCCTGCTTGCCGCGCACATAGGGCGGCCCTTTCTTGCTGGTGACCTGCTTGATGACACGGTTCAACTCGCCGGTGGAAATGTGCGTATGTGCTCGTTTGTGCAGGTTTTTAGCGAGATCTATGGTGGCAGCCACGTTTTTTCCGGTTTTGGCGGTGATGAAACTCATCGGTGCATAGGCGAGGTCTGGCATCATGGAACTCAGGTATTTTTCGTACTTGTCGGGGGTGCTTTGGCCTTTGGCCAGATCCCATTTGTTGATGACGAGAATGGCCGGTTTGCACTCGTCGCGCACCATCTCGGCAATCTGCTTGTCAATCTTGGAAATTTCTACTGCCGCATCAATCATAAAAACAACCACATCGGCACGCCGGATGGCGCGTTGCGCACGTGCCTGGCTGTAAAAATCAATGCTGTTCTGGACATTCTTGCCGCGGCGCAGCCCAGCGGTATCAATGGCGATGAGGGTCTTGCCGTCTTTCTCGAAATAGACATCCACCGAATCGCGTGTGGTGCCGGGGATTTCCGACACGATCATCCGTTCTTCATGAGCCAGAGCATTGATGAAAGTGGATTTGCCGACATTGGTGCGGCCTACCACGGCAATCTTGATCTCCACATCTTCGGGCGGCGTAGTGGTAGAAACCGGCAGCCGCTCGTACAGTTTTTCCTTGAGTTCGCCGATACCCTGACGGTGTGCCGCGGAAACACACAACGGTTCGCCAAAGCCGAGCCGGTAAAACTGATCCTGCTCTTTCAAGAGGCCGACATGATCCGTCTTGTTGGCAAGTACCCAGATGGTCTTCTCATCTTTGTACTTGCGCAGCATATCAGCCACGGTCACATCGAGCGCATTGAGCCCTTCCATGATATCTACCATGAACAAAATGATGTCCGCTTTTTCTAACGCGATCTGCACCTGATGAAAGATGGCCTCGCCAAACTGCGATTCTTTTTCGATGCCGATGCCACCGGTATCCACCAGTTCAAAACATTTATCGTCAATACGCACATAGGTACTGATGCGGTCGCGTGTGACACCGGGGGTAGGATCAACGATGGCTATCCTGCTTTTGGCAAGAATATTGAACAAACTCGACTTCCCGACGTTCGGACGTCCGCAAATGGCAACCACGGGTAATTTTTCCATAAGCAAAAAAAATCTTTCTGTGAAACCTTCTATGAAACATGAATTTTCATACGACTTTCGCTCGCAGTAAGTCTGCTCCACGACGATCGGAACAGCGAACGATTGCTGCTCTCTGTGCGCGTAATCTGGACAGCCGATCGTCGTTGCGCAGACTTACCGCTTCGCTCCAGTTTCATCCTTGTACTCGTGTCCCGCGTAGTCGGGACACAGAGTATGAAAAAAATTGGCGCCCCTCTGGGCGGCGGTACAAAATCTAATCCGCTACATATTCCAAATATTGAGGTTTTCGGCGCTGGTAACTGAGCACGAGGTCGTCCACCGCCGGCATCTGGTAGAGCGGTTCGCCCGGCGCCGAGTGGGTGATAAACTCTATGTCATACTGCCAGTTGCTGCATGTCACCTTCACTTCCGCCGGTTTACCTCCTGCCACAAAACGGGTGTCCCAGTTGCGCACTGTACTATAGAACGGACCCGGCGTCGCGTCCGGCACGCCGACAAAACTTCCCTGGAACAGAGATACCCTCTGGCTGCTGACGGGCGCAAGATAACGTGTGGGGTGACAGCCGCTATCCCAGTCGGTGAAAGTGGAGATGCGAATGTCATCGAGGGTGATCTGCCAGCTATCCACATTGCCTTGGTTGGGCACGGTGCCCCAGTACATACGCTTGGGAAAACAATCGGCGCCCGTTTCGCTCGCTTCGAGAGGGGAAAGCTGTCCCAAGGCGGACAATGCTTGTCGTTGCAACAAATCTTTAGCCTGTGCCTGCTGGAACAGTTCAGCGTTATAGAGAGGGCCGCTATGGGCGACCTCCGGCCTACCACCCGACCCACGATAGAAATTGCCGCTCACCACGATCGGTTGGTTGCCAGCCGGCGATGTATAGTCCTTCCAGCGCACCGCCACATGATACCATTCGTGCGGTGCGATGCCGTATCCTTCGCCGTAGAAGAGACGCAGTGTTGTCTGATAGTCACTATAGCCAAGACCTGGGATCGGCGGCAGATTCGATGCTACCTCTCCCCACGCCGGCGGTTTGGCTCCGAACGGGTCGAGGGCAGCGTACAATTTACGGCGTAGGCGAATCTCCAGATTGCGTCCACTTGCTACATAGCGCATCGCCAGTTCCATTTGTACGCCGATCTCGTAACCTGCTTTCTCGGTACCAACGCCCATCGTTTCACCCTCGACGTATTTGTACGGGCTGGTGGCAAAAAAGAGGCGACGCCAGGTGTTCAACTCTTCGTCCCCGAACTTGCACCAGAACATGAGACTACCCTGTTCGAGCGGAAGATTTTCCTGGTTGTTGTGTGCGTTGCTGCCACTTACACTGTAACACAGGGTGCGGTAGTCCGTACTGTCGGAGAAACTGACGCCGTCGGCCACGAGGTCGCCAATCGGCGCGGTTTGCTTCAACATCGCTGCCCTGACCCCTTTGCTATCCTTGGCAAGACGAAACACCGGACGTGAGAAGTTCAGACCGTATTGCATAAGCTCCTCAAGCAACCGATCCAGTTGCGGCCGCTGCAGATCGTAGATTGATTCCAACCGTGCCAGATTGCGGAGAATAGCGAATATCTGGTTGAATTTCGCATCTATTTTTTTTTGCCAGTCCCACAGCACTGTGTTGGAGCGATTGAGCATGTGTACCACGTCATTCAATTGTTCAGGAACAGGATGTGCCACACTCTGGTTGATTTCGTTTATGCGTTGATTGACCGCGCCAACTATATTCTGCTGGCCTGCTATATATGTGTTGAGCAGGGCGATAATGGCATTTACCGTTTGCAGATCGGTGATGCCGTTTGCGTTGATATCTCTTATAATCATGTTTAATTGGTTCTGGAACGCAGCGAGGCTAGAGTTATTGCCGTCAATAATTTGCTGCAACTGGATATTGACGTCGGCAATTTTTCTGTTCACATAAATGATTACGTCGTTCAGACGCCGGAACTGGCTCGACATCGTCGGAATCATGGGAATCGGCATAAAAGGCGAGAGCCTCTCCAAGGCTTTGAATGCAGGGATAGGCAACGGCAGATTCTGGCTGATCAATTGCTGCACCACGGGATCGCTTGCTGACAGCGGTTCCAGGGGAGCAAGCGGCGGCATTTGGGGAATTTCTTGCAAGACGATAAACAAGGCGATAGCGCGGTGCGGCGGAATCATAATGAAGTCGCTTGCATCAATGACGTTTGGCTCCACATATTCGTTGGGCACGGAGAGTGAGCCGCTTTTATTGAGCAGCGACCCCGCAGGTGTTGTCTGTCCGGCGCTAGCCAATGCCTTGTCGGCGGTCAAAGTGTAGTCGTTCCTGGCGTTGAAATTGACTTTGAAACACAGCGAATCACTGGCCAAGTCATCTAATTCGCTTGTGCCAAGCGACAGATCGTACATAACCGGTTCGAGGAAACCGAAGTATTGGCTTGGCTCGTACTCGGCCACGATCTCTTTTTGCAGGTTGTTGGCCGAAACAAAAGCAGTATCGCCGGTCTTTTGTGCCCACTCCGCGTTGCGCTGCCCTTTCTGGAAATCTGCCTGCGTGGTGTGTTCGAGGAGATCGAAGATGCGTACCAGTGCATATCGCTGTGCTCGGGCCACGGTGCGGCCCGAAACATCCAGCTCTTCGCCGAGCGAAGTGATCTCAAACAAGCCGTACGGGAAAAAACAAAATTCCGTGGTATAACAGGTAGCTTCCGCCGCGCCTTCGAGCCATTCGCCATATGTCAGTTGTGTCTTGTCTACAGACTGGTAAAGTGGCTTGCAGGCATTGAACACTCGGTAGCTGACATTGGGGTCTGCCATAGCCATGACCAGAGCGGCCTTGACCTCACGGTAGGGGTCACCAGCGAGACAGCCACCGTTTTTTTGCTGGCTATCGAGAAATTCGCCCAATTGCTGCCAACCACTGAATAGTTTGCTCTCTTTGCGGTACTGACAGATGGCGCTGGCTAATTTGTCGGCATCTTCTTCCGTGATGATAACACGCCCGTCGCTCAGTCCCTCCAGTGCTGCCACCAGTACTGGCTTGGGAGCAGTATTGATATTGATCGGAGAGCGGTAGTCGCGTCGGTAGGCAAGACTTTCTTCCGCAGGCGCTTTGGGACGCACTTTTTGATATAGTGAGTCGGACAATTCTTCGGTGAGAGGATAGACGGTGAGAAAGTCCCAGATATCTCTCACATCCTCCTGGGAAATGGTAGTCTCACCGTCGCTGATGCCGATAAGTTCCCACTTGGAGCGGAAACCACCGAGCGCCGCACGTTTTTCGATGATGAGCATGCCAAATCCATGCAAGGGGCCGTTGATCGTGTCTCTGCCAGAGCCTTGATACCATGTGCTTTTGGCAACGGCTCTACTCAGATTGTTGAGCAAAAAAGCCATGTTGATGTTGCCGATGTAGAGATCGTCATGGGCATTGCTGGGATCGAGCTGCATATTGAGATTGATCTGGGCAGTGGTATCGAGAACTTTTACGGTGATTGCCTGTTTACCGGCATCGCTATCGTTCAACTTGGTGAAACGGCGGCCTTGCCATACGGCGCCGGCAAAAAAAGATGGCTGGCTTTCCGGTAAACTTATGCCCGCGCCCATATCGCCATTGTACAGGTAAACCCAGTCGCGTTGTGCGTCCTGAGTGGGCTCAAAATACCTATCGCATAGCTCGTACGGGGTGCGATAGCGTTCCCGCAATTTAGCCACAGCATAATCGAGGCCACTTTGCGCGGCCAGATCGCTATAGACATGCAGCGTGTAATTGGTGGCACTTTTTTGCTCCAGGCCGGCGACGCGCAGCCACGTCACACCCAGGCAACACAACATACTCAACGCAGCCACGACCAACACCAGAGCATTGGCTGCCTTGTTATGTGTACGCCATGATATAGAAATTTCTTGCCTCATATTTTCTCCCCTGACAAAGGCTCAACGCAACAGCGTTTTACTTGCAAGACCATTCTACCACGCCGATCGTGAATTTAGCAAGCTAAAAAATATCGGCCTTGTCAGCCGTAGGGATGTATGTAACAGAAATCTCTCTTGCCTTTGCAGCAAAGTTTTGCTATAGTTCAATCTGCTTTTAACAATGCCATATGAAGTTCTGAGGAGCAATGTTATGATTTTTCTTAAAACGATGAAGTATGGCTGTGGCACGTTTTTTTTTGGCCTATGCTTTGCGTTATTTACTTTTGCCACGTTCGGCACTCTCATCTCTAAATCGCCACAAAATTTTTGGCTGGTATGTGCCTTGGCTGCGGTGTTATCCCTAATGCTTATGTGGCGCGTGCAGAAGAACTACACGAGATGGCTGAAAGATGAAGGGATATATAGATCTTTCAGATGCTTCTATGTTTATCTCAAACGTGTAGAAACCAAACATTTTATCATGGATATTGGGCGGTTTATGTTGCGGCGCATCGGCGGCATAGTCGTAGATATTGTGTTCTTTGTGCAGGCACAGAAGCGCAAGGCCGCTATGCGTGAGGAGTATGAGCGTTTGCAAGACCAGCGTAACAGCCGGCAAATCAGCGCACAGGAGTTCTGCAAGGCAGTTGATGATATGGTTGAGACATATAAGGACAGGTAGCCTTGGTAGCAGAGAAAAATCCTAAAACTTTCAATCTTGATGCCTGTGTAAAAAGTCGAATTTTTCCCTGCCGCGAATGCGGCATAGTTATAACGCCTGGCACTTTAGTGCTGTTTTT
>JAGVGO010000050.1 GCA_020057085.1 Planctomycetota bacterium | reverse complement strand
TAAAGTCTCGCTCCCTGTCGGTAACTAAATTTAAAAAATTTTTGAATTTTTTGCTTGACTCTCATGAGAGAATCTCCCGCCAGGGGAGAGGTGACGTAAACCATTTTCGTTCTTATAACTAAGTCCTTAACTTAGTGCCATTCATGCTTATGCCTCTTGGGTCTTTTGTTTCTTCACTTCGGCCAGCTTTTTGCTTTCCACCCTGCACACCTTGACACGATGGTGGTCTTCTGCGGTGTATCGCTTGTCACTCAAAAGATTCTTGAGTACACCGAGCCGCGTGGTGGCAGAGAAGTCAAATTCATCTTTGTACGGTCGTTCAGCCACAGGCTGCATGTGCAAACACTTGGGCGTACAGACCTCGGTACACAGATTGCAGAACAGACACCGGCCATAATCCACGGTAAAACGGGAAAGATGGCCGTTTTTCGACTTGTAGCCGTACAAAAGCTCGCCATCGCGCGTGCTCTCGATGCGGATGCAGTTGACCGGACAGGTCTTGGCACACAGTTGGCACATGATGCATTTTTCGGTCTCCAGGTAATGGATGCCACGGTGGCGTTCCGGCAGAGGCTCACACACATGCGGATATTGCAGGGTGACACAGGTTTTCTTGGGATGCAGAAAATAGCCTATGGTCACTTGCATCCCGACGAGAATCGAAACGCACATTTGATACAGATTTTTGAAATAAGCTACGCAACCCATACAGTTATCCTAAAATAGTCCGGAAAAAATGGCCGCGGAACAAAAACTCCCATACCGTAGCCGCCAGGAAGCAAAACATCGAGATCGGCAACAACACCTTCAGGCAGCAGTACATCACCTGATCCAGGCGGATGCGCGGCAGAGTCCATCTCAGCCACATCTGCACGAACACAAGGGAAAGTGCCTTGAGGTTCAAAGCCAGAATACGCAGAATAATGGCAAGCGGCGTGTCGGCACGGTCTATGAGAGATATACCCGTTGACCAGCCACCGAAGAACAGTATCGCGCACATGCACGAGACGACATACATGGCGGCATATTCGGCCAGAAAAAACATGGCAAAGCGCATACCGGAATATTCGGTGTGGAAACCTGCCACCAGCTCCGACTCGGCTTCCGGCAGGTCAAACGGGGCGCGTTTGCACTCGGCCAGGGTGGCGGTGAAGAAGATGAGGAAGAGAATCCACATGAAGGGATTGCGGAAAATGTACCAGGAGAGTACGCCGTGGCTTTGCGCGAGACACACATCCTGTACGCTCAGGCTGCCGGTGATGGCGACGATGGTGAGCAGGCAAAGGCCGAGCGGAATCTCGTAGCTGATCAATTGTGCTACGAGACGCATAGCGCCAAATAGCGCCCACTTGTTGTTGGAAGCCCAGCCGGCCATGAAAATACCGAAGGCTTCGATGCCGAACATCGAGGCGAAATAGAACAGCCCGACGTTGAGATCGGCAGGCACCCAGTAGCGATCGAACGGGATGACGAGAAAGGCCAGTAAAATGCCGCTAAAGGCCAGGATCGGCGCCAGGATGAAGATCGGCATATCGGCGGCCTTGGGGATAAAGTCTTCCTTGGCTGCCAGCTTCAAGGCATCGGCTATCGTTTGCAGACAACCCTGGTAGCGACCTACTTCCATAGGTCCCAAACGGCACTGCATGTAGGCCGACACTTTACGTTCGAGCCACACGGCAAAGAGGCCGAACACACACATGATGACGAGCAGCAGCACCGCCGCCACCAGTGCCAAGAAGAGGTAAAGGAGCCAACCGTTCTGTTTGAAAGGCAGTATCTCCTCAATGGCAGTCCAGGCGATGATACGCTTGATAAACCCCAGCGACGGGTCAATCTCTAACAAAAGGCAGGGGAACCCCATAAGTCTTCCTTTCTAACGATCAACCTCGCCCATCACGATGTCGAGCGAGCCGATGATGGCCACGAGGTCGGCCAACAGGTGGCCGGGCGAAATGGCATCCAGAATACAGATATTACTGAACGAGGGCGATCTGACTTTGAGCCGGTACGGCACATTCTTGCCGTTGGCGATCACGTGAAAGCCGAGTTCGCCGCGCGCCGATTCGACGGCGTGGTACACTTCGCCTTTGGGCCGCAGCGGCTTTTTGGCCTTGGCATCGATGTAATCTCCGGCCGGCAGCGACTTGACCGCCTGCTCGACAATCTTGAGACTTTCTTCCATCTCGCGCATACGCACGATGTACCTGTCCCAGCAATCTCCGACATGGCCGACTTCACCCTTGCCCACCGGGATGTCGAAATCGAAGCGGTTGTAAATCGAGTACGGGGTGTCGCGCCGCAGGTCGCGTTTGACGCCGGAGCCGCGTAACACCGGGCCACTGCAGCCGTACTGGACGGCCATTTCGGGTGGAATTACGCCGATATTGGCGGTGCGGCGGATAAAAATGCCGTTGTAGGTGAGCAGATCGTTTAACTCTTTGATTTTTGGTCGCATGTAGACGACAAAGTCGCTGATGTCGGCAGCCATTTCCTGCGGCATATCGTAAGCGACGCCGCCGATGCGGATGTAGTTGTAGTTGAGGCGCTGGCCGCATACCCGCTCGAAGAATTTGAGTACCTTCTCGCGGTCACGGAAAGTGTAGAGGAAGGGGGTGATGGCGCCGACATCGAGTCCATAGGTGCCGACCGCCACGAGATGGCTGGCGACTCTTTGCAGCTCAGCCACGATGACGCGGATGTAGGAAGCACGTTCCGGCACCTGAATGTCGAGCAGTTTTTCTATGGCAACCGCATAGCCGAAATTCATCAGCATCGCCGCCAGGTAGTCGAGCCGGTCGGTATAAGGATGAATCTGCAGATAGGTCATATTTTCTGCAATCTTCTCAAAGCAGCGGTGCAGATAGCCGATGTGTGATTCGGTGCGAGCCACGGTTTCGCCGTCGCTCTCGATGAGCACGCGAAATACACCATGCGTGCTGGGGTGCTGCGGTCCCATGTTGATGAGCATTTCTTCTACTTTTTTTTGTTCCATAAGACAAAATTCCTAGCCTTTTTTTACAGTGCGCGGCATGACGTCATCTTCTTCCAGAACCAGGTCGCGCTTGATTCCCTCGAACTCTTTGGGAAACTCGTAGTCCTTGCGCAGCGGATAGCCGACCCAATCTTCATGACAGAGAATGCGCTTGAGATTGGGATGATCCGTGAACATGAAGCCAAGAAGATCGAAGGCTTCCCGTTCATGCCAGTTGGCGGTGGGCCAGATATGGGACAGGGTGGGGAGCTTGGGGTCTTCCACCTTGACGTCAACTTTTACAGTCAGCCAGTGTTTGTGTGTGGTGGAGGTGAAGATGTAGATGCACTCCAGTGTACCGCCGCCGAGATCTACCCCGGTGATACAGTGGAGCATATCCATGCTGAGATCGTTTTGTTTTTTCACGAATTGGGCTATTTCAAGCAAGTGGCCTCGGTCAAGCTTTACCCATCCTTCCTGTGTCACCTCCTGGATGGCAGCGCCAAATTGGCTTTGCAGCATCTCTTGAATTTTATTCGCTTCCAAGAATATTGCCTTTCATGCAGAAAAAAGATTGGGAAATTTTCGCTATTTTTTTAGCTCTTTTTTTCTCGATTAACGGCAGAAGCATCGTGAGCCGCAGCTTTCATCGCACATCTGGGCAATTTTTGTGCTGCAAACGCCTGCATTGCCTCGGCTCGCCTGGTGGCGTCGGCAAGCATCTCTTCATCGCCGGCCGTGACAGCTCCCACCCCTGATAAAATGGGCGTGCCGTTGTAGACTTGCAGTTTGGTGGTTTTGCGCTGGCGGTCTAAAATACGCTCGTTCCTGACCATCTCTTGCAGCTTGAACAGCCCTTCGAGGAATGCTTCGGGGCGTGGCGGACAGCCAGGCACGTAGATGTCCACCGGGATGATCAGGTCGACACCCTGAACCACATGATAGCCGTATTCGTAGTACGGGCCGCCGTTGATGGTACAGGCGCCCATAGCCATCACATACTTGGGTTCCGCCATCTGCTCGTACAAACGTCTGACGCGGCTGGCCATCTTGTGGCTGACCGTGCCGGCGACGACCATGAGATCGGCCTGGCGTGGGGTGGCGCGGAACGGGCCGCTGCCGAAACGATCAATATCGTACTTGGGGGCGCCCACGGCCATCATCTCGATGGCGCAACAGGCCAAACCAAAAGTAAGAGGCCACACCGACGATTTGCGTGCCCAGTTGATGACGAAATCCACAGGCGCCATGATGACATTGTTGCGCAGTGCCAGGGCATCCTGTTCCAGAACAGTGTCGCTGACGATTTCTTTTGCTTTTTCGCTTGTCTTTTCCGCTTTTTTGACATCATCCGACATTACTTTTGTTCCTTTTGTTGGCGAAGAGTATAGGTAACCCAATCGAGATCACCTTTGGCCCAGACGTAGATAAGCCCTACGACCAGCACCAGGAGGAAGAACAGCATTTCCAGGAGTACGAAGGCACCGGAGATACTGGCTTCACTGCCACACAGATTTCTGAACACCACAGCCCACGGGTATAAAAACGCGATCTCTACATCAAAAATCAGAAACACCAGGGCAATGGTGTAAAAACGAATATCAAAGTGTACCCATGAATCGCTGATGGGTACCTCGCCGCACTCGTAAGTCTCGAATTTTTTTGGGTCCGGTACTTTTGGTCGCAGCAGACGGTTGACGATAGCGACATTGAATATCACGAACAACACGCCCACTGTGGCAAAGACAAATACCAGAAAGAAATCGAAATATAGAGACTTGTTGAGGCTGTTTTGTTCGGCAACAGCCAGAAGACTCAACATACAGCTCTCCTCGACGTGATGAAAAAACAGGTAGGCATCCAAGATGAGTTGTTAGTCGCTGTAAAAAAATAACCTTTACAACTTACTTGATCTTTTGGCCAATGGTGTCGTCGCGCCCTCAGTTACAGAGCTACGGCTATGCGCCTTCGG
>JAGVGO010000134.1 GCA_020057085.1 Planctomycetota bacterium | reverse complement strand
CGATGGTTATTCATATTTGTGAGCTCTTTAACCCGCATAAGGATGCGGCTTACCCTGCCCACAAGGGGCAAGGTTTCCGCCGCATGTTTTCTATGAAAATTTTTTTGATTGATGTCAGGGACGATCATTTTTGTCATATTCTCCCCGCGAAAAGGGGAAATAAGCAGAATGGACGAGTGAGCATCATGGCTTTTCCGCCTCTCGGCATTCAGACACTCGCTCCCATATTGCGTCAGCAAGGGCACGACGTCAGACTGTTCGATACCTGTCACCCGGCAATGAAAGCTGAAGATATTGCTGAAATTGCCAGAAAAGACACACCTGGCGTTATTGGACTTTCGTCGTTGTCCATCACCGCGTATAAATATGTAAAAAACACGGCGGCTCTACTGAAAGCAGCAGCGCCGAAAACGCCGATCATTGCCGGAGGACCTTTTGCCACGATGAATGCTGTCTATATTCTCCGCGATTGTTCCGCGATTGACTCTGTAGGACGTGGAGAAGGTGAAGATTTGCTGCCGGAATTCGTCAATTGCCTGCACAACCTTGCGGCAGTGGATGGGCTGACATGGAGAAAGGGCAGTGAAATCGTCGAGAATCGCGCACGTCCAGCTATACATGATCTCGACCAATATCCATATCCCGACCGTACAAGCCTTCCCATTGATTATATCGAGTCTTTGCCCCTCGAAATGCCAGCCGTCCTTTCTCTCGATAAGTTCTGTACCATGCAGACTTCACGCGGCTGCCCGTTCAGGTGCATATACTGCGATATTCCTGCTCTGAACGGCGGTAAATGGCGTAGCCATTCACCACCGTATGTGCTGGGTGAAATGCAGCAGCTCCATGACCAGGGATATCGCTCCATATACCTCACAGACGACCACTTTCTGATGAAGGAAAAAAGAATTAAAGAAATTTGTGAGGGTATCATTGAAAAAAAATTCGCTTTCCACTGGGGTTGTGAGGGGCGGGTAGATTCGGTCGGAGTAAGCCAGTTGCCTCTTATGGTAAAAGCCAATTGCCGGGCGCTTGCTTTCGGTATCGAATCAGGAACGCAGAAAAATTTGGATCGCCTCAAAAAACACCAGACACTGGAGCAGGTGCAATATGCGATAGGGCAGGCGAAAAAACACGGGGTGGAAAACATCCATGGTTTTTTCGTTATCGGCTGCCCCGATGAAACAGAATTCGATATACTGGAGAGCTTCCGATTTGCGGCAACGCTCGGCCTTGACTCTTTTGGTTTCAACAGACTGTGCGTTTACCGTGGCACTCCCTTGTGGAAAGAATATGTCGAACGCGGACTGATTGACGATGCCCGCGACTGGAGCCAATTGTTCCGTTGTGCCGAAGTTGATCCTACAGCCCTGCCTTCGGAAGTGGTGCACCGTATCCGAAAAAAAGGATTTAAAATGTTGTTCACACACATGATACTTCGTCATCCGCTAAAAACTTTTACACTGCTGCGGAAATTCGGTAGACACATGAGCATGGCCGATCTGATAAAGCTTTTGGCCACGCCGTTCAGGAAACTCAACTGTCCTAATCGGCTACAGCTACAAGACGGGAGTAGCCAATAATTAGAGTGTCCCCCGCATGTGACTGCCGCCATAAAACCAGTAGCGTCACTCTCCTACCAGCTTGCCTGGGTTGAGGATGTAGTTCGGATCCACGGCTTTTTTGAGCCTTTGCGCATAGAGGATGCTGGCTTTGTTGGTCTCCTGCTCCAGGTATTTGAGTTTGGCCAGGCCGATGCCGTGTTCGCCGGACAGTGTGCCGCCGAGAGAAAGCGCCTTGTCGAAAATGGCATCTATCGCCTCTTCGACGCGCCGCCACTCTTCTTTGTCGGCACGGTCGGTGAGAATGGTGGGGTGCAGGTTGCCGTCGCCGGCATGGCCGAAGGTACCGATGGTGAGGGAACATTTTTGTGCGATCTGAGTAATGGCCCGTATCATGTCGGGAATCTTGCTGCGCGGCACTGTGGCATCTTCGATCACCGTGGTGGGTTTTAAGCGGGCAAGCGCGGACAGCGCCGACCTTCTTGCCTCCCACACTTTGTTGCGCTCATCGAGCGAACGTGCCACCTGGATGCTGGTACTGCCCATCGCGCGGCAGATTTGCTCTACCTTGGCCGCATCTTCCTCGACCTGGGCCACATGGCCGTCCACTTCGATCAGTAGCAATGCCTCTGCCTCTATCGGCAGCCCGGCATGGCTGAATTCCTCAACGGCGCGGATGGTAAAATTGTCGAGGAATTCAAGCGTGGCTGGGATGATTTTGCCGGCGATGATGTTGGCCACCGTTTGCGACGCTCGTTCGGTGTTGTCGAAGGTAGCCAAGATCGCCTTCTGCGCCTGCGGCGGCGGCACGAGTTTCAGGATGATTTCGCCGAACACACCGAGCGTGCCTTCGGAAGCGACCATGAGCCCGCTCAAGTTGAGGCCGGTGACGCACTTGACAGTTCGCGCGCCGGTCTTGATCCAGTCGCCATTGGCGTCGAAAAAATTCACTCCCATCACATAATTTTTGGTTACGCCATATTTTAGGCCGCGCAGTCCGCCGGCATTTTCCGCCACATTGCCGCCAAGGGTAGATACTGCCTGGCTGCCAGGGTCGGGCGGATAAAAAAGCCCGCGTTTGGCCACCTCATTGGCAAAGCGCGCGGTGACGACGCCCGGCTCGACGATGGCGTACAAGTCCTGTTCGTTGATTTCCAGGATGCGGTTGAGGGCAAGGGTGAGCAGCACCACACTCTCTTTTTTCGGCAGCGTGCCGCCGCTCAAGTTCGTGCCTGCTCCGCGCACGGTGAGCGGCAGCTTGTTTTCATTGCACAGACGGATGGCTTTGCCCATCGCCTCCCGTGTTTCCGGCCTGATCACCAGCGCAGGCAGCACCGGGTCGAGTACTGCCGAATCGTACGAATAGGCGCAGCGATCCGCCTCGCGCGTGAACACATTGGCGGCACCGAGAATAGTTTTAAATTCACGGATGAGCGTGTCGCGGATCATTTCTACATCTCCTCCGGCTGAACCTCAGCTGGCGGTTCGGCTTCGCCGGACTTTTTGACCTTGCCTGCCTCTTCAACGACAAACGGCTTACTGAATTTGCATTCAGGGTAGCGTGGGCAGCCCCAGAACACATCCTTGCGTCCGGGTTTTAGCACGGTAGGGCCGCCGCACACCTCACACGTGGGCACCACAAAATCGCTTGGCAAACTCACCGCCTCGGCTGTGAATTTTTGAATGTTTTTGCACTCCGGGTAACCGGTGCAGCCAAGAAACACGCCGCGTGGGCCGCTGCGTAGCGTCATCGCCTTGCCGCATTTGCTGCACACCGCCTTGAGCCACTGACGCAGGGGATGCTCTTTCTTGCCGCCGAAGAGCGGCTTTGTGCTTTTGCATTCAGGGTAGCGGCTGCACGCCAGAAACAGTCCGCGCGGGCCCTGTTTTTTCAACATGAAAGCACCGCAGAGCGGACATTTCTCATCGGTTTTTTCCGGTACCACCGGCTTGCCGTCTTCGCCCATCGGCAGGGTGAAGGCGCATTCAGGGTAGCCCGGACAGCCAAGAAACTTACCGCTCTTGCTCTGCTTCACCACCAGATTACGCCCGCACTTTTCGCATTTGTATTCGGTGGTGATAGGGAACACAGGTTTACCCTCCGCATCCACCGGCGCAGCGTACTTGCACTGCGGAAAGCCGGAACAGCCGAGGAATTTGCCTTGCTTGTTGTAACGGTAGATGAGTGACGACTTGCACTGCGGACACTCATACGCCGAGACCTCCGGGTTTTTTTTGAGATTTTCCATTTCGTCGTAGGCCACTTTGAGGTCTTGCGAAAAGAGTCCATAGAATTCGCGCAGCACGCTCACCCAATCCACCTGGCTATCTTCAATATCGTCGAGCTTGGTTTCCATGTCGGCGGTGAACCCGGCGTCCATGATACGCGGAAAATATTGCGCCAATTGATCACTCACCTTGATGCCTAGTTCGCTGGCATGGAACTTACGGTCCTCGAGCTTGACATAGCCTCGCTGCTGGATGGTGGAGATGATCGGCGCATAGGTACTCGGACGGCCAATACCTTTGGCTTCGAGCGTCTTCACCAGCGTCGCCTCGGTAAAACGCGGCGGCGGCTGGGTGAAGTGCTGGCTGGGCTTCAATTCGTGTAGCGACAGCACCTCTTTTTCCTTGAGCGGCGGGAGTACGCCGCTGTTTTCTTCCTCTTTTCCTTCTTCAGGCGTCAGGCCGCCCATCAGGACAGTGTAGCCGGGAAACAGCACCTGCTTGCCCTTGCTCTCGAAGAGACAATCGTCGCAGGTAATGGTCACGGTGGTGAGAAAGTAACGCGCCGGTTTCATCTGGCTGGCGACAAATCGCTCCCAGATGAGCTTGTACAGCCGGTACTGGTCGGACGACAGATATTGTTTGATGTCGTCGGGCTTGCGCCACACCGAAGATGGCCGGATCGCCTCGTGTGCTTCCTGTGCCGTCTTCTTGCTCTTGTGTACTACCGGCGCATCGGGCAGGTAAGCGGGCGAAAATTGTTTTGGTATAAAATCACGCACCTCGGAGATCGCTTCGTTTGACACCCGCACCGAGTCGGTACGCATGTAAGTGATGAGTCCTATCGGGCCGGCACTGCCGAGTTCCAGTCCTTCGTACAATTGCTGCGCCACCGACATGGTATGCTGGGTACGGAAGCGCAGACGAATCGAGGCCTGCTGTTGCAAGAGGCTCGTGGTAAATGGTGGCGGTGGCGCTTCGCTTTTTTCTTTGCCGGCCACTTCGGCCACCACGAACGGCTGGGGTTTAAGCCTCTCGACCAGTTCTTTGGCTTTTGTTCCGTCAGGGACACTCGCCTTTTTGCCAGAAATTTTTTTCAGTTCCGCCTCGAAAATTTGCTGTGTGTGTTCGCGCGAGGAGAGCCGCGCGGTGATTTTCCAATACTCCTCGCTCTTGAACTTTTGAATTTCTTTCTCTTTCTCGACGATGAGTTCCACCGCCACCGACTGTACGCGCCCGGCCGACAACCCGCGGGCGATTTTCTGCCACAACAAGGGCGACAGTTGGTAGCCGACGATGCGATCGAGCACGCGCCGGGCCTGCTGCGCATACACCTTGTTCATCTCGATCTGGCGTGGTGAAGCAAAGGCGGCCTTGATCGCCGGCTCGGTGATCTCGTTGAAGATAACGCGTGCCACTTTGTCGGGCGGCAGCTTGAGCGCCTCGCTCAGATGCCAGGCAATCGCTTCCCCCTCGCGGTCCAAGTCGGTAGCGAGAAACACGTGTTTGGCTTTGTCGGCATACTTCTTCAACTCCTCGACGAGCGAAGTTTTTTGTGGAATGGTCTGGTACTTGGGCGTGAAATTGTTGTCTACGTCAATGCCCAGTTTTGTTTTCGGCAAGTCGCGAATGTGGCCCATGCAGGCGTGTACTTCGTAATCTTTGCCTAAAAATTTGTGGATAGTTTTGGCTTTTGCCGGTGATTCGACAATAACCAGATTTTTGCTCATGAAATAACTCCGATCACGCCATCGCGGAAGGAACAAGATAAAACTCCTGGGAACGCCGAGCCCCAGCTCGGCAAATTCTGATGTTTTACGGAAGATCAAGTAGTTCTCTTATTTTCCGCAACATCACACCAGGTGAGGCGGGTTTGCCAATCAAATCAGCATGGCCTGCCAGGCCGTAGACATCTAAGATATTCGCCGGGTAACCGCTCATAAAGAGTATTTTTACCTCCGGTTTTATGTGCTTTACCGCTTCGGCTACTTCGCGCCCGTTTTTTTTGGGCATAACTACGTCAAGCAGCAGCAAAGCGACTTTATCGCTATTGGCCATAAATTTTTCTATGCCATCGGCTCCGTCAACGGCTTCAATTAGCTGATAGCCAAAGCCGGCAAGAAGCTCTTTGGTTACAAACCGTACCTGGGCATTGTCTTCCACCAGCAAAATGGTCTCGTTATCACCGCAAATAGCGCCCAATTCCTCTATCTTGAGCTGCTTAACAGTGGCATCAGTGAGCGGAAGGTATATGCTAAATGTCGTACCTCTGCTGGGTTCGCTATCTACCAGGATGTAGCCGTCCTGCTGCTTGATGATGCCATACACTATCGAAAGTCCCATCCCTGTACCTTTGCCGACCTCTTTGGTGGTGAAGAACGGTTCAAATAGCTTGTCCCTGGTCTTCTGGTCCATCCCTGTGCCGGTATCTGCCACCGCCAGCAATGCGTATTTTCCTGGCTTACCATAACCGTGAACCTGTAAGAAGCGGTCGTCGATTTCGGCAAGAGTGGTTGCGATCGTAAGCTGCCCGCCTTTGGGCATGGCATCACGGGCATTGGCGCACAGATTGAGAAGTACCTGCTCAATCTGCGTCGCGTCGGCCATGATGACTAATTCTTGCGCTGCCAGCCGCAGGCGAATCTCAATATTTTACGGTGCACCAGGTAGTCACACAAACTATCCACTGCCTGGGTTTCTCCGGCGTTAATCTCTTTGAGCTTATCACAGATAAACCCGTCGCTTGCAAAATCTGCCAAGCGGCGACGGGACATCTCGATAAACTGGTAAACATGGCCTTCGAAAGCCTCGGCTATGATCTTCAGGTCATCCAGTACGATCTGGCAGATGGAATTTTTGATGGTCACCATGTTGTAGTAAAAAATGGCGAGACTGGGCAGCAGTACCAGCAAGACGCCAGCTATCGCCTTTTGTACAATGGTCAAACTGTAGAATTGTCGCATCCTCTACCTCGCATTGTTTTCGTAAAATAAGCACCAATGTACCAATGTGTTACTGCATAAAATCTTTCTGTTCCGGCAACTGCTCCAAATCGGCCGCCGTAGGACGCTGTTTTCTGGCATTCGCCACGGGAGTTTTAGGTTGAATCAAGCCAAGTGGCACCAACTGGACTAGAGGTTTGCCGTCATTACCAAGGATAACTTGCCGGCCTTGCAAAGCCAGCGATACGAGTTCTTCCAATTTGTATTGGGCCTCCTGGAGATCAACCAGATTGCTTCCCATATTCATTTCCTTCCTTAGGCGAATCGAACGCCTACATGTGTTTAAGGGCTTCTTTGATGAGAACGTCGAGGGTGGGATTGTCGCTTTGCTTCCATGCCTTACTTACCGAGTCCAATGCGGTTTCTTGTGGGTAGCCAAGAGAGATGAGGGCAGCCACGGCATCGGCCTGGATATTCCCTGGTTTGGCGGCGACACCGGCGTGCAGGTCGCCAGGCGAGACCTTGCCTTTGAGTTCGAGCACGATACGTTGCGCCGTCTTGGGGCCAACGCCCTTGATTTTGCGGAATTGTGAGAGGTCTTCCTGTAAAATTGCCTGGTACAAACTAGCGGCCGAAGCGGACGAGAGAATGTTGAGTGCAGTAGCCGGACCGACACCATTTACCGTCTGTAGCTTTTCGAATAGGCGCCGGTCTTCGGCAGAGGCAAAGCCAAAAAGCCGTGCCTCTTCGTTGCGCAGAGAGAGAGTCACGAATATTTTCAAAGTCTCGCCGGCGCGTACTTTTTGGCTGAACGGGAGCGGGACCTGCACACGGAACCCCACTCCCGCTATATCTACGACAATGCTGCCTGCCTCGGTGGCAGCTACCTTGCCATACAGATAATCGAACATCGGCCTTACTTCTTAAAACCGCTGTGCAGGCTGCGGGAGCGAATTTCGGCGCCTGCCCCGGCGATAAACTGGTCAAGCGACATGGCTTTGAGATCGCCCATCTCATGGGAACGCACCGCTACCTGGTTGTTCGTCTTTTCACGCTCACCGATCACCAGCAGATAGGACACTTTCTGCACTTGACCCTGGCGGATCTCGTAGTTGAGACTCTGGCTGCGCGTAACCAGGGTGGCACGAATGCACTGTTCACGCAGCTTTTCGTACACGACGCGCGCATAATCCAGATGCTTTTCACTGCTGATCGGGATCACCCGCACCTGTTCCGGCGCCAGCCACATGGGGAAGGCCCCGCCAAAGTTTTCGATAAGGATGCTGGTGAATCTTTCGAGCGAACCGAGCAGGGCACGGTGCAGCATCACCGGCCGGTGCGGCTGGTTGTCGCTGCCTACATACGCCAGATCGAAGCGTTCCGGCATGGCCATGTCAACCTGGATGGTGCCGCATTGCCAACTGCGGCCAAGGCAGTCTTTTAAATGGAACTCCAGCTTAGGGCCGTAGAAGGCTCCTTCGCCGGGGTTGATCTTGTAGTCGGCCTTGTGGTTTTCGAGCGCCCGTTTGAGCGCGCCTTCCGCATGTTGCCATATTTCGTCCGAGCCGATCGAATTGGGCGGTCGGGTAGAGAGCGCTATCGAGTAGCTGAACTCGAATTTTTTATAAATCTCATCGAGCATGCGCATCATGTCGCCGATTTCGCTCTCGATCTGTTCCGGCATACAATAGACATGCGCATCGTCCTGGGTGAACACACGCACACGCTGGAGGCCGGACAGCACGCCTTTCTTCTCGTGGCGATGCACGCGGCCCCATTCGGCAAGGCGCAGCGGCAGATCGCGGAACGAACGGGTCTCGTTGCGGAAAATGAGACAGGCACCCGGACAGTTCATCGGCTTTACCGCGAAATCTTCTTCATCCACTTTGGTGAAATACATGTTGGCGCGGTAGTGGTCCCAATGTCCGCTTTTCTGCCACAACACCTGGTTCAACACCATCGGCGTGATCACTTCCTGGTAATCGTGCTGGAACAGGATGCCGTCGAGGTAATGTTGCAGCTCCTTGAGCAAGGTGACGCCCGCCGGATGCCAGAAAGGGAAGCCAGGGCCTTCCGGCTGGAAACTGAAGAGCGCGAGTTCTTTGCCCAGTTTGCGATGATCGCGTTTTTTGGCTTCTTCGCGTACGTAGACAAACTTGTCTACCTCTTCCTGACTCGGAAAGGCGGTGGCGTAGATGCGCTGTAACATCTCGCGCCGCTCGTCGCCACGCCAGTAGGAGCCGGCAACACTGAGTAGTTTGAAGGCCTTGAGTTTGCCGGTACGGTTTACGTGCGGGCCGCGGCACCAGTCGGTGAAATCACCTTGTTGGTAGAAACTGAACACATTGTTTTCGCCCAGTTCCTCCAAAAGTTCCAGCTTGAAGTGTGCGCGTTGTTTTTTCAGCATTTCACGTGCCTCGGCTTTGGAATATTCAAAACGGCGAATCGGAATATTTTCCTCGACTATTTTTTTCATCTCCGCTTCGAGCAAAGCAAAATCTTCCGGTGCAAACTTGTGATCAAGATCGAAATCGTAATAAAATCCTTCTTCGATAGTCGGGCCAATGGCAAATTCGACATCCTTGAACACACGCAACACTGCGTGCGCCATCAAGTGCGCCGAGCTGTGACGCAACACATCCAGTCCTTCCGGCGTGTTCGGACGGACGAAATCGAGATCGCCCGACTCCTTTAACGGTACATACAAATCTATAATTTTGTTATTAAATTTTGCGGCTAAAACTTCCGCCTCCGGCAAATCAAAAAGATGTTGATTGAGTACTTCTTCCGGCGTAATACCTGCTTCGAATTCTATAGAATCTACTCCTGAGACTCTTAATTGTGGGAAACCAGGAAAACGCAATCGAATGGTGGTCATGGTTTTCTCCTTAAAGACCATTTATAATATAAAGCATATTTACCACATTTCCGGTAAGGTTACAAGGTTTTTTTCGCAATGTCACAATGTCAAAGCGAAAAACAATTGCAAACAAGCTAGAAAAGAGGTATCTTGATTCTGTCGTTAGTCGCTGTAAAAAAATAACCTTTACAACTTACTTGATCTTTTGACCAATGGCGTCGTCGCCCCCTCAGTTACAGAGCTACGGCTATGCGCCTTCGG